>DWWJ01000015.1 GCA_019119795.1 Candidatus Intestinimonas pullistercoris
AGGGCGGAGCCCTTCACCCCCAGGCCTCCCGCAGCCGCAGGAGGGCCCGGCGGATGTCCCCGGCCTCCAGCCGGGCATAGCCCATGATGAGGGTGGGCGGTTCCCCCTCGGGGGCGGGGGTCAGCCGGCAGGAGGAGAGAGGGTAGACCGCCACCCCCGCCTCCGCCGCCCGGCGGACCAGCTCGGCCTCCCCCAGCCGGCTGTCCATCCGCAGCAGCATGTGGAGCCCGGCGTCCCCGCCGGAGAGGGTCCCGGGGATGCCCAGGTCCCGGACGCCGGCGGCCAGGGCGGCCTTCCGGTCCCGGTACTCCACCCGCATCCGGGCGATGTGCCGCTCAAAGTGGCCCCCCTCCAGGAACTGGGCCAGGGTGTACTGCTCAAAGGAGGGGACGGTGGAGGAGTAGAACAAAAACTCCCGGCGGTAGCGCTCCGCCAGATGGGGGGGCAGCACCATGTAGCCGATCCGCAGGGAGGGGGCCAGGCTCTTGGCGAAGGTGTTGAGGTAGACCACCCGCTCCCCGCTGTCCAGGCTCTGGAGGGCGGGGATGGGCAGGCCGGAGAAGCGGAACTCGCTGTCGTAGTCGTCCTCGATGATGTAGCGGTCCGGCCCCTCCCCGGCCCAGGCGAGGAGTTCCCGCCGCCGGCCCACGGGCATGACCGTGCCCAGGGGGAAGTGGTGGGAGGGGGTCACATGGACCACCCGGGCCCCGGACCACCGCAGGGCGTCCACCCGCAGCCCCTGGCCGTCCAGGGGGATGGGGCAGATGTGGGCCCCCTGGTGGGCCAGGATGCGGCTGAACTTCAGATAGCCCGGGTCCTCCACGGCATAGCCCCCCTCCCGGCCCAAAAGCTGGAAGAGAAGGCTGGTGAGGTACTCCGAGCCCGCCCCCACCACCACCTGCTCCGGCCGGGCGGTGATGCCCCGGAAGTCGTGGAGGTACTGGACGATGGCGGCCCGGAGCTCCGGCACGCCCTGGGGGGGAATGGCGGAGAGGAGGGCGCTGTCCTCCCGGGTGAGCACCTGCCGCATGAGCCGGGCCCAGGTGGCGAAGGGAAAGTGGAGGGCGTCCACGGCGTTGGTGGCGAAGTCATAGTCCGGCTTCCGGGGGGCGGGGGCCTCCTCCGGGGCGGGAGCGGGCTCCGGTCGGGGAGGGGGGGACGGGGCCTCCAGAGGGGCCGCGAAGAATCCCCGCTTGGGCTCGGAGCGGATGTAGCCCTCGGCCTGGAGCTGGCCATAGGCCCCCTCCACCGTCACCACGCTGACCTTCAGGTGGGCGGCCAGGGCCCGCTTGGAGGGGAGCTTTTCCCCGGGGGCCAGGGCGCCCGACTCGATCTCCCGGCGGAGCTGGCGGTAGAGCTGCTCATAGAGCGGGGTGTCCAGGGTGGGGTCCAGGACAGGTGTCAGCATAGGGGGTCCCTCCGATCTGACCTCTAAAGGATTGGGGATTTGGGGAAAACAAAGAAGGTCAGTCCCATTATACCCTGCCGGCGGGGCGGGCGCAAGGACCGGAAAAAACAGGAAAAACCGCCGCCTCTCCAGAAGGAGAGACGGCGGTTTTGGAATATGGAAAAAGAAAATTACTTGCTGTAATCGAAGAAGCCCTTGCCAGTCTTGCGGCCCAGCTGGCCGGCGCGGACCATCTTCCGCATGAGCAGAGAGGCGCGGTACTTGGGATCGTGGGTCTCATTGTAGAGGGTATCCATGATGGCCAGGCACACGTCCAGGCCGATGAGGTCGCCCAGAGCCAGGGGGCCCATGGGGTGGTTGGCGCCCAGCTTCATGGCGGTGTCGATGCCCTCGGCAGAAGCCACGCCGGTGTAGAGCAGGTCGCAGGCCTCGTTGATCATGGGGATCAGGATCTTGTTGACCACGAAGCCGGGGGCCTCATTGACCTCCACAGGCTCCTTGCCGATCTCCACGGACAGGTCACGGATGGTGTTGAAGGTCTCGTCAGAGGTCTTGGCCCCACGGATGACCTCCACCAGCTTCATCACCGTGGGAGGATTGAAGAAGTGCATGCCGATGAACTTGTCCTCCCGCTTGGTGGCCGCGGCGATGGCGGTGATGGAGATGGAGGAGGTGTTGGTGGCCAGGATGGTCTCCGGCTTGCAGATCTTGTCCAGCTCGGCGAAGATGGACTTCTTGATGTCCAGGTTCTCGATGGCGGCTTCCACCACCAGGTCGGCGTCGGCGGCCTGGTTCAGGTCGGTGGTGAAGGTCATCTTGTCGGTGATGGCCTTCTTGCCGGCCTCGTCCAGCTTGCCCTTGCTCACCAGCTTGTCCAGGCTCTTGTTCAGCCGGGCCTCAGAGGCCTGGATGATCTCGTCCTTGATATCCCGGACCACCACGTCAAAGCCCTTCTTGGCAAAGACCTGAGCGATGTCCAGTCCCATGGTGCCGCCGCCGATAACTACGATCTTCTTCATACTTGCATACCCCTTTTCTTTTTGTTGTTCCCTGGGAAAGTCCCCCAAGATCATCCGCCAGACCTGGTCGTCCGGGCGGGCGATGACGGGGGCCATTACTTGTTCTGGAAGTGCTTCTCAGCCCGCTTCTCCAGGAAGGCGGACATGCCTTCAGTCTGGTCCTCGGTGCCGAAGCAGACGCCGAAGGCCTCAGCCTCGAAGGCGGAGCCGGTGGCGATGTCGGTCTGCATGCCCATGCGGATGCACCGCTTGGACTCCTGCACGGCGATCTGGGCGTTAGCGCAGATGGTGTTGGCCAGCTCCATGGCCTTGTCCATCAGCTCCTCAGGGGGATAGACCTCGCTGACCAGCCCGATGGCCTTAGCCTCGGCGGCGCCGATGGTCTTGGCGGTCAGGATGAGCTCCATGGCCTTGCTGATGCCCACGATCCGGGGCAGCCGCTGGGTGCCGGCAAAGCCGGGGGTGATGCCCAGGCCCACCTCAGGCTGGCCGAACTTGGCCTTCTCGCTGGCCAGACGGATGTC
>DWWJ01000127.1 GCA_019119795.1 Candidatus Intestinimonas pullistercoris
CTGCCCATCCCCCTGCTGCAGTGGTATCACGAGAACGCCCGGGTGCTGCCCTGGCGCAGCGACCCCACCCCCTACCACGTCCTGGTGTCGGAGGTCATGCTCCAGCAGACCCGGGTGGCGGCGGTGCTGGACTACTACCGCCGGTTTCTGGAGGTCCTGCCCACCGTGGCCGATCTGGCGGCGGTGGAGGAGGACCGGCTTTTGAAGCTGTGGCAGGGCCTGGGCTACTACAACCGGGCCCGGAACCTCCAGAAGGCCGCCCGGCAGGTGGTGGAGGATTACGGCGGGGATTTCCCCCAGACCTATGAGGAGCTTCTGAAGCTCTCCGGGGTGGGGGAGTACACCGCCGGGGCCATCGCCTCCATCGCCTTCGGGGAGCCGGTGCCCGCCGTGGACGGCAACGTCCTCCGGGTGGTCTCCCGCCTCACCGGGGACGCCGGGGACATCACCCGGCCCGACACCAAGCGCCGCATGGGGGCGGCCCTCCGGGCGGTGATCCCCCTCCAGGCGCCGGGGGACTTCAACCAGGCCATGATGGACCTGGGGGCCATGGTATGTCTGCCCAACGGGGCCCCTTTGTGCGAGAAGTGCCCCGCCGGGGACTTCTGCCGGGCCCGGCGGGAGGAGCGGACCGGGGAGCTCCCGGTGAAGGCCCCCAAAAAGGCCCGCCGGGTGGAGGAGCGGGTGGTCTTTCTGGTCTTCCGCCAGGGAAAGGTGGCCCTCCGCCGCCGGGGGCCCAAGGGCCTGCTGGCGGGACTGTGGGAGTACCCCAACGAGCCCGCCCCGGCGGAGGACGCCCTGGCGGCCTGGGGCATCCGCCCCCTGGGCCTGGAGGAGGCGGGAGTGGGGAAGCACATCTTCACCCACATCGAATGGCGGATGCGGGCCCTGGCCGTGGAGGCCGCCGGAGCGGAGCTGCCCTCCGGATGGGTGTGGGCCGGCCGGGGGGACCTTTTGGGGTCCTACGCCGTGCCCAACGCCTTTCAGAGCTTCCAGGGGGCGGTGGAGGCCCGGGTGCGGTGACATCAGAGACAGAGGAGAGCGGGAAACATGGCAAAGCTGTATTTTCGGTATGGAGTCATGGGCTCCAGCAAGACGGCCAACGCGCTGATGGTGCGCTACAACTACGAGGAGCGGGGCCAGGAGGCCCTGCTGGTGAAGCCCGAGATCGACCAGCGGGACGGGGCCAAGTTCGTGGCCTCCCGGATGGGGCTCACCCACCCCTGCATCTACTTTTCTGAGATGCGCGCCATGCCGGAGGAGGAGCTGAAGCACTACGCCTGCGTCATCGTGGACGAGGCCCAGTTCCTGAGCCGGGAGGAGGTCCAGTACCTGGTCCACATCGTGGACGACTGGGGGGTCCCGGTGATCTGCTACGGCCTGCGGGCCGACTTCTCCGGACAGCTCTTCGCCGGCTCCCAGGAGCTGCTTGCCACCGCCGACATCATCGAGGAGGTCAAGACCATCTGCTGGTGCGGCAAAAAGGCCACCTGCAACGCCCGGTTCGACGCGGAGGGCAGGGTCCTCCGGGAGGGGGAGCAGGTGGTCCTGGGGGCCAATGACCAGTATATCGGCCTGTGCCGCAAGCACTGGCGGGAGGGAAACCTGGGGCCTGGGTTCCCCAGGGGGTAATGGGATGCGGCTCCCGCCGCGGGGGCAAGGTCCATTTCTTTTTCTGCGGAAAAAGAAACGGGCCTTGACTCCAAAGAAAAAGGAGGGGCCGGTCTACGCTAAGTGTTTGGTTAACCACGGCGGCTTGCGTCTTTACGCACTGTGGTGAGGACCAGCCCCGGCCGTTACGGCCATGTCATGGTGGAACAGGGAAGTGGATGTGGTTCTATCCGGCAGCCGCCTGGCTGTGCCACTCTCGCGGCAGAGTGCGACAGTGCGCCTGGGTCGTCGAACTCTACGCAAATCTCCCTCTCCGCCGCAAGGGAGGCACCCCACCACCCCGGCCCTGAGAGAGGCAGCCGCAGGCGGCGGATGGTTAGAGCGTCGGCCTGTCCCTGTTCCATGAGGGCAGGCCGTAACGGCCGGGAGGGGGCCCCAATGTCATACGAAAGCTGCAAGCCGCCGTTTTCCACCCCAAACCTGACAGAGACCGGGCCTAACTTTTTCTTTGGAGTCAAGAACCGTTTCTTTTTCCGCAGAAAAAGAAATGGTTTTTGCCCCCGGAGGGACTCCGCCCCCTGGTGAGTAACCAGCCCCCGGCGAGCCCGCCGGAAAACCCTCTCCGGATGGGAGCCGGACCCCCAAGGGGGACCTTGCCCCTGCCGGGTAGGCACCCCCCGGAGGGACTCCGCCCCGCAGGGGGCCCCTGCCGGGGGAGCGGGGCGGCAGTTAGTCATCCATCTCGAAGAGGAAGGCCTCCAACCCCAGCAGGAGGCCCAGCTGGAGCCCCCGCTCAAAGCAGTCCAGGCCGTGGGCCAGGACGGGATCGTGGGCCACATGCTCCGGCCAGAACTCCGGCCTGGGCGGGCCGATCCAGTTGTGATACAAGGCTTCCATCATTTTTGTCAT
>DWWJ01000128.1 GCA_019119795.1 Candidatus Intestinimonas pullistercoris
AGTTCAAAGAGGTGGACCTGGGCCAGGCCGAGGTGCGGAACGTCTTCCGCATCACTGGCGTTGGCATGGTGGCCGGCTGCTATGTCACCGAGGGCAAGATGCAGCGGGGCGCCCAGATGCGCCTGCTGCGGGACAACATCGTCATCTACGACGGCACCATCGCCTCCCTCCAGCGCTTCAAGGACAGCGTCAAGGAGGTGGCCCAGGGCTACGAGTGCGGCATCACCTTTGAGAAGTTCCAGGACATCAAGGTGGGCGACGTAGTCGAGGCCTATTTGATGGAGCAGATCGAGGTATAAACCTGTGGATAGAAACAGGGAGGGTGGACTGCGCTCCCCCTCCCTGTTTTTCACAATTGTGACTTTTTAGCACTTCATTTAGTTGGACACGGAAGCCCCTGGGTGATCGGCCTGTACCATGGCCACCTTTTCCGCGCGGCTGATTTCTAGCTTGCGGTACTGCTGCTGGTTCTGTTTGGTCTTCTCCCCAGGCTCTACCAGGTTTGACCCTTCTCCGGTGGCGTAGGCAAAGAAAACGGAGCCCAGGGCGATCCGCTTCCCCACGGGGATGCGGCTCCACTCGAAGCCGCGAAACAACTTCGCCACTGTGAAAACTTCATCCTTGTCCACATCTTCCAGAGATCTCTTAGCAATGTTCAAAAGGGCCTCGATAGAAGTATTTGCATCAATTCGGTACACGGTCAGCCATTCCTTTCATTATTGATATATAGCTAAATATTTAGCTCTAGCTATAGTTAGATATTAATATAACAATTTCTTTTTGTCAACCCCCTTTTGAAAATTTTTTCGACGGAGCATCGCCTGCTCCCGCATATCATGTATCATGATGTATCATGCGTGTTGGAAGGGAGGTTCCCATGAGCGCTGTCACCCTGCTGTGCGCCGACCATCCCCTGCCTCTGTACGAGTCCGGAAGCCGCTGGACCGAGACCAGCTCCCATGGCGGGTACACCGTCAGCCTGGAGCGGACGGGCTTCGCCGTTCGGGCCCACGAGTACTACCGCCCGGCGGTGGAGGAGCTGGACCTGGACCTGAAGCCCTGCCAATATGAGCTGGACCTGCGCCCCACAGAGGAGGATGCGGCGGCGCTCCGGGCCTATCTGGAGCGGAACTGCGCCCCCGGAGAGACGGTGGAGCTGTGGCGGCTCTGGGTGGGGATCGACCGGGCGGAGCGGGTGCCCCGGTTTCAGGGAAAGCTGACCGACCTGGACCTGGAGACCCTGAGGCAGCTGGACCCTCCCCCGCCCCACCGCCCCGCCCCCTGGCAGTGCGGGCTGACCATTGAGATTTGAACCGGGGGTCCATCCCCCTTGGAAAGGAGCACATTATGCCGAGCAATCGCATCGGACGCATCAACGAGGAGATTCAGCGGGAGCTCTCCGCCCTCCTCCGCACCGTCAAGGACCCCCGGGTCCACGGACTGGTCTCCATCACCGCGGTGGATACCAGCTCCGACCTCCGGTACGCCAAGGTCTACGTCAGCGTGCTGGACAAGAGCGACGTCCGGGAGGTGGTGAAGGGCCTCAAGTCCGCCGGGGGCTACCTCCGGCGGGAGCTGGGCCAGGCCCTCCAGCTCCGGTACACTCCGGAGCTCACCTTTGTGGCCGACGACTCCATCGCGGAGGGGGCCCACATCCTGGAGATCATCGAACAGCTGGACAAGTAAGGAGCAGAGCATGAACTACACCGAGGCGGCCGCGCTGCTGCGCGGCCAGGACCATATCCTCATTCTCACCCACAAGCGCCCGGACGGGGATACCATCGGTTGCGCCGCGGCCCTGTGCCAGGCCCTCCGGGAGCAGGGCAAGGACGCGGCCATCCTCCCCAACGAGGACGCCACCACCCTCTTCACCCCCTATCTGGAGGGCTATCTGGCCGGAGAGGATTTCCAGCCGGCCTTTGTGGTGTCGGTGGATATCGCCGGGCGGCAGCTCTTCACGCCCGCCGGGGAGGCCTGGCTCCACAGGGGCATCGACCTGGCCATCGACCACCACCCCTCCTACGAGGGCTTTGCCGCCCAGAGCTGCGTGGACCCCAGCCGGGCGGCCTGCGGCGAGCTGGTCTACGACCTGATCCTCCAGTGGGGGCCCGTCTCTAAGGAGGCCGCCCTGCCCCTCTATGTGGCGGTCTCCACCGACACCGGGTGCTTTGTCTACAACAACACCACCCCGGAGACCCACCGGGTAGCCGCCGACCTCATGGCCCTGGGCATCGACTTCCAGGGGGTCAACAAGCGGCATTTCCGCACCAAGAGTCTCAAACGGCTCCAGCTGGAGGCCCTCATCATCGACACCATGGACCTCCACGACGGCGGGGAGACCGCAGTCTGCGCCGTCTCCCTGGCCGACATGGCTCGCCTGGGGGCCACGGAGCGGGACGCGGAGGACATCGCCGCCTTCCTGGGCCAGCTGGAGGGGGTCCGGACCTCCGTGACCATCCGGGAGCTGGAGGGGGGCGAGTGCAAGCTCTCGGTCCGCACCGACGGGAGCCTCAACGCCACCCAGGTCTGCGCCCTGCTGGGGGGCGGCGGCCACGCCGCCGCCGCCGGATGCACCATCTCCGGCACCATCCAGGACGCCAAGGACGCCATCCTGAACGCCATCCGGCAGGTGCAGGGCCATGCCTAACGGGATCTTGGTCATCGACAAGCCAGAGGGATGGACCAGCATGGATGTCTGCGCCAAGCTGCGGGGGATGCTCCACGAGAAGCGGGTGGGGCATGCCGGGACCCTGGACCCCATGGCCACCGGCGTCCTTCCGGTCTTTGTGGGCCGGGCCACCCGGGCGGTGGAGTTTGCCAGCGAGTCCGATAAGGAATATATCGCTGGATTAAAACTAGGCGTCATCACCAACACCCAGGACACCACCGGAGAAGTGCTAGAGGAGCGGCCGGTCCAGGTGGACCACCACCAGCTCTGGAACGCCCTGGCGCAGTTCCAGGGGGACATCCTCCAGGTGCCCCCCATGTACTCCGCCATCAAGCGCAACGGCAAAAAGCTCTACGAGCTGGCCCGGAAGGGCCAGGAGGTGGAGCGGGCGCCCCGGAAGGTAAGCATCCGCGCCCTGGGGGTCCTGGACGAGGACCGGCCGGACGCCCCGCCCCAGCCGGGCCGTGCGGACTACACCCTCCGGGTCCGGTGCTCCAAGGGGACCTATGTGCGGACCCTGTGCCACGACATCGGCCAGGTCCTGGGCTGCGGCGGGTGCATGAGTTCCCTCCGCCGCACCGAGGCCGCCGGCTTCACCCTGGCCGAGGCCGTCACCCTGGAGGCCGTCCAGGCCGCCGCGGACCGGGGGGAGGCCGAGGCCCTCCTGCTGCCGGTGGACGAGTACTTCGCCCGCTGCGGCTGGCCCGGCCGGGCCGTCCTCCGGCCGGAGGCCGAGCGGCGCCTGCGCTCCGGCGCCCCTGTGGGGGCCCCCGGCATGGAGGGGGACTTCCGGGTCTACAGCGAGAGCGGGGCCTTCCTGGCCCTGGCCCGGTGCCAGGGCGGCCGGATGCAGGTCCTGAAGCGGTTCTTTGAGCCCTGAATCACAAAAGAGAGGTGATACTCTTTGCCAGAAAGCAGACGGGCGGTAGCCCTGGGTTTTTTTGACGGCGTCCACCTGGGGCACGGGGCCCTGCTCCACCGGGTGGGGGAGGTCTCTGCCCAGAAGGGGCTGGTCCCCTCGGCCTTTACCTTTGACGCCCACCCCAGCAGCCGCATCACCGGGGCGGTGACCCCCCTCCTCAGCTCCCCTGCCGACCGGGCCGACCTGATGCGGCGGCTCTACGGCATCCAGGATGTCATCGTGGCCCATTTCGACAGCATGATGCGGATGGACTGGCGGGATTTTGTCACGGAATATCTGGTGAAGGAGCACGGCGCCGCCCATGTGGTGGCCGGCCACGACTTCCACTTCGGCTACAAGGGGGAGGGCAACCCCCAGCGGCTCCAGGACCTGTGCCGGGAGCTGGGGATAGGCTGTGACATCATCCCCAAGGTGGAGCTGGAGGGCATCACCGTCTCCTCCACCTATATCCGCACCCTCATCGCCCAGGGGGAGATGGAGCGGGCCATGGAGTTCCTGGGCCACCCCCACATCCTCACCGACCGGGTGGGCCACGGGAAGCGGCTGGGCTCCACCCTGGGCTTCCCCACGGTGAACCTCCACTTCCCGGAGGGGGTCCTGGTGCCCGCCCACGGGGTCTACGTCACCCGGGTCCGGTTCCAGGACGGCACTAGCCGCCCGGCCGTCACCAACATCGGGGTCCGCCCCACGGTGGATGACGGGGACCGGGTCAACGTGGAGGGCTATATCCTGGACTTCTCCGGCGACCTCTACGGACAGGTCATCCGGATGGAGTTCTATAAAAAACTGCGGGGGGAGCGGAAGTTCCCCTCTCTGGAGGCTTTGCGAGACGAGATCATGAAAAACGCGCAGGAGACCTGGGACTACTTCCAGCCCGGCTGAGCTGCACCATAACAAAAGGAGGACCTGTGGATGCGATACAAAAAAGAGTACTGGCTGATCCTCTTGTTTGCCCTGTCCCTGGCGGTGGTGGGCATCTGTTTTGACGACCCCGCGAACATTCTTCCGGGGCTCCGGAAGATCATCCTCATGCAGGATGTGCTCATCACCGACTATGTGGAGACCGCCGGGCCCGGCGCCGCCTTCATCAACGCCGCCCTGGTGACTGTCATCAGCGCCGGACTGCTCTACTTCTCCGGCGACCTGCCCAACGGCTTCACCATCACAGAGATCGGCCTCATGTCCGGCTTCGCCCTCTTCGGGAAGAACATCTTCAACATCTGGCCCATCTTCCTGGGAACCTGGCTCTATTCCCGCATCCAAAAGGAACCCTTCTCCAAATATGTGGGCACTGCCCTCCTGGCCACCGCCCTCTCCCCCCTGGTGAGCTATATGGCCTTCGGCAGTCGCCACGCCCACCCGCTGGGCGGCCTCCTCATGGGCATCATCATCGGCCTCATCCTCCCGCCCCTGTCGGCCTATACTTACAAGGTCCAAAACGGCATGAACCTCTACAACATGGGCTTTGCCTGCGGGATGCTGGCCATGATGATCGTCCCCATGCTGGACGCCGTAGACGACAGCCCCCAGACCGTCTCCTACTGGGCGGAGGGCTATAACCTGGAGTTCGGACTGGTGCTGACCGTCTACTGTCTGATCTTCATCATCTGCGGACTCTTCTTCTCCGGGAAGCCCATCTGGGCGGTGTGGGCCGGCTACCGGCGCATCCTCACCACCTCCGGCCGGGCCCCCAGCGACTACCTCCGGTCCTCCGGCCACGGGCCCGTGCTAATCAACATGGGGGTCAACGGCCTGGTGGCCATGGCCTATATCCTGCTGGTGGGGGGGGACCTGAACGGCCCCACCCTGGGGGGCATCTTCACCATCATCGGCTTCTCCGCCTACGGCAAGCACCTCTTCAACATCCTCCCCGTCATGGTGGGGGTGATGCTGGGCGGCATCTTCATGCACTACAATGTGGACGCCCCCAGCCTTCAGCTGGCCGCCCTCTTCGGCACCACCCTGGCCCCCTTTGCCGGGGTCTTCGGCCCGGTCACCGGGGCGGCGGCGGGCTTCCTCCACTCGGCCCTGGTGCTCCAGACCGGGTCGGCCCTGGCGGGCGTCAACCTCTACAACAACGGCTTCTCCGGGGGCCTCATCTCCATCGTCCTCTTCCCGGTAGTGACGGCCATCTTCCGCCACCGGAACCCGGAGCTGGCCCCCATGGACTTCTTCGTGGACACCCGAGGCGACAAGCCCGAGCCCCTGGAGCGGGACCTGGATGTGGACCTGGACGAGGTGGACGGGGAGCCCTTCCCGGTCCTCCAGCAGAAGCAGGCGGAGGCCGAGTCCTCCGACACCGGCGAAGATCCCTGACCGTTCCGGCCTTTTCCTCAAACGAAAACGCGGTCCCCTTCCGGCCTGACGGCCGGGGGGACCGCGTTTTTTGTACAAAGGGGGCTCACCGGACTCCCGTGAGGTCAAAGGCGGGGACGAAGCCGGCGTCGTCGGCCCCACTCTCCTGGCAGAAGCCCTCCAGGCCCAGGGCCGCCATATAATCCCGGGCGCTCCTGGCCTCGGAGGGCCGCAGGCGGCGGTCCAGCTCGGGGAAGTCGCGGGCCCGGCCCAGGGGGAGGTACTGGCTCATGAGGGAGAAGAGGACGGTCCCCGTCGGGAAGGTCTCCGCCACCCAGTCCATGATCCGCTTGGCCTCCGGGAGCCGCCCCGGCAGGAGCAGGTGGCGGATGAGGACCCCCCGCTTCAAAAGGCCGTCCTCCAGGACATAGGGCCCGGTCTGCCGGACCATCTCCCGGATGGCGGCGGCGGCCGTCTCCGGATAGTCGGCGGCCCCGGAGTACCGCTCCGAGAGGGCCGGGGTCAGATACTTGAGGTCGGGGAGGTAGATGTCCACCTTGCCCTCCAGGGCCCGGAGGGTCTCCACCCGGTCGTAGCCCCCGGAGTTCCACACCACGGGCACCGGCAGGGGCTCCTCCAAAAGCTCCGCCACCACGTGGGCGAAGTGGGTGGGGTTCACCAGGTCGATGTTGTGGGCCCCCTGGGCGGCCAGGTCCAGGCAGATCTCCCGGAGCCGGGCCACAGTGACCGGAGCGCCGAAGTCCTGGTGGCTGATCTGGTCATTCTGGCAGAAGACGCAGTCCAGGCTGCACCCGGAGAAGAAGACGGTCCCGGCCCCCCGGGTGCCGGAGATGGGGGGCTCCTCCCAGCGGTGGAGGGCGGCCCGGGCCAGCACCGGCAGGGCGGGCATCCGGCAGTGGCCCTCCCCCCGGTCCGCGGTGCGCTCCGCCCCGCACCGCCGGGGACACAGGGAGCAGATCATAGCTGATGGAGCTCCCGGTCCTCGGTGCGGCCCATGAGCCAGTCCACCGAGACCTGGTTGGCCTCTGCCGTCTTCAGAAGCGTATCATAGCTGGGCTTTTTGCCCCCCTCCAAATCCTGATAGGTGCGGTAGGCAATGCCGATTTTCTCCGCCATCTCTTCCTGCTTCAATCCCTGTTCCCTGCGCAGGGTTCTGACTCGTTCTGAAATCATGGTATCCCCTCTTGACACACGGAATTCCGCGTGTTATGATAGTGACACGCAGAAATCCGCGTGTTCGGAGGTGCTTATCAATGACAAAAATGATGGAAGCCTTGTATCACAACTGGATCGGCCCGCCCAGGCCGGAGTTCTGGCCGGAGCATGTGGCCCACGATCCCGTCCTGGCCCACGGCCTGGACTGCTTTGAGCGGGGGCTCCAGCT
>DWWJ01000016.1 GCA_019119795.1 Candidatus Intestinimonas pullistercoris
ACTCCCAATTTCCTTTTGTGTTCCCGGAGTATAGGGTAGAGTAAGCTAATGTAGATTTATTCATTAGGGGACATAAAACGAGGATCTCACCCATTAAGGCGAGATCCCCTCTGATACTCAATTCATTTTACTCGCGCTATGCCTTGCTTTGCTTCTTGCGTTTTACAATCCACCAGATGCCCCAGCCCATGCCGCACATAAGTAACATAAAACCTGTAAATATGGCGAGGAATACGTATCCCAGTCCATCCAATCCTGTAATTGCAACAGACATCACAGCAAAAATAATTGTCGCTATAGAAAGCACCATCACAGGCAGTAAACGAATCGCCTTGCTCTTTGCCTTAAAGCAAAGAAGTAATTGAACTGGCAAAAGCACGATGACAGAAAAAATTAAAATTGCCGTAGTAAGTTCTATATCTCCCATCCATACGTCAAACATATCGTCACCATCCTTTATCAAATATTCCATATTATTTATATTTTACCATACCATCGTGCCTCTTTCAAGGCAAATACATCGAAGCCCCCATATATCACACAAGGGGGGACATGGTATCGAATATTTATACACAGGTTTTGAGGGGGAACACAAAGTCGAATTGGGACAAAGAGAAAAGGGGTCCCCAGAAAGCGGAGCTTTGTGGGGAATCGACCCCACCAACCCTACCTATATCAATACAGTGTGGGGCTACGGGTACAAGTGGGGGTTCTGAACTTGTGGGACGGCCCTTAAGTTAGAGCCTCTCTGGTCCGTGTAGAGAGGAAAAGAAACCACACATATGAGGAAGGAGGCGGAAATCAGATGGCAAAGGTAAAAGGGATCAGACGGCGCTGGATGCTCAACAGTATTTCCGCTGTCCTGCTCATTGTGCTCTTCGCGGTGGCGGCCTTTTCGGCGGCCATGGCCAGCTACTTTTACTCCACCATGGAGACGGGCCTCAAGTCCCGGGTGACGGCGGCCCTGCCCTTTTTCAGCGGGGCCATGTCCCAGAGCGAGTACCTCCAGACCGCCAACGACTATGTGAGCACCTTTTCCGACAAGGACCGGTTGGAGCTCCAGATCCTCAACGCCTCCGGCAGCATTGACAGCTCCACCAACGACCTGACCATCCCGGGCTCCTATCCCGGAACGCCGGATGTCACCGCCGCCATTGAGCAGCGGCAGCAGACCCCCTGGTCCGGCACTGCGCCGGACACCGGGGAGCGGGTGATGTCCGTCTCGGCGCCGGTTATCAGCCGGAACGGCACTCTGGTCGGGGTCATCCGCATCGTCACATCCCTGGGCCGCTGTGATCTCCAGGTGGTAAAGATCGTGGCGGTGGCTCTGCTGGTGGGGGCGGCCATCGTGCTGCTGGTGTATTTCTCCAACCTCTACTTTGTCCGCTCCATCGTGGAGCCCGTCACCGCCGTCACGGATACGGCTAAGCGTATCGCCGGCGGCTCCTACGGCATCCAGATGGAGAAAAAATTTGATGACGAGGTGGGGGACCTCATTGACGCCATCAATGACATGTCCATGAAGATCGACCAGTCGGAAAAGCTCAAGTCGGAGTTCATCTCCTCCGTGTCCCATGAGCTGCGCACCCCCCTCACCGCCATCAACGGCTGGGCTGAGACCATCATGAACGGGGAGGTCCGGGACGCCGCCGACGTGAAAAAGGGCATGGGCATCATCGTCTCCGAGGCCCGGCGGCTCACCAACATGGTGGAGGAGCTGCTGGAGTTCTCCCGCATCGAGGACGGCCGCTTTACCCTGTCGGTGGAGCCCATGGACATCAAGGCTGAGTTGGAGGACGCCGTCTACACCTATACTGAGTTTTTCCGCCGGGAGGGCATCACCCTGACCCACACCGACTGCGAGGAGGAGTTCCCCCCCATCCCCGGAGACCCGGAGCGGATGCGGCAGGTCTTCTGCAACCTGCTGGACAACGCCGCCAAGCACGGCGGCTCCGGCAAGCGCATCGACACCGCCATCCACGGGGAAGGAGATGCCGTGGTCATCACCATCCGGGATTACGGACCCGGCATCCCGGAGGATGAGCTCCCCCATGTCAAATACAAGTTCTACAAGGGCAGCTCCAAGGCCCGGGGCTCAGGCATCGGCCTGGCAGTCTGCGAGGAGATCATCAGCCGCCACAACGGACGCCTGGACATCGGCAACGCCGAGGGCGGCGGCTGCATCGTCACCATCCGCCTGCCCATTGGAACATGAGTTCGACCCCCTCTTGCAATTTGCGGCGGGGTTTGCTATCATGTCTTCAGCAGACCGGACCGAAGCCGGCCCGGCATCGCATATTCTGATTAGAATTAGGAGTACCAAAACGAATGCCTGACAACCAAAACCAAGCCTGCGCCACGCCCTTTCGCACCATGATCGGCGGCCAGGCCCTCATCGAGGGCATCATGATGCTGGGCCCCGACAAAAAATCCATCGTAGTGCGCCGGCCGGACGGCGGTCTGGAGATCAAGACCGAACAGCGGCGGCTCATCAAGGACCGCCACCCCATTCTGGGCTGGCCCTTCCTCCGGGGCGTGGTCAATTTCTGCACCTCCATGTATACCGGCGTCACCGCCCTGATGTACTCGGCGGAATTTTACCCCGAGGACGGGGAGGAGGACGAGGAGCCCTCCAAATTCGAGCAGTGGCTGGATGAAAAGCTGGGCAGCGAGAAGGCTATGGCCTTTTTCACCACGCTGGCGGTCATCATCGGTATGGCCTTTTCCGTGGGGCTTTTCTTCGTGCTACCCACCCTCCTCTCCGGGGCGGTGATGTATTTCTTCCCCCAGGTGCCCCTCTGGGTCCGGAACCTGGTGGAGGGCGTGGTCCGGGTGGTCATCTTCCTGGGCTATCTCATCCTCTGCTCCAAGACCAAGAGCATCCACCGGGTCTTTTCCTACCATGGGGCGGAGCACAAGACCATTTTCTGCTACGAAAAGGGCCTGGAGCTGACCGTGGAGAACGTCCGCGCCCAGCCCAAGCACCACCCCCGCTGCGGCACCAGCTTCCTCTTTGTGGTCATTGTGGTGTCCATCCTCCTCTCCAGTGTGGTCTTTTCCTTCTGGCAGTTTACCAACCCCTGGCTGCGGACCCTGGTCCACCTGGCCCTGCTGCCGGTGGTGGTGGGCCTGACCTGGGAGATCAATCGCTATGTGGGGGGACACGACAACCTCCTGTGTCGGGCCATCCGCCGGCCGGGCATGGGTATCCAGCGGTGGACCACCTTCGAGCCCGATGACTCCATGATCGAGGTGGGTATCGCCGCCCTGAAAGAGGTCCTGCCCCAGGAGAAGGGCAAGGACAAGTGGTGACGGGGTCCCGCTTCTGAGCAAGCCTGTGATCTGAAAGACGAGAGAGGCGATGTCCATGGCGACCACCTACAACAATCTGTATCTGGATACCCGGAAGCGGCTGCGGGCCCACGGGGTGGAGATGGCCCAGCTGGAGGCCCGGGAGCTGGTGTGCTTTGCCGCCGACAAGACCCGGGAGCAGTTCTTCCGGGACCTGCCCCTCTACGCCTCCAAAGAGGTGGAGGAGAAGGTGGAGGAGCTGACCCAGCGCCGTCTGGCTGGAGAGCCGGTGGCCTACATCATCGGGGAATGGGAGTTCTACGGCCTCCCCCTGGATATTTCCCGGGACGTCATCATCCCCCGGGCCGACACCGAGACTCTGGCAGAGCGGGCCATCCTCCTGGCCAAGGCGGCGGGGGAGGGGGCCCGGGTGCTGGACCTGTGCGCCGGCAGCGGCTGCGTGGGCCTAGCGGTGGCGGCCAACGCCCCCAACTGCCGGGTGGTCCTGGCCGACCTCTCCGAGGGGGCCCTGCGGATCTGCAAGCAGAACGTTCGCCGGAACAACCTCAACGCCCGGGTCACCTGTGTCCAGGCCGACGCCCTGGCCGCCCCGGCGGCCAGTTTGTGGGATTTTGACGTCATCGCCTGCAATCCCCCCTACATCCCCCACAAGGAGCTGCCCGACCTGGACGTATCCGTGAAGGACTACGAGCCCTGGGGCGCCTTGGACGGGGGCTTGGACGGGCTGGACTTCTACCGGGCCATCTCGGCCAACTGGGGCACTGCCCTGCGGCTGGGCGGGAGCCTGATCTTCGAGGTGGGCATGGGCCAGGCCCCTGCCGTGGAGCAGATCATGGCCCAAAACGGCTTTGAAAACATTGTCACTCACCAGGACCCCCGGGGCGTCTGGCGGGTGGTGGAGGGCATGGCCAACCATTAGGACCTGCGGGTCCCCGGCACCGCCCAGCCGGCGGGCCCTTCGGCCTCCGGACGGCCCTCCATAAAAGTCCTTTTTACCGGACAGAACAGCCGGTAGGATAGGGGACAGAAGCAAGCCGTCCCTTCCGTGCGGACAGGGGCGGAGACAAAGGAGAAATGAGCAGATGGCAACGAAGAAGACTGTGCTGGAGAGTGCCGCTCCGGCCTCCGATAAGAAAAAAGCCCTGGAGACCTGCATGGCCCAGATCGAGCGGACCTACGGCAAGGGCTCCATCATGCGCCTGGGGGAGAACGCCAGCGTGGTGGTGGAGGCCATTCCCACCGGGTCCCTCTCCCTGGACCTGGCTCTGGGCATTGGCGGCGTCCCCCGGGGGCGCATCATCGAGATCTATGGGCCGGAGTCCTCCGGCAAGACCACCCTGGCCCTCCACATCGTGGCCGAGGCCCAGAAGCGGGGGGGCGAGGTGGCCTTCATCGACGCCGAGCACGCCCTGGACCCCTCCTACGCCCAGGCCCTGGGGGTGGATATCGACTCCATGCTCATCTCCCAGCCCGACACCGGTGAGCAGGGCCTGGAGATCTGCGAGGCCCTGGTCCGCTCCGGCGCCATTGACGTGGTAGTGGTGGACTCGGTGGCCGCCCTGACCCCCCGGGCCGAGATCGAGGGGGACATGGGGGACTCCCACGTGGGCCTGCTGGCCCGGCTCATGAGCCAGGCCCTGCGGAAGCTGGCGGGCTCCATCTCCAAGACCAACTGCATCGTCATCTTCATCAACCAGCTCCGGGAAAAGGTGGGGGTCATGTACGGCAACCCCGAGGTCACCACCGGCGGCCGGGCCCTGAAGTTCTACGCCTCCGTCCGCATGGACGTGCGGAAGGTGGAGACCCTCAAGAACGGCAGCGAGATGGTGGGCAACCACGTCCGGGTGAAGGTGGTCAAGAACAAGGTGGCGCCCCCCTTCCGGCAGGCGGAGTTCGACATCATGTTCGGCCAGGGCATCGCCAAGACCGGCGAGCTCATCGACCTGGGCGTCCAGCTGGGGCTGGTGCAGAAGTCGGGCTCCTGGTTTGCCATGGGGGAGACCCGCATGGGCCAGGGCAAGGATGCCGCCAAGCAGTACCTGCTGGACAACCCGGAGGTGGCCGACCAGCTGGAGGCCGACATCCGGGCCAACTCCTACAAGCTGCTGCCCTCCCAGGCCAAGGCGGCCGCCAAGGCCGCCGGCAGGGCGGTAGACGTGTCGGCCGAGGACTTCGAGGATGCGGATCAGTAAGCTGACCCCCTCCAAGCGGGGCCAGGACCGCTGGATACTCCAGCTGGAGGACGGAAGCTTCCTCCAGGTGGGGAAGAACCAGATGGCGGACTTCGCCCTCTACGACGGCCGGGAGCTGACGGAAGAGGAGCTGGAGGACCTGCGCCGGGCGGAGCGGCACGACCGCTTCCAGTCCTACGCCCTCCGGGTCCTGATGGACACCCCCATGTCCCGGAAAAGGCTGGTGGAGCACCTGTGCCGGAAGGCGTGCCCCGAGGAGGAGGCCCAGGCCATCGCCCAGCGGATGGTGGACCTGGGGGTCCTGAACGAGGGGGGGTACGCCGCCGAGGTGGCCCGGCAGTACGCCGCCCGGGGCTACGGCCCCCGGAGGGTGCGGGACGAGCTCTACCGCAGGGGCGTGCCCCGGGAGCACTGGGACGCCGCCCTCCAGGAGGTAGAGGACTGGGAGGAGGGCATGGATGCCTTTCTCCGAAAAAGACTGGGGGGGACCGCCCCCGACCCCAAGGACCTCAAGCGGGCCTCGGATGCCCTGGCCCGCCGGGGCTATGGCTGGGGTGAGATCAACGCCGCCCTGCGCCGCTATGGCGCGGAGATCGAGGAGGAATAGACATGGATACGTTGGAATGTCTGGTGACCCGGCGGAGCGTCCGGAAATACAAGCCCGACCCCATCCCCCGGCAGGAGCTGGAGGAGATCCTGGCCGCGGCGGCCTGCGCCCCCTCGGCGGTGAACCTCCAGCCCTGGTATCTGGTGGCCGTCTGCAGCCCGGAGGGCATGGCGGAGTTTCGGGACACCATGCACCAGGTGGCCGTGAAGACCCGGCCCGAGCTGGAGGCCCGCTTCGCCAACCATCCCCAGGTCATCCGGGAGACCGAGAGCTTTCTGGTGAGCCTGGGCGGGGCCCCGGTCTGCGTGCTGGCCTTCCTCCAGAAGGACGGCTATCCCGACCGGGACAGCGTGGTGCAGAGCGCCGCCGCTGCCGTGGAGAACCTGCTGCTGGCGGCCTGGTCCAAGGGCATCGGCTCCTGCTGGATGACCGCCCCGGTGAGCACCGGCTTCGGCCCGGCCCTGCGGGACCGCTTCGCCCCCGGGAAGGGAGAGCTGGTGGCCGCCGTGGCCCTGGGCTATCCCGATCAGACGCCCAAAATGCCCAAGCGCAGGGCGGGGCGCTGCGTCTTTCTGTGAACCCCGTTCCAGCAAGGACGGGACACTGGCCGGAGAGCCGGCCGGAACTGGATTTGAATGAAAAGGGGACCTTCGATTGAAAGTCGCGTTTATCTCGCTGGGCTGTGCCAAGAACCTGGTGAACACCGAGCAGATGATGGCCCTGTGCCGGGAGGCCGGCTACACCGTCACCGGAGAGCCCGAGGGGGCCGACGTGGCGGTGGTGAACACCTGCGGGTTCATTGACTCCGCCAAGAGTGAGGCCATCGACACCATCCTCTCCATTGCCCCCCTGAAGGAGGAGGGCAAGCTGGGGAAGCTGCTGGTGACGGGCTGCCTCTCCCAGCGCTACCAGGACCAGATCCTGGAGGAGCTGCCCGAGGTGGACGGCATCCTGGGCACCGGCAGCTATACCGATATCGTGCCGGCCATTGAATCGGTGCTGGAGGGGGACAGCCCCACCTATTTCGGAGACATCGACCACACGGTGGAGGACGGGGCGCGGATGGTCTCCACGCCGCCCTATACCGCCTACCTCAAGATCGCGGAGGGCTGTGACAACCGCTGCGCCTACTGCGTCATCCCCTCCCTCCGGGGCCGCTACCGCAGCCGGACCTTCGAGTCCCTGCTGGAGGAGGCCCGGGGCCTGGCGGAGCGGGGGGTCCGGGAGCTCATCGTCATCGCCCAGGACATCACCCGCTACGGCACCGACCTCTACGGCCGCCGGCGGCTGGGGGAGCTCCTGACGGAGCTGTGCCGGCTGCCCTTCCACTGGGTCCGGCTCCACTACCTCTACCCCGATGAGATCGACCAGGACCTCATCGACGTCATCGCCCGGGAGCCCAAGATCGTCAAGTACCTGGACATTCCCATCCAGCACCTGGACGACAAGATCCTGAAGGCCATGCACCGCCGGGGGGACAGCGCCCTGATCCGGAAGGTGGTGGCCGACCTCCACGCGGCCATTCCGGACCTGGTGCTGCGGACCTCCATCATCGTGGGCTTTCCCGGGGAGGGGGAGGCCGAGTTCGAGAACCTCTGCCGGGAGCTCCCACCGCTGGACTTCCAGCGGGCAGGGGTCTTCCCCTTCTCCTGTGAGGAGGGGACCCCGGCGGCCGACATGCCGGATCAGGTGCCCGGCGAGACGGCCCGGCACCGGGCCGAGCTCCTGGCGGAGCTCCAGTCCCGGGTCATGGACCGCTGGAACGAGAGCCGCCTGGGTACGGTCATGGAGGTCCTCTGCGAGGGCTTCGATGCCGACGAGGGCTGCTGGGTGGGCCGGACCTACGCCGACTCCCCGGACATCGACGGGCATGTCTATTTCACCGCCGCCGGCACCGTCCCGGCGGGGACCTTTGTCAATGTGCGCATCACCGGCACGTCGGACGGCGACCTGACCGGAGAGATCGAGGAGTGACCATCCATGAATACTGCCAATAAACTCACCATGGCCCGGGTGGTCATGATCCCCATTTTCCTTCTGGTGCTCTATCTGGTGATCCCGCCTTACCGGAACTACATCGCCCTGGTCATCTTCATCCTGGCCAGTGTGACCGACTTTATTGACGGCTACGTGGCCCGGCACTACAACCAGATCACCGATTTCGGCAAGTTTATGGACCCTCTGGCCGACAAGCTGCTGGTGGTGTCGGCCATGCTGTGGTTCGTGGAGAGCGGCATGATGCCCGCCTGGGCGGTGCTCATCGTGGTGGCCCGGGAGTTTGCCGTCACCGGCCTGCGCCTGGTGGCGGTGGACAACGGACGGGTCATCGCCGCCGGCTGGTCCGGCAAGGTCAAGACGGCCAGCACCATGGTGTGCATCTGCCTGATGCTCCTGCCCATCCCGGCAGGGCTGGTCCCCATTTGCGTGGCGGTCATTGTGGTCACCACCCTCTATTCCGGGGTGGAGTACTTTGTCAAGAACCGGGATGTCCTCAACTGGAAGAAATAAGTCAAACGCCGCCCGGAGGGGGAGAGCCCATTCGGGCGGCGAACCGCAAAGTAGGGAAGGAGCGGAAGTCGGATGCGCGTCATCGACCTGACCCACACCATCCGGGAAAAGATGCCGGTCTATCCGGGGACGGAGCCGCCGGTCCTTGCGCCGGCCAACTCCTACGAGAGGGACGGCTTCAAGGAGACCAAGCTCACCTTTTTCAGCCATACCGGCACCCATATGGACCCGCCGGCCCACCTCTTCCCGGGCCGGACCACCCTGGACCAACTCCCACCGGAGCAGTTCATCGGCAGGGCCCTGGTGATCGACTGCCGGGACCTGGGGGAGGGGGAGGCCATCACCCTGGAGCGGCTGGAGCGATACGGCGAGAAGGTCCGGGAGGCCGACTTTCTCCTCTTCTGCCTGGGGTGGGACAAATACTGGGGGACAGAGCGCTATTTCGGCGACTATCCCTGCCTGGACGACGCCGTTCTGGAGCATATCCTCCAGGGAAGCTACAAGGGCATCGGCTTCGATGTGATCGGGCTGGACCCCATTGCCGACGAGGACCTGACCCGCCACAAAAAGCTCTTCCGGGAGCGGGATATCGTGAACATCGAGAACCTGAAAAATCTCCACCTGTGCGGGGACGGGCTCTTCTGGTTTGGCTGCTTCCCGTTGAAGATCGAGGACAGCGACGGGGCCCCGGTCCGGGCCATGGCGTGGTTCGAGTGACCGTCCGGGACCCGGCAGAGCAAACGGCAGCGGCCGCCCAAAAGGCGGCCGCTGCCGTTTTGCACGCTTGTCAGCTCAGCTCGAACATGCCGTTGTAGAGCTGGTAGTAGAGGCCCTTCTGGGCCAGGAGCTCGTCGTGGTCGCCCCGCTCCACCACCTGACCGTGCTCCAGCACCAGAATGGCGTTGGCGTTGCGGACGGTGGAGAGCCGGTGGGCGATGACAAAGACGGTGCGCCCCTCCATGAGCTGGTCCATGCCCTTTTCGATGAGGGCCTCGGTGCGGGTGTCGATGGAGGAGGTGGCCTCATCCAGGATGAGCACCGGGGGATCGGCCACGGCGGCCCGGGCAATGGCCAGAAGCTGCCGCTGGCCCTGGGAGAGGTTGGCTCCGTCCCCGGTGACCAGGGTGTCGTAGCCCTCCGGCAGGCGGCGGATGAAGGAGTCGGCCCCGGCGATCTTGGCGGCCTG
>DWWJ01000129.1 GCA_019119795.1 Candidatus Intestinimonas pullistercoris
ATCCACTGCGGCGGCGTGGACAACGCCTTCCCCCACCACACCAATGAGATCGCCCAGTCCGAGGCCTACCTGGGCCACCCCTGGTGCAGGTATTGGATGCACATCGCCCACCTGGACACCGCCGGGGGCAAGATGTCCAAGTCCAAGGGGGAGTTCACCACCGTCTCCACCCTGGAGGAGCGGGGCTACGATCCCCTGGTCTACCGGCTTTTCTGCCTCCAGTCCCACTACCGGAAGGCCCTGGTCTTCACCTGGGAGAACCTGGACAACGCCAAGGCGGCCTATGAGAAGCTGGTGGGCCGGGTGGCTGCCCTGACAGGGGAGGGGGAAGTGGACGCCGCCGCCGTGTCCAAATACCGGGAGGCATTCCGGGAGGCCCTGGGCAACGACCTGAACACCTCCCTGGGCGTGACCCGGCTCTATGACGTGCTCAAGGCCAAGGACCTCACCGACGCCGCCAAGCGGGAGCTGGTGGGGGACTTCGACCAGGTGCTGGGCCTGGACCTGCTGAAGAAGGCCGAGGCCAGGCGGGCGGAGCAGGCCAGGGCCACCACCTCCGCCGTGGGGGGCTACACCGTCACCGGCGAGGGGGACCCGGCCATCGACGCCCTGGTCCTCCGGCGGGGGGAGGCCAAGAAGGCCAAGAACTTCGCGGAGGCCGACCGCATCCGGGAGGAGCTCAAGGCCCAGGGCATTGAGGTCACCGACGTCCCCGGCGGGGCGGTTTGGAAGCGCATGTAATAAGAGGGACAGTAAATAGCCGCGGCCCATCGGGCCGCGGCTATTTATGATGAGCTGGAAAATAAGTACAAGCTGCTTCGGAACTTATGATTGGTCATCGACCAGTGTTACAGAGGTTGGATAATTAACGACGACGGAAAAATTGGCGTATCCAAGCGAACCCGTCAGACGAACTTTTGTCCCAGCTGTAAGGGAAGGGCTGGAAGCGCAAGAGCTTTTGCCAAAATTCCTGTCTGCCCCTGAGAGAGCAGCCCAGCGGGCCGCCTTTGGCGGCCCGCTGGGCTGCTCTTCCTAAACGATCTCCAGGGCGTATTCCTCCATCCCCGGCAGCAGGGAGAGGAAAGCCTCCACCGCCGTCCGGGCCTTCTCGCCGGCCTCGGTGAGGAGGCCCTCTTCGATGGCCCGCTGTTCCATCGCGGCCTTCTGGTCCCGGGTGAAGCCGGTGTAGTCCTCAATGGTGATGGGGTTGAAGAGGTTGTGGGTCTCGTCAAAGACCTCGATGCTCTCCTCCGGGATCTCGTGGGAGAGGATCTGGCCCTCCGGCAGGGTGATGGTGATGGTCTGGGTGGCCTCGTCCACCTGGACCCGGGCCGTGCTCAGGTCCACGCCTGCCTTGATGACGCCGTCGTAGGACACGATGAAGCTCTTGGTGGTGAAGGGGACCTTCCAGCCGTAGAAGTCCACCTGGTTCTCGAATTTGCCCATGTTGGTGTAGTGGTATTCCACCGACACCAGCTCCTGGGCGGCCTGGAGCTGCTGGCCCAGCAGGTCGCTGGTGATGACGGGCTCGCTCTCCCGGCCGCTCCAGGCGGCCCCCAGGAAAAAGGCCGCCAGAAGCACCGCGGCCAGCACGCCGGCCAGGGTCAGCTTCCGCTTGAGCCCCAGGAGCCAGGGGCGGCGGGGCGCCTGTGTGTCTGCCAAGGGGCATCCCTCCTTTCCCGGATATCATAGCGGAAGAAGGGGAAAAAGGCAAGCCATATCGGTGGATTGGAACCACTTGTAACCAATTTGAAAGCCCGGCCTCTGTGAGGCCGGGCTTTGGATAGTCGGGGTCAGGGCTCGGTGATGGGCTTGGCCTTCTCCTTGGTCCGTTTGGCCTTCCCCTGGAGCTCCGGGACGGGCGGGACTTCGTTTTTGGGGTGAGTGTGGGTGTACTCCGGGCGCTTCATTCCCTGCTTGGCCATGTTAATCCGCCCCCTTCATGAGGTCCTGGGCCTGGGCGCGCAGGGCGTCAAAGCTGCGGACCATGCGGCTCTGGGCGCTGAGGCGGTCCCGCACATCGGCAGACAGAGTCTCAAAATAGGCCTCCGCCTTGTGCTCGTGGCGGAACAGGGCATAAAGGTCCTGATATTCCTGGGGCATGTGTGATCACCTCGCCCCTAGTATGGCCAGCCGGCAGGGCCTTATTCGCCAGACGCCTCACCGCTTGTCGGGAAGGTCCCAGGGGTCCCAGTCCTTGTTGTCCCTGGGAGGCCGGCGGCTCCCGGAGGACCGGACCGGAATGTCCTCTGTCCCCGGAGCCGCCTGGGCCGAAGCCCCGATGCGGAAGTACCGGCGGGAGGGGCGGCTGAGGAGCAGGAGCAGGCAGAGCACAAACATCAGCACGGAGGTCACACTGAAGTCGGAGAAAAGGGAGAACAGGGACAGGATGTAGCTCGCTGCCGCCAGATAAAAGCCCGCCTTGGTCCCGAACAGGAGCAGCAGAAAGAGGGCCAGGGAGAGAAGGGCATCGACGGCCACCGCCAGAAGGAGGCCCATCAAGACCGCATCCAGGGCATCCGTGCCGGAGGAGAGCAGGGCGGGCTGCAGGACGATCGCCAGGAGCAGCACCAGGGAGCTGAGGGTGCTCAAGGCCTGGAGCACCAGCAGGACCACCACCTGCGGGGGGCGTTTTTCTCGAAGATGGGACATGTGGGACCCTCCTTTTTTGTGCGTTCGACCTCTTGTTTGCGCTGGGGAGCTGGTATTATAATGTTACCATATTTGAAACGGGAGAACAAGGAGGAGAGGCCGCAATGGCAGAGCGGCAGAACGATTTTTCCAAGGGGAGCATCCCTAAGACCATCCTGACCCTGGCAGGGCCCATGACCCTGGCCCAGCTCATCAACGTCCTCTACAGTGTGGTGGACCGGATGTACCTAGGCCGCCTGCCAGGACACCTGGCCCTCACCGGGCTGGGACTCACCATGCCCATCATCTCCATCCTCATGGGCTTCGCCAACCTCTGCGGCATGGGCGGGGCGCCGCTGTGCTCCATCCACCGGGGCAAGGGGGAGGAGGAAGAGGCGGAGTATGTCATGGGAAATTCCTTTACGCTGCTTCTGATCCTGGGGGTCATTACTACGGCAGCCTGTCTGCTGATTAAGCGGCCCATGCTCTATCTCTTCGGGGCCAGCGACGCCACCTTCCCCTATGCCGACGCCTACCTCACCATCTACCTCATGGGGACCCTCTTTGTCATGGTGAGCCTGGGCCTGAACCCCTTCATCAACTCCCAGGGCTTCGCCAAGACGGGGATGCTCACCGTGGGCCTGGGGGCCATCGTGAACATCGTCCTGGACCCGGTCTTTATCTTCGTCTTCGACATGGGGGTGGAGGGGGCGGCCCTGGCCACCATCCTGGCCCAGGCCTGCTCGGCCGTGTGGGTCCTGCGGTTCCTCACCGGGAAGAAGGCCATCCTGCGGCTGCGGCTGAGCAGGATGAAGCTCTCGCTCCATCGGGTGAAGCGCATCCTCTCCCTGGGGCTGGCGGGCTTTTTCGTCAACCTCACCAACAGCCTGGTGCAGGTGGTGTGCAATTCCACCCTCCAGACCTGGGGGGGAGACCTCTATGTGGGGGCCATGACCATCGTCAACTCCATCCGGGAGGTGGTCTGCATGCCCCTCACCGGCGTCTCCAACGGCGCCCAGCCGGTGCTGGGGTTCAACTACGGCGGCGGGGAGTACGGCCGGGTCCGAGAGGGCATCCGCTTTACCGCCGTGGTGGTGGTGGCCTACTCGGTGGCGGCCTGGGCGGTCATCATGGCCCTGCCGGAGCTCCTCATCCGCCTCTTCACACCGGAGGCCGACCTCATCGCCGTGACCGTCCCCGCCCTGCGGACCTACTTCGCCCTCTTCATGTTCATGTCCCTCCAGCTCTCCGGACAGTCCATCTTCACCGCTTTGGGCCGGGCCAAAAACGCCATCTTCTTCTCCCTGCTGCGGAAGGCCATCATCAACGCCCCCCTGACGGTGCTGCTGCCCTACCTGCTGGGCACCAGCGGCGTCTTTGTGGCGGAGGCTGCCTCCCAGTTCCTGGGGGGACTGGCCTGCTTCACTACCATGTATTTTGTGGTCTACCGGCCCCTGGGCCGCCTGGAGCTGGCGGAGCGCTGAGGCCGCTACCCACGGTTGCGGAAATGGAAAGGCGGCAGGGTAGACCTCGGAGGAGCCGTCTGGTATCCTGAACGGGTAAGGAGGCGGTTTTATGACCACTGGAGAGAAGATCCGGGACCTGCGGAAGAGGCAGGGCCTCTCTCAGGAGGCCCTGGCCGGACAGCTTGGCCTGTCCCGGCAGGCGGTGTCCCGCTGGGAGAATGAGAACATCCTGCCGGAGACAGAGACCGTCCTGCGGCTGAGTGCCCTCTTCCAGGTGAGCACCGACTACCTGCTGAAGGAGGAGGTGGAGACACCCGAGGCGTGCCCGGACGATGTGGCCCCGCCCCGCCGGAGCCGGCGCCTTCTGACCGGGCTATGGGGGCTTGGAGCAGCGGGACTGCTCCTGGTGGGGGGCCTCCTTCTTCGGCTGCTGCGGCCGGAGCTGTGCCTGGGACCCGATGGAGAGGTCCTGACTGCGTGGTCCCTGGCCTTCTGGACCAAGGGGGAGCTGCTGCCCCTTACCATTCTGCTGGCCGCCGCCCTCTTCGTAGGGCTCTGGCAGACAGGCCGCTGGTATTTTACAGAATACCAGCCCCCGGACCCAGCGGAGGGCCGGAACAAAAACACATAATAAACCGGGGCAGGGCCGCGCGAAAGCGCGGCCTTTCCTTGCGGCCAAAACCACCGCCGTTTGGCGAGTGGTTTGGAGCCACAGGCAAACCGGGGACCCGCCCAGGTGGGCCCCGGTTTTTTTGACTCAAAGCGGAAAGCATGGTATAATAACATTTACTGCACGCGACTTACAAACGGGAGGCGCTTCCATGAAGCTCATGGCCATCGACGGCAATTCCATCATCAACCGGGCCTTTTTCGGGGTCCGGATGCTCACCACCCGGGACGGCACCCCCACCAACGCCGTCTACGGCTTCCTCACCATCCTGCAAAAGCTGCTGGACGAGGAGGCCCCCGACGCCCTGTGCGTCTGCTTTGACCGGAAGGCCCCCACCTTCCGGCATCTGGCCTATGAGGGCTACAAGGCCCAGCGCAAGGGGATGCCTGACGAGCTGGCCGTCCAGATGCCCATTTTGAAGGACGTGCTGGACGCCATGAACATCCCCCGCTACGAGCTGGACGGCTGGGAGGCGGACGACCTTTTGGGCACCATCTCGGTGCGGGACACCGCCGCCGGGTGGGAGACCGTCATCGTCACCGGGGACCGGGACTCCCTCCAGCTCATCACGGAGACCGCCCGGGTGAAGCTGGTGACCACCCGCATGGGCCAGACCACCGAAAAGGACATGACCCCGGAGGCCTTCCGGGAGCAGTACGGCTTTGAGCCCATCCACATCATCGACCTCAAGGCCCTGATGGGGGACGCCAGCGACAACATCCCCGGGGTCAAGGGCATCGGGGAAAAGACCGCCATGGACCTCATCCAGCGCTATGAGAGCATCGAAGCCATCTATGCCGGGCTGGATAGCCTGGAGGCCAAGCCCGCCGTCCTGAAAAAGCTGGCGGAGGGGGAGGACATGGCCCGCCTCTCCTACGACCTGGCCACCATCCGCACCGACGCCCCGGTGGACTTCGCCCCGGAGGACGCCAAACGGCGGGAGCCCGACGGCCCCGCCCTCTACCAGCTCCTGCTGAAGCTGGAATTTGCCAAGCTCATCGACAAGCTGGGCCTCAAGGCCCCCCAAGGGGACGCCCCGGTGGAGCAGAGAGCGGTGGGCCCCTGCATCTGGGAGGATGTCACCAGCCCCGACCGGGCCACGGAGCTGCTCGCCCTCTGGCGGGAGCAGAAACAGGTGGACCTGCTGGCCCTGCCCGGCCTGGAGGCGGTCTGCGTCTCCTGGCGGCAGGGGGAGGAGGTCCGGGCCGCCGTCCTCCGCTCCGGCGGATGGGAGGGCTGTGAGCAGGTCCTCCGGGCGCTCTTTTCCGGGGACATCGCCAAACGCACCCACGACCTCAAGACCCTGCTCTCCCGGCTGCTGGACCAGGGCATCCGGGGGGAGGGCTTCGTCTTCGACACCGCCCTGGCCGCCTATCTGCTGGCCCCCACCGACGGCAGCTATGACCTGGAGAAGCTGGGCCTGACCTACTTCAACCAGGAGTTCCCCAAGGCCAAGGAGACCTATCTGGCCCCGGATGCTTTCAGCCCCCTGGCCGACCACAGCACGGCCCTGGAGGCCCTGGCGGAGCACTGCGCCCTCATCGGGGCCCTGGGCGAGGCCCTGGCCCCCCGGCTGGAGGAGCTGGGGATGCACAAGCTCTATTACGAGGTGGAGCTCCCCCTGTGCCCGGTCCTGGCCGAGATGGAGCGGGAGGGCTTCCTGGTAGACCGGAAGGCCCTGGCCGCCTTTGGGGAGATGCTCACCCAGGGCATCGCCGGAGACCAGGCCCAGATCTATGAGCTGGCGGGGGAGACCTTCAACATCAACTCCACCCAGCAGCTGGGGCACATCCTCTTTGACAAGCTGGGCCTGCCCCCGGTGAAAAAGACCAAGACGGGCTACTCCACCAGCGCCGAGGTGCTGGAAAAGCTCCAGGGGAAGCACCCCATCATCGAGGCCATTCTGGACTACCGGCAGCTCGCCAAGCTCCAGTCCACCTATGTGGAGGGCCTCACCAAGGTCATCGCCCCCGACGGGCGCATCCACACCAGCTTCCAGAACACGGTCACCGCCACCGGGCGCCTGAGCTCCACTGAGCCCAACCTCCAGAACATCCCGGTCCGCACCGAGCTGGGGGCGGAGCTGCGGAAGATGTTCGTGGCCCCGCCGGGCTGTAAGCTGGTGGACGCCGACTACTCCCAGATCGAGCTGCGGCTGCTGGCCTGCATCTCCGGGGATGAGGCCATGCAGGCCGCCTTCCGGAGCGGGGAGGACATCCACACCGTCACCGCCTCCCAGGTCTTCGGGGTGCCGGTGGAGTCGGTGACCCATGAGATGCGCCGCCGGGCCAAGGCGGTGAATTTCGGCATCGTCTACGGCATCTCCGACTTCTCCCTGTCCCAGGACATCGGGGTCACCCGGGCCGAGGCCAGGGAGTATATGGACAAATATTTCGAGACCTATCACGGGGTCCGGGAGTATATGAAGGCGGTGGTGGAGCGGGCCCGGGAGGACGGCTATGTCTCCACCCTCCTGGGCCGCCGCCGCTGGCTGCCGGAGCTCAAGTCCTCCAACTTCAATACCCGCTCCTTCGGGGAGCGGGTGGCCCTGAACATGCCCATCCAGGGCACCGCCGCCGACCTCATCAAGCTGGCCATGATCCACGTCCGGGACCGGCTGCGCCGGGAGGGCCTGGAGGCCCGGCTGGTGCTCCAGGTCCACGACGAGCTCATCGTGGAGTGCCCCGACGCCGAGGTGGAGCGGGTGAAGGCCCTGCTGACCCAGGAGATGGAGGGGGTCATGGACCTGCCGGTGCCCATGCGGGCCGACTCCGCCGCCGGACAGAGCTGGGCGGAGGCCAAGGAGTAAGCCCCACCCGGACGGACGCCGAAGGACCCATTACACGGAAAAGGAGAGACTCCCATGCGATACGATCTGGTCCCCATGGACCGCTCCCATCTGGAGGGGGTGCTGGCCATCGAGCGGGCCTGCTTCCGACAGCCCTGGTCGGAGCAGGTCTTTGTGGACGCCCTCTATAACGACACCGTTTCCCTCATTGTGGCCCAGGCCGAGGACGGCCGGGTGCTGGGCTATGCCGCCCTCTCCGTGATCCTGGACGAGGGGAGCCTGGACAAGATCGCCGTGGACCCGGCCTGCCGCCGCCAGGGGGTAGGGGAGGAGCTTTTGAAGGTCTTCCTGCGGTTCGGGCGGGCCAATCTGGCCTTTCTCACCCTGGAGGTCCGGGCCAG
>DWWJ01000130.1 GCA_019119795.1 Candidatus Intestinimonas pullistercoris
GACTTTCTCAAAGAAAAGGCGTCCACTCTGTAGGGTGGAACAACAGCGGCCCTCCGCTCCGGCGGAGGACCGCTGTCCGTTATTCTGGGGGCAAAAATCCCCAGGATCTGAGTTTGTGTTGCAGAATGTCGGGCTGATTTTCCTCCGGGTATTGTGCGAGATACCGCTCCAGGGCCCGGCGGGCGGCGCCGATGTCCCCGCCCCGGAGGCCCATCGCATAGAGGTCCCGGCCCGTGAGGGCGCAGGGGAGGGTCTCCGGCTGGAGGACGGCCCGCCGCAGGCGGCGCTCCACCGGCAGGGCGGTGATGTCTAGCCCGGAGGCCCGGCAGAGGCCCCGCCAGCGGTCCCCCGGGGTGGGGGGCAGGGCGGCCAGGCCGGAGAGGTCCACCCGCCGGGGGGCGGCCCCGAACCGGGAGAGCATCCCCAGCTCCACCGGCAGGGCGGCGAGCTCCGGCCGGGGGGAGAGGAGGACCTTTTCCAGCTCGGCCTTGATCCGCTCCCCGGAGACCTTGTCCAGCATCCCGGCGTTCCGGGCCAAGGCGGCGGCCGTCTCCGGCTCCAGGGCAAAGCCCAGCTGGGCGGCGAAGCGGACCGCCCGCAGCAGCCGCAGGCCGTCCTCCTGGAAGCGCCGGTCCGGGTCCCCCACGCAGCGGACCAGCCCCGCGGCCAGGTCGGCCTGCCCCCCAAAGGGGTCCGCTATGGACCCGTCCCGGGCCAGGGCCATGGCGTTGATGGTGAAGTCCCGCCGGGACAGGTCCTCCCGGAGGCCCACGCCGAAGGTCACGGCATCGGGCCGCCGGCCGTCCCGGTAGCCCTCCTCCCGGCGGAAGGTGGTGACCTCCAGCGGCATGTCCCCCAGAAGGACGGTGACGGTGCCGTGCCGGAGGCCGGTGGGGAAGGTCCGGGGAAAGAGGGCCAGGACCTCCTCCGGCAGGGCCGAGGTGGCCACATCCCAGTCCCCGGGGGTCCGCCCCAGCAGGGTGTCCCGGACGCAGCCCCCCACCGGGAGGGCCTCCGCGCCAGCCCGCCACAGAGTCCCACAGCAGGCGCGCACCGGCTCCGGCACCTGATTCCAGTCCATTTTCTCCCCTCCCCGGTATCTTTTTCTTGCCTCAGGTCTATAATGGCTGTATAATAACAAATTTAGGAACAGCTTTTTCCGGCGGCAGCCCGGGCCGAGCACAGGCCCGGGGCAGCCCCCTTCATTATAATCTACGAAAAAGGGTGTGTAAACCCATGACAGTCAACGAACTCCAGCCCTATATCGCGCCCGGACGCCGGGCCCACCTGGTGGGCATCGGCGGGGTCTCCATGTCCCCCCTGGCGGAGGTCCTCCACGGGGCGGGCATGGTCATCACCGGCTCCGACATGCGGGAGAGCCCCGCCGTGGAGCACCTGCGGAGCCTGGGCATCCCGGTGTCCATCAGCCACCGGGCGGAAAACCTGGGGGAGGCCGAGCTGGTGATCCGCACCGCCGCCGTCCACGACAGCAACCCGGAGATATCCGCCGCCCACGCCCAGGGGGTCCCCGTCTTCGAGCGGGCCCAGGCCTGGGGGGCCATCATGCGGGGCTACCAGCACGCCCTGTGCATCTCCGGTACCCATGGAAAGACCACCACCACCTCCATGTGCACCCACATCATCATGGCCGCCGGCCTGGACCCCACGGTGATGATCGGCGGCACCCTGCCCCTGCTGGGGGCGGGCCACCGGGTGGGGAAGGGGGATACCATCATCCTGGAGTCCTGCGAGTACTGCAACTCCTTCCTCTCCTTTTTCCCCACCATCGCTGTGATTTTGAACATCGAGGCCGACCACCTGGACTTCTTCAAGGACCTGGAGGATGTGGAGCGGTCCTTCCGGCGCTTTGCCGACCTGGTGCCCGAGGGGGGGCGCATCATCGCCAACCGGGACGACGCCAACACCATGGCCACCCTGGCCGGGGAGACCCGGCCTGTCACCACCTTCGGCCTGGAGGAGGGGGACGTCCACGCCGCCGGCCTCACCTGGGAGAAGGGGCTGCCCGCCTTTGACGTGGTCTGCCGGGGGGAGGTCTACGCCCATGTGTCCCTGAAGGTGCCCGGCCTCCACAATGTGAAGAACGCCCTGGCGGCGGCGGCCTCGGCCATGGCCCTGGGGGTCCCGGGGGAGGCCGTGGAGCGGGGGCTGGCGCAGTTCCGGGGGGCCGGCCGCCGGTTCGAGCACAAGGGGAGCTTCCACGGGGCGGAGGTCTACGACGACTATGCCCACCATCCCGGTGAGCTGGAGGCCCTGCTGGACACCGCCCGGAGCCTGGGCTATGAGCGGGTGGTCTGCGCCTTCCAGCCCCACACCTACACCCGGACCGCCGCCCTCTTCGACGACTTTGTGGAGGTGCTGAAGAAGCCGGATGTCACCCTGCTGGCCGAGATCTTCGCCGCCCGGGAGGACAACGAGAGCGGCATCTCCTCCCGGGACCTGGCGGAGCGGATTCCAGGGGCCCGGTACTTTGCCACCCTGCCGGAGGTCACGGCCGCCCTCCGGGAGCTGGCCCGGCCCGGGGACCTGATCCTCACCGTGGGGGCCGGGGACGTCTACACTGTGGGCGAGGCCCTGGTGGCCGGAGCCAGCTGAATCCAGACAGAACAGGGCGCGGGGAGGCCATCCCCGCGCCCGTTTGATGAAAGAGAAGGAGAGGGAAAATCCTATGAAAAAATCCATCCCGCAGTACATCGTGGACGCCTTTGCCGAGCGGACCTTTGAGGGAAATCCGGCCGCCGTATGCGTACTGGAGGAGTGGCTCCCGGAGGAGCTTTTACTGGACATTGCACGGGAAAACAACCTCTCCGAAACCGCCTTTCTCGTCCGGGAAGGGGAGGGCTGGCGCCTGCGCTGGATGACTCCCGGCGGAGAGATCGACTTATGCGGCCACGCCACTCTGGCCGCCGCCTTCGTGTTGATGAGCTTTGAGGCGCCAGGCCGGGAAGCGGTGGCCTTTCAGACCCTCAGCGGTCCCCTGACTGTCTGCCGCCGGGGAGACCGCTATGAGATGGACTTTCCGGCCTACGCCCTCCGACAGGTGCCGGTGACAGAGGAGATGGCCCAGGCCATCGGAATACAGCCCCTGGAGGCATGGATGGGGCGGGACCTGGTCTGCGTTCTGGGGGAAGAGGCGCAGGTCCGGCAGGCCAGGCCGGACCTGGAGCAGGTGGAGGCCCTGGAGGGCCTGCTGCTCCACCTCACCGCCCCCGGTCGGGACTATGCCTGCGTCAGCCGCAGCTTTGCCCCCAAGCTGCATGTACCGGAGGACCCGGTGTGCGGCTCAGGCCACTGCCACATTGCCCCGCTCTGGGCGAAAAAGCTGGGGCGGAGGGAACTGACCGCCCGGCAGGCTTCGCGCCGGGGCGGGACCCTGTACTGCCGGGTGGAGGACGACCGGGTCTGCCTGGCTGGAAAAGCGGCCCTTTTTTCCAGGGGGGAGATTTTTCTCCCGGTAGACAAGGGGCAGGAATGAGGAACCGGCCCGGGACCGTCTTTCGGTCCCGGGCCGGTTTTCTTCACGTGGACGGAGGGGCGTGTCTTATTCCGCGGCGGCCCCGGCCTCGGGGAGACTCCGGTCGGTCCGGCGCATCAGAAGGACCACCGGGACAGCCACCAGGAGCTCGGTGATGGGCATGGCCAGCCACAGGGCGTCCGGGCCGAAGGCGGCAGGGAGCAGGTGGATGAGGATGCCGCTGATGACCAGCCCCCGGGACACCGAGACGAAGAAGGCGGCCCCCGGTTTCATCAGAGCCTGGAAGTAGTAGGTGGAGAAGATGTTCAGGGGCAGCAGCAGGAAGGAGAGGCAGTAGCGCCGGAAGATGGCCGGGGCGATGGCCAGCACTGCCGCCGTGGGGGCCATGAAGACCCGGATGAAGCCCTCCGGCACCGCCAGGGTCAGGGCGGTCCAGACGAGGCTGAAAATGGCCACGGCTGCCAGAGCGCAGCGGAGGACCCCGCGGATGCGCCCGCCCAGGCCGGCGCCGTAGTTCATGGAGAGGATGGGCTGGGCCGCCTGCCCGGTGCTGTAGGCGCAACACTGGACAAAGGTGCTGATGTTCACGATGACGCCGTAGACCGCCAGGGCGTCTGTGCCGGCGTAGCGCATGATCTGGCGGTTGAAGAGCACAGTCAGGATGCCCATGGCCACGTCGATGAAGAAGGAGGAGAAGCCGGTGACGGCGATCTTCCGCAGCTTCCCGGCCAGGCGGGTGGGCCGGACCAGCCGTAGGGTGTTCCTACGGGAGAAAAAGTGGGTGAGCTGGACGCAGAAGGTGATGGCCGCCCCCATGGAGGTGGCCAGCCCGGCGCCGAAAATGCCCATGTCCATGGGGAAGACAAAAATAAAGTCCCCGAAGACATTGAAGACGCCGCCGGCCAGGACGGCCGCCGTGGTGAGCCCCGGGGCGCCGTCGTTCCGCAGGAAGGCGGAGAGCATCTGGTTGAAGAGAAACAGGGGAACGGTAAATTTCACGGGGAGCAGATAGCTCTGGGCCAGGGGGAGCAGGGTCTCCTCCGCCCCGAAGAGGAGCAGGAGCTGCCGGTCGAAGAAGACCACAGCAGCCCAGCACAGGGCGGCCAGGACCACAGAGCCCAGCAGGGCGGCGGTGAAGTACTCGTTCTCCCGGTCTCCCTCTCCCTTGCCGCTGCCCCGGGCGGTGCTGAAAAGGACGGAGCCGCCGATGCCCGTCAAAAGGCCCAGGCTGTAGATGATGTTCCACACCGGGGCCACCACTGCCAGGGCGGCGGAGCCGTCGGGCCCCTGGTACTGCCCCACCATGGCCATGTCCACGATGCCGTAGATGGAGCTGGTGAGCGAGCTGCCGAAGGCCGCCCCCAGGTAGCGGAAATAGAGCTGCCGGACATTTCCGGTCAACAGGTCCATGGGTTCGCTTCCTCTCTGTCTAAATCTGCCCCAGGGCGAAGAAAAAAGCCGGATAAGAAAACAGGCGTCTCAGCCTGTCACCTTATCCGGCTCGTCATTTCCAGTGAACGACTCGCCCTCCGAGTGAGCGGGGGAAGTATAGCATGTTTCGGCGGGAAAGTCAAGCCCGGGAGGCTCAGTACCCCATGTCCTTCAGCAGGGCGGAGAGGACCCGCAGGCGCTCCCCCAGCAGCTCGCCGTCCCGGCCCAGGGCGTCCTGGAAGAGGCGGATGTCCTGGTCGATGTGGTCGTTTTCGGTGCATACGGCCACCGTCATGGCGTCCCCCTGGAGCCCCACCCGGTCGATGACGGGGTGCTCCTCGTCGTAGCCCTTGGGGTGGCGGTAGGCCTCCTCCCGGAAGTAGAGCAGGGAGCGGCAGGTGAGGATGGCCAGGTCCAGGACCCGGTGGAGGGGGAGCTCCTCGGACTGCCGGGACCATTTCTCCCCGGTGTGCCGCCAGACCTTGGCGGAGATGTCCACCTGGCCCCGGTCGTTCCACTGGGCTAGCCCCAGGGAGAGGCCCTGGGCGTCGGTCTCGTAGGCGGCGCGGCCGTCGATGCGACTGTAGTCCTCCGCCGCAATCACGGGCTTGTGCTTGAGCTGTGTGGGAATCTGCATGGCGATGTCCTCCATCGAAGAAAACTAGTAATTTACTAAATGAGTAATTTAGTAAATGGATTTTACCATGTATGTTTCGCGCTGTCAAGGGAAACCTAAACCCACGAACGGCGGGCGGTCTGGCCCGAAGGAGGAACTGCGTCCATGGATATGACCAACAAGGAGTACAATAAGTATGTCAGCGAAAAGGCCAAGCCCTCTCCGATCTGGAAGAACATGGCCTGGGCTTTCGTCGTGGGGGGGCTGATCTGCACCCTGGGTCAGGGGCTGCTCAACTTCTACCAGTGGATGGGCCTCTCAGAGGACGACGCCGGGACGGCCGTCTCCATGACGCTGATCTTTGCCGCCGCCCTGCTGACCGGGCTGGGGGTCTTTGACGAGCTGGCCAAGCGGGCCGGGGCCGGCACCCTGGTGCCCATCACCGGCTTTGCCAACGCCATGGTCTCTCCGGCCCTGGAGTTCAAGAGCGAGGGCATGGTCACCGGCACCGGAGCCAAGCTCTTTACCGTGGCGGGGCCGGTGCTGGTCTTCGGCATCAGCGCCTCTATTTTGTACGGCATCCTGCGGCTGCTCTTCTTCGGAGGGTAAGGGCCGGCGGAGAGAAAATATTTTTATTTTTCTCACAAAAAGCTATTGACATTCGGCGGAGTCTGTTGTAGTATATAGACAGAAAGGATGAGGTGAGTCCCATGTACTAGAAGAGCTCACGGAACCCTTCAAACTCTTCTCCGGGCGTCGGACCTAGGCGGCGTCCACCGCGTTGAGGCAGTCCAGTAGACCCAGGAAAAACCCGAAGACGTCAGTTTCCCGGACACGACTCACTGAAGTGAGAAGACACACGGCAAACCTCCAGCGAAGTATCGCAGACGACGGAACCGAATGTGTAAGATGTGATTCAAGAGGCAACTACAGAGAGCGGACTTTTCCCAGGAAAACGGATCATTTGGCGCGTTAAAAATCCGTAGAAAGTCAGAGGTAACGCAATTTGGCAGAGATTCAGAATCAGAAGTAGCCCCCCGGTCACGCTGGATGGCCGGGGGGTGGTGTTTTTTAGAAGGACCGGCAGGCGGAGAGAAGCGCTGCCGGCAGAGATGGTTCGGGCCGCCTGGAGCGGCCTTTTTTCATGTCTGGGCGGGGCAAGCCGGAAATTACCGCACCGCTCTGGACACCGCAGCGGTATTTTGCCGCGTTTTGGCGGGGAAAAAATCTCCCTTTACTTCCACAGTGGAAATTGCTATAATATTGTCTGCAAAATGGGGCGCCTGTCAAAAGGAAGCCCCGGAGCAGGCCTCGGCCAAAGGTGCCGGGGCGCAAAACGGAATAGAGATACTCCCACATCGGTGCAGCGATGCAGCTGCTGAAAAGGGAAGTCCGGTGCAAGACCGGCGCAGTCTTACCTCTACTGTAAGCGCGGACGAAGGCGTGATTGACCCATTGGCCCGAAAGGGCTGAGAAGGGACGCCGGAGGAGGAAGCGTAAGCCAGGAGACCTGCCATGTGGAAAACGCGTCACTCTGAGGTGGAGAGGAGCAGCATCATGCCGGGTCAATGGGACCCTCTCCGTCTGGAGAGGGTCCCGTTTTGGTTTTTCCACCGGGAGGGGGAGCAAACAGCTTTGAGCACCTTTGAACACTATATTTCCGTGGGCCGGGAGCGGCTGCGCTGCGGCTATACCACCGGCACCTGCGCCGCGGCGGCGGCCCGGGGGGCGGCGGAGCTCCTCCTCACCGGGCGGGCTCCGGCCCTGGTCCGGGTGGACACGCCGGCGGGGCTCCCGGTGGATGTGGAGCTGCTGGAGGCGGCCTCCGGACCCGGCTGGGCCGCCTGCTCAGTCCGAAAGGACGGGGGAGACGACCCCGACGCCACCCACGGGGCCCTGATCCAGGCCCGGGTGGAGCGGACCGAGGCCCCCGGCATCACCATCGACGGCGGACAGGGGGTGGGCCGGGTCACCCGGCCCGGCCTGGACCAGCCCGTGGGGGCGGCCGCCATCAACCGGGTCCCCCGGCAGATGATCGCCGCCCAGGCCCAGGCCGCCCTGGAGGCGGCGGGATGCGGCGGCGGGCTCCGGGTGGTGATCTCAGTGCCCCAGGGGGAGGCCCTGGCAAAAAAGACCTTCAATCCCCGGCTGGGCATCGTGGGGGGCATCTCCATTCTGGGTACATCCGGCATCGTCCGGCCCATGAGCGAGGCCGCCCTCATCGACTCCCTCCGGCTGGAGCAGGACATGCAGGCCGCCGCCGGGGTAAGGGATCTCCTGGTGACCCCCGGCAACTATGGGGAGACCTTTGCCCGGGAGACCCTGGGCCTCTCCATGGCCCACAGCTGCATCTGCTCCAACTATGTGGGGGAGGCCATCGACCACGCCGCCGGCCTGGGCTTCCGGAGCCTTTTGCTGGTGGGCCACATCGGCAAGCTGTGCAAGGTGGCCGCCGGGGTGATGAACACCCACTCCCGGGTGGCCGATGCCCGGCGGGAGACCCTGGCCGCCCACACCGCCCTGTGCGGCGGGGACCGGGAGACGGTGGAGGCGGTCTTCCGGACCATCACCACCGACGACGCCATCGACTGCCTGGACCGGGCCGGGCTCCGGGGGCCGGTGATGGCCTCCCTGGCCCGGGAGCTGGACATCCAGCTCAAGCGCCGGGCGGGGGAGGGCATGGAGATCGAGGCCATCTTTTTCTCCAACCGTTTTGGCATCCTGGGCAGGACCCCGGGAGCGGAAAAACTGGCCGCCCGGCATCCGGCGGCGGAAGCATAAGAAAGGAAGCGCATGTTATGGTACACTTTATCGGTGCGGGCCCCGGCGCCGCAGACCTCATCACGGTCCGGGGGGCCAGGCTCCTGGGGGAGGCAGACGTCATCATCTATGCCGGGTCCCTGGTGAATCCCGCCCTGCTGGACTACAAAAAGGAGGGCTGCACCGTCTATGACAGCGCCTCCATGACCCTGGAGGAGGTCATCGCCGTCATGCGGGAGACCCAGGCCAGGGGCGGGGACACCGTCCGCCTCCACACCGGGGACCCCTCCCTCTACGGGGCCATCCGGGAGCAGATGGACCAGCTGGACGAGCTGGGCATCCCCTACGACGTGACGCCGGGGGTCTCCTCCTTCTCCGGCGCGGCCGCCGCCCTGGAGGCCGAGTACACCCTCCCCGACGTGTCCCAGAGCGTCATCATCACCCGCATGGCCGGGCGCACCCCGGTGCCCGAGGGGGAGAAGCTCTCCAAAATGGCCTCCCACGGCTGCACCATGGTGCTCTTCCTCTCCACCGGCCTGCTGGAGGAGGTGGAGCGGGAGCTGATGGAGGGGGGCTATGCCCCCGACACTCCGGCCGCCATCGTCTACAAGGCCACCTGGCCGGAGGAGAAGGTCTGCCGCTGCACTGTCTCCACCCTGGCCCAGACCGCCAGGGAGAACCACATCACCAAGACTGCCCTCATCACGGTGGGCGGCTTCCTGGGGGACCGGTACGACCGCTCCAAGCTCTATGACCCGGCCTTCACCCACGGCTTCCGGGAGGCCAGCAAGTGAGGATCGCCCTCACCGCCTTTACCCGGCGGGGCGGGGCCCTGGCCCGGGAGCTCTTTCGGGCCCTGGGGGAGGAGGGGCACACCTGCTCCCTGGCCTGCCCCCGGCGGCTGGAGGAGGCCCTGGCCTTCCCGGAGACCTATGAGCGGGTGGGGGACTGGGCCGGGGCGCGGTTTGCCGACTCGGACGCCCTCCTCTTTGTGGGGGCCAGCGGCATCGCCGTCCGGGCCATCGCCCCCTATGTCAGGGACAAGCTCACCGACCCCGCCGTGGTCAGCGTGGACGAGGCGGGGCGTTTTGCCGTCCCCCTCCTCTCCGGCCATGTGGGCGGAGCCAACGACCTGGCCCGGCGGGTGGCCGCCCTCACCGGCGGGGAGGCGGCGGTCTCCACCGCCACCGACGTCAACGGCCGCTTCGCCGTGGACCAGTGGGCCCGGGAGCAGGGCTTCTGCCTGGAGGGCCGGGAGGCGGCCAAGGCCATCTCGGCCGCCCTCCTGGCGGGGGAGACCGTGGGGCTCTCCAGCGATTTCCCCATTCAGGGCCCCCTGCCGGAGGGCGTGGTCCGGGAGGACCGCCCTCTGGGCTTTGCCGTGACCCTGGACGAAGCGAAGGCGCCCTTTGGCCAGACCCTGCGCCTTATTCCCCGCATCCTCACCCTGGGGATCGGCTGCCGCCGGGGGACCCCCGCCGAGGCCATTGCCCGGGCGGTGGACGCCGTCCTGGCGGAGCACCGGCTTTCCCCCAAGGGGGTGAAGCAGGCGGCCACCATCGACCTCAAGAAAGATGAGCCCGGACTGCTGGCCTTCTGCCAGGACCGGGGGCTGCCCCTGCGCTGCTACCCGGCGGAGGAGCTGGCCGGTCTCCCCGGGGACTTCACCCCCTCGGCCTTTGTCCAGGGGGTCACCGGCGTGGACAATGTCTGTGAGCGCTCCGCCGTCCGGGCCGGCGGGGAGCTCCTGATCCCCAAACAGGCGGGGGGCGGGGTCACCGTGGCGGTGAGCCAGGCGCCCCTGACCCTCTGTTTTACCCGATCGGAAGGAGAAATGTTATGAAAGTGACCGTTGTGGGCCTGGGTCCCGGGGCGGGGCGGGACCTCACCGGCCGGGCCCGGGAGGCCCTGGAGCAGGCCGACCTCATCATCGGCTATACCGCCTATATCGCCCTCATCCGGGAGGCATTCCCCGAGAAAGAGATGCGCTCCACCGGAATGCGCAGGGAGGTGGACCGCTGCCGGGAGGCGGTGGAGGCCGCCGTTTCCGGGAAAGACGTGGCCATGGTGTGCTCCGGGGATTCCGGCATCTACGGCATGGCGGGGCTGGTCTATGAGGTGGCCCAGGAGTATCCTCCCATCGACATCGAGGTGGTGCCCGGCATCACCGCCGCCTGCGGCGGCGCCGCCGTGCTGGGGGCCCCCCTGACCCATGACTTCGCCGTGGTCTCCCTCTCGGACCTCCTCACCCCCTGGGACCTCATCGAAAAGCGCCTGCGCTGCGCCGCCGAGGGGGATTTCGTGCTCTGCCTCTACAATCCCGCCAGCCACAGCCGCCCGGACCACCTGAAACGGGCCTGTGCCATCCTCCTGGATGCCGGGAAGGCCCCCGAGACCGTCTGCGGCTATGTGCGGAACATCGGCCGGGAGGGGGAGGCCTCCGTCCTCACCACCCTGGAGAAGCTGGGGGAGGAGCCGGTGGACATGTTCACCACTGTCTTTGTGGGCAGCAGCCGCACCAAGGTCCTCAGCGGGAAGATGGTGACCCCCCGGGGCTACCTCCAGCGGGAGGGCTGAGGGGTGAACATCCTGCTCTTCGGCGGCACCTCCGAGGGCCGGGAGCTGGCGGAGTGGCTCTCGGGGGAGGGCTTCGGCCTCACCCTCTGCGTGGCCACAGAATATGGGGCCTCCCTGGTGCCGGAGCTGCCCGGCCTGGAGGTCCACACCGGCCGCCTGGACCGCTCCGGCATGGAAAAGCTCCTGGCCGGGGGCGGCTTTGACCGGGTGGTGGACGCCACCCACCCCTACGCCGTGGAGGTGACGGAGAATCTCAGGGCCGCGGCGGAGGCGGCGGGGGTGCCCTACCTGCGGCTGCTGCGGCAGTCCGGCGGGGAGGACGGCTGCCACAAGGCCGCCAGCCTGGCGGAGGCGGCGGAGCTGCTGACCGGCCTGCCCGGCAACGTGCTCCTCACCACCGGCAGCAAGGAGCTCGCCCCCTTCGCTGTCCCCGGCCTGGTGGAGCGGTGCTATCCCCGGGTGCTGCCTACGCTGGACTCCCTGGAGCGGTGCCTGTCCCTGGGCTTCCCCCCCGCCCACATCATCTGTATGCAGGGGCCCTTTTCCCAGGCGCTCAACGTGGCCCTGATCCGTCAATTCCACATCCAGACCCTGGTGACCAAGGATTCCGGGGGCTACGGCGGCTTCCGGGAGAAGGCGGAGGCCGCCCGGGAGGCGGGCTGCGCCCTCCTGGTGGTGGAGCGCCCCACCCGGGAGACCGGCCTGACCCTGGAGGAGCTGAAAACCGCTTTGAAGGAGGCGCGCGTATGAAGGTCTATCTCATCGGCACCGGCATGGGAAACCCGGACACCCTGACCGTCCGGGCCCTGCGGGCCATCGAGGCCTGCCCTGTCCTGGTGGGGGCCCGGCGGCTGCTGGAGCCCTGGCAGGAGGGACACCAGTGCGTCCCCCTCATCGCCGCCGCCGACATCGCAGCCTGGATCGCCGGACAAGACCAGGGCCCCGTGGGGGTCCTCCTCTCCGGGGACACCGGCTTTTATAGCGGGGCCAAAAACCTCTGGCCCCTGCTGAAGGACTATGAGGTGGAGACCATCCCCGGCCTCTCCTCCCTGGCCTACTTCTGCGCCCGGCTGGGGACCACCTGGCAGGACGTCCGGGTGGTCAGCGCCCACGGCCGGAGCCACAATGTGGTGGGGGAGATCCAGAGCCACCGGCGGACCTTCGCCCTCACCGGCGGAGCCACCAAGGCGGAGGACCTCTGCCGGGCCCTGACCGAGCGGGGCCTGGGGGAGGTCCGGGTCTCGGTGGGGGAGCGCCTCTCTTATCCCAACGAGCGGATCGTCACCGGCACGGCGGCGGAGCTGGCCCAGGAGCGGTTTGCCGACCTCTCGGTGCTGCTGGCGGAGCACGACGAGCCGGTGCTCCGGCCCTGGAACACGCCGGGCCTCCCCGACGAGGCATTCCTCCGGGGAGAGGTCCCTATGACCAAGGAGGAGGTCCGGGCCCTGGCCCTGTGCAAGCTGCGGCTCCAGCCCTGGCACACCGTCTGGGACGTGGGGGCGGGCACCGGCTCGGTGTCGGTGGAGTGCGCCCTGGCCTGCCCGGAGGGGCGGGTCTATGCCATCGAAAAAAAGGAGGCCGCCCTGGACCTGCTCTCGGAAAACAAGGCCCGGTTCGGCTGCGCCAACCTGGAGCTGGTTCCCGGCACCGCGCCGGAGGCCCTGAAGGACCTCCCCGCCCCCGACCGGGTCTTCCTGGGGGGGACCTCCGGGGACATGGAGGAGATCCTGGCCGTGATCTTTGAGAAAAATCCCCAGGCCCGGGTGGTCTGCACCGCCGTGACCCTGGAGACCGTGGGAGAGGCCGCCCGGCTCTTCGCCCCCCTGGAGGGGGCTGATATGGTCCAGGTGGCCGTGACCCGCACCCGGAGGGCCGGGCGCTACCACCTGATGGACGCCCAGAATCCGGTGTGGATGTTCAGCGGGGAGGGGAAGGGCGATGGGTAAGGTCCCCCGGCTCCTCCTCTGCGCCCCGGCCAGCGGCGGGGGCAAGACCACCATCACCTGCGCCCTCCTCCAGGCCCTGGTGGACCGGGGCGCGGCCCCGGTGGCCTTCAAATGCGGCCCCGACTACATCGACCCCATGTTCCACAGTGAGGTCATCGGGGCTAAATCCCGGAACCTGGACCTCTTCCTCATGGGGGCGGGGGCGGTGCGCCGGAGCCTGCTGGAGAACACCCGGGGGGGCGGAGTGGCCCTCATCGAGGGGGCCATGGGCTACTACGACGGCATCGCCCTGTCATCCCAGGCCAGCGCCTACGACCTGGCCCGGACCACGGACACGCCGGCGGTGCTGGTGGCCGACGTCCGGGGGCGGGCCCTCTCGGCCGCCGCCCTGGTGAGGGGCATGGCGGAATTCCGGCCCGACTCCCAGATCCGGGGGGTCCTGCTCAACCGCTGCTCCCCCATGCTCTACCCCCGGCTGCGGGATGCCATCCAGGCGGAGACCGGCCTTGTCGTCTACGGCTACTTCCCCGACCTGCCGGAGTGCTCCCTGGAGAGCCGGCACCTGGGATTGGTCACCGCCGCCGAGGTGACCGACCTCAGGGACAAGCTCCGCCGCCTGGCGGAGCAGGCGGAGCGGTCGGTGGACCTGGAGGGCCTCCTGGCCCTGGCGGCCTCCGCCCCGGAGCTGGAGGCCCCGGCTCCGCCGCCCTCGGCCCGGCGGGAGCAGCGGCCCATCCTCGCCCTGGCCCGGGACGAGGCCTTCTGCTTCTACTACGCCGACGGCCTGGAGGAGCTCCGGCGGCAGGGGGCTGAGCTGGTGGAGTTCTCCCCTCTCCGGGACCCGGCTTTGCCGGAGGGGGCCCAGGGGCTCTACCTGGGGGGCGGCTATCCTGAGGTCTACGCCAGGGAGCTCTCCCGGAATACCTCCCTCCTGCGGGAAATCCAGGGGGCGGTCCTCCACGGCATGCCCACGGTGGCCGAGTGCGGCGGATTTCTCTATCTCCACCGGCTGCTCTCCGACGCCGACGGCCAGTACGACTGGCACATGGCGGGGGCTTTCTCCGGAAGGGCCTGGAACCAGGGAAAGCTGGGGCGCTTCGGCTACATCACCATGGCCGCCCGGAACGACGGGCTTCTATGCGGGGCAGGGGAGGCCCTCCCCGCCCATGAGTTTCACTACTGGGAGAGCGAGGCGCCGGGGACGGCCTTCCGGGCCCAAAAGCCCCTGAGCGACCGGGGCTGGGACTGCGGCTGGCACACCCCCACCCTCTACGCCGGCTTCCCCCACTTCCATTTCAGCGGATGTCCGGACGCGGCACGGCGCTTCGTGGCCGCCTGCGCCCGCTATGAAAGGGGTAAAGAAGGATGAAACAGGATTATGAAGCGGCTCTCACCCAACAGCTCGCCCAAATCGGCCCACTGGACCAGAGGGCCATGGAGGAGGCCCAGCGCCGCTGGGACTCTATCGCCCACCCCCTGAACAGCCTGGGGCTGCTGGAGCGGGACATTGTCCACATTGCCGGCATTACCGGCAGCGCCGACATGGACCTGTCCAAAAAGGCGGTGGTGGTCATGTGTGCCGACAACGGCGTGGTGGCCCAGGGGGTCACCCAGACCGGCCAGGATGTCACCGCCATCGTCACCGAGAACATGTCCAAAGGGGACACCTCGGTCTGCTGCATGTCCCGGGTGGCTGGGGCGGAGGTCATCCCGGTGGACATCGGGGTGGCCAAGCCGGTGACCGGGGCGCGCATCCGGCAAAAGTGCGTCCGCCGGGGCACCGCCGACATGACCCAGGGCCCCGCCATGACCCGGGAGGAGGCCGCCCAGGCCGTGATGACCGGGCTGGAGCTGGTGGGAGAGCTGAAGGAGGCGGGCTACCGCATCCTGGCCACCGGAGAGATGGGCATCGGCAACACCACCACCTCCAGCGCCATCGTCTCCGTCCTGCTGGGGAAGGAAGCGGCAGAGGTCACCGGCCGGGGGGCCGGCCTCTCCACCGAGGGCTACCAGAAGAAGATCGCCGCCGTAGAGCGGGCCATCGCTCTTAACCGGCCCGACCCCGCCGACGGCCTGGATGTCCTCCACAAGGTGGGGGGGCTGGACATCGCCGGACTGGCCGGCATTTTCCTGGGTGGCGCGGTGCACCATATCCCGGTGCTGGTGGACGGCTTCATCTCCTCCGCCGCCGCCCTAACGGCGGCCGCGATCTGCCCGGCCTGCAGGGACTACATGCTGGGCTCCCACGCCTCCAACGAGCCGGCGGGCAGGATGGTGCTGGAGGCCCTGGGGCTGCACCCCTTCCTCTTTGCCGAGATGTGCCTGGGGGAGGGCACCGGAGCCGTGGCTGTCATGCCCCTGCTGGAGATGGGGGCAGCGGTCTACCGGGGGATGTGTACCTTTGAAGCCACCGATATCGAGGCCTATCAGCACCTGACCTGATGGGAACCAGGGCTTGTTTGAAAATCGTCAACATGTCCAATCGGCGGGCCTTTTGGCCCCTGGACGGCGCAATTTTTCCTTGAAATCCGACAGGATTCCTGCGAAAAAATTGCTTGCCGGCGGCCAAAATTCCTCGCCGCTGGACACATCGCCAATTTTCAAACAAGCCCTAGAGAGAAGAAAGGGGGAAGGGCCCATGCTGGTACTGGTGTCCGGCGGCTCTGCCAGCGGGAAATCCAAATATGCCGAGGACCTGGTGACAGCGGCCCCGGAAGGGCCGCGCCTCTACGTGGCCACCATGGAGGTCTGGGATGCGGAGAGCCGCCGCCGGGTGGAGCGCCACCGGGCCATGCGGGCGGGGAAGGGCTTCCGCACCGAGGAGCGGCCCCGCCGCCTGGGGGAGCTGACTCCGCCGCCCGGGGCGGTGGCCCTGCTGGAGGACCTTTCCAACCTCACGGCCAACGAGTGGTTTGGCCCCGAGGGCAGGGAGGGGGCCTTTGACCGGGTGCTCTCCGGGGTGGAAAAGCTCTCCCGGGAGGTCGCCTGCACGGTGGTGGTCACCAATGAGCTCTTCTCTGACGGCGTGGCCTACGACCGGGAGACGGCCGACTACCTGGACTGCCTGGCCCGGCTCAACCGGGCGGTGGCCGCCCGGGCGGACCAGGTCTATGAGGTGGTCTGCGGCATTCCCGTCTGCTGGAAGGGGGCGTGAGGCCGATGCTGCGCTCTCTGTGGATCGCACTGGCCATGTATTCCCGGCTCCCGGCGCCCAGGGTGGACTGGGACCAGAAGAGCCTCTCCTGGGCCATGTGCTTTTTCCCAGTGGTGGGCCTCTTCATCGCCCTGCTGCTGGGGGCATGGCTCCAGCTCTGCCTCCTGCTGGGCCTGGGGACCTTTCTCCGGGCGGCGGGGGCCCTGGTGCTCCCCATCGCCGCCAGCGGCGCCATCCACCTGGACGGCTTCTGTGACACCTCCGACGCCCTGGGCTCCCACCAGAGCCGGGAGAAGAAGCTGGAGATCCTGAAGGACTCCCACACCGGGGCCTTTGCCATCATCTGCTGCGGGCTCTACCTGGTGTTTTTCTTCGCCGTGTGGTGCGAGGCCGTGCCGGAGGGGCGGACCCTCCTGGTGCTGGCCCTGGGGCCGGTGCTCTCCCGGAGCCTCTCCGGACTGGCCGCCGTCTCCTGGCCCAACGCCCGGGGGAGCGGCCTGCTGGCCACCTTTACCCAGCCCATGGACGCCCGGCGGGCCCGGGTGATCCTGCTTTTGTGTACCCTTCTCAGCGCCGCCGCCCTGGTGGCCCTGGAGCCGGTCACCGGCGGGGCGGCCGCGGCGGGGGCCGGGCTGTCCTTCCTCTATTATTTCGTCATGTCCCGGCGGCAGTTCGGCGGCATCACCGGGGACCTGGCGGGGTTCTTCCTCCAGGTCTGCGAGTGCGCCATGGTGCTCTCCGTGGTCCTGGCACAGCGTTTGGAGGTCCTGTTATGATCCTGCTCATCGGCGGCGCGGGCCAGGGAAAGCTGGCCTACGCCCTGGAAAAAACCGGCCTGGGTGAGGCCGACGTGGCCCGGGACCCGGTCTCGGCCCGGACCAGGCCCATCTTTGCCGGGCTGGAGACCTGGGTCCGCGCCCATCCGGGAGCGGGCCTGGGGGACCTGCTGGAGGTCAACCCCGATGTGGTCATCCTCTGCGATGAGGTGGGCTGCGGCGTGGTCCCTGTGGACCCGTCGGAGCGGGTCTGGCGGGAGGAGGTGGGCCGCCTCTGCTGCGCTCTGGCCCAGAAGGCCGGCCGGGTGGAGCGCATTTTCTGCGGCCTGAGCATGGTATTAAAGGGGGAAGAAGGGTGGAAGTGATCCTCATTCGCCACGGCATCACCCAGGGAAACAAGGAAAAACGCTTCGTGGGGCGCCTGGACGTGCCCCTGGCCCCGGAGGGGGAGGAGATGGCCCGGGAGACCGCGCCCCTCCTCCCGGCGGTGGACCGGCTCTATGTGAGCCCCATGCTCCGCTGCCGCCAGACGGCGGGGCTCCTGTGGCCCGGCATGGAGCAGACGGTGATCGACGACCTGCGGGAGACCGATTTCGGCCCCTTTGAGGGGAAAAACCATGAGGAGCTCCAGGACGACCCCATGTACCAGCGCTGGCTGGCGGGGGAGATGGTGGTGGGGGAGCCCGCTGAGGACTGCGCCCGCCGGGGCTCCCGGGCTCTGGCCGCCCTGGCTGACGACGCCCTGGTCCACGGATGCGGGCGGATCGGCGTGGTGTCCCACGGGGGGCTGCTCATGGGCATGCTCACCCTCCATGGACGCCCGGCCCGGCAGGGGTTCTACGACTGGTATCCCCAGAACTGCGGCGGCTACCGGGCTGAGCTGGTCCGGGAGCCCCTGGAGCTCCACATTTTGGGCACGGCGGGGAGGACGAAGGCATGACCCTGACCCTGCGGCTCTGTGCCCTGCTGCTGGGCTGCCTGCTGGACCTGATGTTCGGAGACCCCCACTGGATGCCCCACCCGGTGCGGGCCATGGGGGCCCTCATCGCTCTGCTGGAGCGCCCCCTGCGCGCCCTCTTTCCCAAGCGCCCCGGAGGAGAGCTGGCGGCGGGGGTGGTCCTGGTGGTGCTGGTGACGGGGCTCTCCACCGGGGCGGCGGTGCTGGCCCTCTGGCTGTGCCGGCATATCCACCCCCTGCTGGCCTTTGTGGTGGAGGCCCTGCTGTGCTATCAGCTCCTGGCCGCCCGGTCCCTCCGGGATGAGAGCGTGAAGGTCTACCGGGCCCTGCGGGACGGCACCCTGGAGGAGGCCCGGAAGGCGGTCTCCATGATCGTGGGCCGGGACACGGAGCGGCTGGATGAGGCCGGCGTGGCCAAGGCGGCGGTGGAGACCGTGGCGGAAAACGCCTCGGACGGAGTCATCGCCCCCCTTCTGTTCCTGGCCATCGGCGGGGCCCCCCTGGGGGTGCTCTACAAATCCATCAATACGATGGATTCCATGGTGGGCTACAAGAACGACCGCTACCTCTATTTCGGCCGGGCGGCGGCCAGGCTGGACGACCTCGTGAACCTGATCCCCGCCCGGCTGGCGGGAGTGCTGATGTGCCTGGCCGCCCGGCCCGCCGGCTTCGACGGGAAAAACGCCTGGAAAATTTTCCTCCGGGACCGGAAGCAGCACAAGAGCCCCAACTCCGCCCACACAGAGGCGGCGGCGGCGGGGGCCCTGGACATCCAGCTGGCCGGGAGCAACTATTATTTCGGAAAACTGGTGGAGAAGCCCACCATCGGGGACCCCCTTCGGCCGGTGGAGCCGGCGGACATCCTGCGGTGCAACCGCCTGATGTACGCCACGGCCTTCCTGGCCATGGTCCTCTTCTGCGGGGTGCCCCTGCTGCTGAGCCTGGCGTTCTGAGCCGGTCCGGCAGGCGGGAGCATTGATTTGGACTGTTTGAACAGCTTGGAGAGGGTGTGACGCGCTTTGAAGGAATCTACCCACGGCGGCGACCTGGTGGCCGCCCGGGCGGTCTGGGGCGGGGAGGTGCTGGACTTTTCCGCCAACCTCAATCCCCTGGGGATGCCGGAGTCGGTCCGGCAGGCTGCCGTCGGGGCGGTGAAAGAGGCGGTCCACTACCCGGACCCCCTGTGCCGGGCCCTTTCCGCCGCCATCGCCCGGCGGGACGGCGTGGCCCCGGAGCAGGTCCTCTGCGGCAACGGGGCCGCCGACCTGGTCTTTCGGCTGGCGTTTTCCGAACGGCCCCGGCGGGCGCTGGTCACCGCCCCCACCTTTTCCGAGTATGAGGAGGCGGTCTCCGCCGCGGGCTGCGGGGTGGTCCGCCACGTCCTGGACCCGGAGCGGGACTTTGACCTCACGGAGGCGGTCCTGGACGACCTGGAGCCGGGGCTGGACCTGGCCTTTTTCTGCACCCCCAACAACCCCACGGGCCGGGTCATCCGCCGGGAGCTGATGGAGGCCATCCTGGAAAAATGCCGGGCAGCGGGCATCCGCCTGGTGGTGGACGAGTGCTTCCTGGCCCTCTCCGACGGCGGGGAGGAGGCCAGTCTGGCGGGATATCTGGAGCAATATCCCAACCTCCTGCTGCTCCGGGCCTTCACCAAGAGCTATGCCATGCCTGGCCTCCGGCTGGGCTACTGCCTCAGCGCCGACACGGCGCTGCTGGACCGGCTCTCCCGCTGTGCCCAGCCCTGGAGCGTCTCCGGCCCCGCCCAGGCGGCGGGACTGGCGGCGGCGGCGGAGCCCCTCCACCCCCTCCTGGCCCGGCAGCTCATCGCCCCGGAGCGGAGCTGGCTCACCCAGGCCATGGAGGGGCTGGGGCTCCGGGTCTTCCCCAGCGCGGCCAATTACCTGCTCTTCCGGGCTCCGGGGGTCTCCGACCTGAAGGAGCGGCTCCTGGGCCGGGGGGTGCTCATCCGCTCCTGCGCCAACTATCCGGGGCTGGGCGAGGACTATTACCGGGTGGCGGTCCGGCTCCGGGGGGAGAACGAGCGGCTGATCCAGGCCATGAAGGAGGTCTTATAGAAATGGCAGCAAAAGCGATCATGATCCAGGGCACGGCCTCCAACGCTGGCAAGAGCCTGCTGGCGGCGGGGCTGTGCCGGGTGTTCCGGCAGGACGGGTACCGGGTGGCCCCCTTCAAATCCCAGAATATGGCCCTCAACTCCTTCATCACGGCCGACGGGCTGGAGATGGGCAGGGCACAGGTGGTCCAGGCCCAGTGCGCCGGGGTGGAGCCCGACGCCCGGATGAACCCCGTCCTGCTCAAGCCCACCAACGACACCGGCTCCCAGGTCATCGTCAACGGGGTGCCCCGGGGGACCATGGGGGCGGTGGAGTATTTCCGCTGGAAAAAGAACCTGCTCCCGGACATCCTGGCGGCCTACGAGTCCCTGGCGGCGGAGAACGACATCATCGTCATCGAGGGGGCGGGGAGCCCGGCGGAGATCAACCTCAAGCAGGATGACTTTGTGAACATGGGGATGGCCAGGCTGGCGGGCGCCCCGGTGCTCCTGGCGGGGGACATCGATCGGGGGGGCGTCTTCGCCTCCCTCTACGGCACGGTGAAGCTCCTGGAGCCGGAGGAGCAGGCCCGCATCAAGGGCCTCATCATCAACAAATTCCGGGGGGATGTGGAGATCCTGCGGCCGGGCCTGAAGACCCTGGAGGAGCTCACCGGAAAGCCGGTGCTGGGGGTGGTGCCCATGCTGGACGTGGACATTGACGAGGAGGACTCCCTCTCCTCCAAGCTCTCCCGGGAGGGCAAGGTGGGGCTGGCCGACATCGCGGTGATCCGCCTGCCCCGGCTCTCCAACTTCACCGACTTCAGCCCCTTGGAGCGAGTGGAGGAGGCCACGGTGCGGTATGTCCGCGCCCCCGGTGAGCTGGGGGAGCCGGACCTGGTCATCCTGCCGGGGACCAAGAGCACCATGGACGACCTGAAATGGCTCCGCCAGAGCGGCCTGGAGGCCAAGATCCTCCAATACGCCAGCCGCGGCGGGGCCGTGGCGGGGATCTGCGGCGGCTACCAGATGCTGGGCCGGACCCTCTCCGACCCGGAGGGCGTGGAGAGCGGCGGCACCCTGCGGGGCATGGGGCTGCTGCCCATTGACACGGTCTTTTTGGGAGAGAAGACCCGCACCCGGGTCTCAGGGACCTTCCAGGGGGCCCAGGGCGTCTTCACCTCCCTGAACGGAGCGGAGCTGGAGGGCTACGAAATTCACATGGGGGAGACCACCCGGGGCGAGGGGGCAGAGCCCCTCACCGCCCTCACCACCCTGGACGGCCAGACCAAGGCGGACGGGACCGCCCGGGGCAATGTCTGGGGCAGCTATGTCCACGGCATTTTCGACCGGGCCGGGAGCGCCCGGGCCCTGGTGGACGCCCTCCTGGCCCGGAAGGGCCTGGCCCCCTCCGCCGGGGCAGTGGACTGGCGGACCTATCAGGAAGAGCAGTATGACAAGCTGGCGGCAGGAGTCCGGGAGAGCCTGGACCTGAGCCGTGTGTATCGAATCTTGCGTGGCGAGGAGTGAGCCGATGAAAGTAGAATTGCAGCGGGTGGCCCCGGCGGAGATCGAGGCCCGGAGCATGGAGATCATCCAGTCGGAGCTGGGGGAGCGGAGCTTCCCGCCGGAGGTATTGCCGGTGGTGAAGCGGGTCATCCACACCACGGCCGACTTTGACTACGCCGACAACCTGGTCTTTTCCCCAGGGGCTGTGGAAAAGGGCGTGGCTGCCCTGAAGGCCGGATGCGTCATCGTCACCGACACCCAGATGGCCCGCTCCGGCGTCAACAAGCGGGTGCTGGAGAAGTTCGGCGGGGAGGCCCTGTGCTTCATGTCTGACCCCGACGTGGCCGCCGAGGCCAGGGACCGGGGCGTCACCCGGGCCGCCGTCTCCATGGAGCGGGCGGCCAAGCTGGACCGCCCCCTGATCCTGGCCCTGGGCAACGCCCCCACGGCCCTGGTCCGGGCCTGTGAGCTCCTGGAGGCCGGAGCGCTGAAGCCGGAGCTCATCATCGGCGTGCCGGTGGGCTTTGTCAACGTGGTGGAGAGCAAGGAGCTCCTGCTCACCGAAGACGCGCCCTATATCGTCGCCCGGGGACGGAAGGGCGGCTCCAACGTGGCGGCCGCCATCTGCAACGCCATGCTCTATCTGGCCTCGGGCAACGCCCGGGAGTGAAGCGCGAGGAGGAGCACCCATGCCCGAAAAGGCTGTTTTGGTGGTGTCCTTCGGCACCAGCCATCTGGACACCCTGGAGAAGACCATCGTCCCCATCGAGGGGGACATCGCCGCCGCCCTGCCGGACCGGACCCTCCGCCGGGCCTTTACCAGCGGCATGATCCTGCGGAAGCTGGAGCGCCGGGACGGCCTGCACATCGACAACGTTCCCCAGGCCCTGGAGCGGCTGGCAGGAGAGGGGGTCCGGGACGTGACGGTCCAGCCCACCCACATCATGAACGGGGAGGAGTATGACAAGCTCCTGGCCCAGGCGGAGCCCTTCCGGGGACAGTTCGGCCGGCTGGCCATCGGCCGCCCCCTGCTGAGCACGGAAGAGGACTACCGGGAGACGGCCCAGGCCCTGCTGGAGGTCCTGCCTGAGCGGGAGAGCGGGACGGCCCTGCTCTTCATGGGGCACGGGACCGAGCACTTCGCCAACTCGGCCTACTGCCAGCTGGAATACCTCCTCCACGACCTGGGCCGGACCGACGTGCTGGTGGGTACGGTAGAGGGCTATCCCGGCTTCGGAGAGGCCCTTCGGCGCCTCGCCGAGCGGCCGGAGGTCCGGCGGATGGTGCTCTATCCCCTGATGGTGGTGGCGGGAGACCACGCCAAAAACGACCTGGCCGGCCCGGAGCCCGACTCCTGGAGGAGCCAGCTGGAGGCCAAGGGATATGAGGTGTCCTGCGTCCTCTCGGGGCTGGGGGAATACCCCGGCATCCGGCGGGTGTTTGTCCGCCACGCCCTGGAGGCGGCGGAAGACGGAGCGAAATAAGGAGAGACGATCCATGGAAAAAGGAAAGCTGTATGGCGTGGGGGTGGGCCCCGGGGACCCGGAGCTGGTGACCCGGAAGGCCGAGCGCATCCTGCGCCAGGCCGATGTGGTGGCCGTCCCCGACAAAGGAGCGGGGGAGAAGACCGCCCTGCGCATCGTGGAGGACCTGGTGGAGGGCAAGGAGCTGCTCTACTGCCCCACCCCCATGATCCGGGACAGGGAGAAGCTGGACGCCTGCTATGAGCAGATCGCCGGGGACATCTGCGCCCTGCTGGACAATGGCCGGACGGTGGCCTTCATCACCCTGGGGGACCCCACGGTCTACTCCACCTATATCTACGTCCACAAAAAGGTCCTCGCCCGGGGCTATGACGCCGAGCTCATCCCCGGAGTGCCCTCCTTCTGCGCCGTGGCCGCCCGGCTCAACACCTCCCTGTGCGAGGGGGCGGAGCGGCTGCTCATCGTCCCCGCCTCCCACGAGGCGGCCGACTGCCTGGATGTGAAGGCCAACAAGGTCTTTATGAAGGCCGGGAAGGCCATCGGAGAGCTCAAGGACCTGCTGGCGGAGCGGGGGCTGCTGGACCGGGCCTCCATGGTGGCCAACTGCGGCATGGAGGGGGAGGCCGTCTATCCCCGCTTCGCCGACATGGAGGACGGGACGGGCTATTTTTCGGTGGTCCTGGTCAAGGAGCCGGAGGGCCCGGGCCCTGTGCAAGAGAAAAAGGAAGTGTAGACCCATGCGCATCATCATGTCGGGGCTGGATTACCAAAAGGCCCCCATCGGGCTGCGGGAGCAGCTCTCCTTCACCAAGACCCAGGTGGGGGACCTGACGGAGCGCATCGCCGGGACAGAGGGCGTTCTGGGCTGCGTGCTGATCTCCACCTGCAACCGCACCGAGCTCTATCTCTCCTGCGCTCCGGAGTGCCCGGCAGAGCCGGACCAGCTCCTCTGCCGGGCGGTGGGCCTGCCCCACGCCCCCTTTGCCGGCGCCTTTGTCACCCGGCGGGACCAGGAGGCCGTCCGGCACCTGATGGAGGTGGCCGGCGGGCTCCAGTCCCAGATCTGGGGGGAGGACCAGATTCTCTCCCAGGTCAAGACGGCCATCACCATCGCCCGGGCCCGCGGGGCGGCCGACCCGGTGCTGGAGACCCTGTTCCGCACCGCCGTGTCGGCGGGGAAGGCCATCAAGACCAAGGTCCGCCTCACCGGGGTGGCCACCTCGGCCGCCGCCCGGGCGGTGGAGGTGCTCCAGCGGGATCTGGGGGACCTCCGGGGCCGCAGGGCCCTGGTCATCGGCAACGGCGAGATGGGCCGCCTCTCGGCCGCCCTCCTCCACGAGGCGGGGTGCGCCGTCACCGTCACCCTGCGGACCTACCGCCACGGAGAGACCGTGGTGCCGGCGGGGTGCGCCGTCACCCCCTATGAGGAGCGCTTCGCCGCCATGGAGGGGATGGACATCCTCCTCTCGGCCACCACCAGTCCCCACTATACCGTGTCGGCGGAGCAGATGAGCATGCTCAAAGCCCGACCCGGCCGGGTGGTGGACCTGGCCATGCCCCGGGACGTGGACCCGGCGGTGGGGGACATCCCCGGCGTCACGCTCTACAATGTGGACACCCTGGGGGCGGAGCAGCACCGGGGAGAGCTCCCCCAGGCCGTCACAGACATTCTGGCCGACCATATGGCAAGGTTCTACGAGTGGAACAACTACCGGAGCTGCCTGCCGGCCATCGAGGCGCTGAAGGAGGCCATTGCCCAGCGGGTGCTCACCTATCCCGAGCTGGAGGAGGACCTGGAGGCCGAGGAACTGGTGGAGCTGGCGGTGGGCCGGGCGGTGGACCTGCTCACCGGCGGCCTCAAGGAGCACATCCGGCCGGAGGACCTGGAGCGGTGTGTGGGCAAGATCCGGGTCCACACCGCGGCCAGAGGACAGAGGGAGGGCGGACATGAGCGAAAGCACATCACACTTTCCCCTGTTTGTTGACCTGACGGGAAGGCCCTGCGTCATCGTGGGCGGCGGCGCCATCGCCGCGCGCCGGGCTGAGGTGCTCGCCCGCTTCGGCGGAGCGGTGACCGTCATCGCCCCCACCTGGAGGGGAGGCGTCCCCGGGGTCCGCTGGGAGCGGCGGACCTACCGCCCCGGCGACCTGGCCGGGGCCTTCCTGGCCGTGGCCGCCACCGACGACCGGGCAGTGAACCGGCAGGTGGGGGAGGAGGCCCGGGCCCTGGGCATCCCCGTGTCGGTGGCCGACTGCCGGGAGGAGTGCAGCTTTTTCTTCCCCGCCGTCTGTGAGGGCGGGGGCGTGACCGCCGGACTGGTCTCCCGGGGAGGCCGGGACCATGCCCGGACTGCCCGGGCGGCCCGGGCAGTGCGAAAGACATTGGAGGGATTGGAGTGAACACACTGAGAGCGGGGAGCCGGGAGAGCCGGCTGGCAGTGGTCCAGACCGAGCTGGTCATGGAGGCCATCCGCCAGTCAGACCCCTCCCTCCGGCTGGAGCTGGTGACCATGAAGACCACCGGCGACAAGATCCTGGACCGGACTCTGGACCAGGTGGGAGGCAAGGGTCTCTTTGTCAAGGAGCTGGACACCGCCCTTCTGGAGGGCCGGGTGGACTTCACGGTCCACAGCTGCAAGGACCTGCCCATGGACCTGGACCCCAGGCTTCCCCTGGCGGGCTTTTCCCGCCGGGCCGACCCCCGGGATGCCCTGGTCCTGCCGGAGGGGGTCACGGAGCTGGACCCGTCCAAGCCCATCGGGTGCGCCAGCGCCCGCCGGACCCTCCAGCTCCGGCGGCTCTTCCCGGGCCAGCCGGTGGCTCCGGTTCGGGGAAACGTCCAGACCCGCCTGCGGAAGCTGGACGAGGGGCAGTACGCCGCCCTGGTGCTGGCCGCCGCCGGCCTGAAGCGGCTGGGCCTGGAGGGGCGTGTCGCCCGCTATTTCACCACCGACGAGATGATCCCCGCCGCCGGACAGGGCATCCTGGCGGTCCAGGTCCGGGCGGGGGAGGACTTCCCCTGGCTGGCCGGCTTCCTGGACCGGGACGGCACCGACTGCGCCCTGGCGGAGCGGGCCTTTGTCCGGCGGCTGGACGGGGGGTGCTCCTCCCCGGTGGCGGCCTACGCCGCGGTGGAGGGGGAGACCCTCACCCTCCGGGGCATGGACGTCACGGCAGAGGGCGCCCCTGTTTTCGATACCATCACCGGCCCCCGCGCCCAGGCTGAGGCCCTGGGCACGGCGCTGGCCGACCGCATCCGGGAGGGAACGACATGAAGGGAATGGTAACACTGGTAGGGGCGGGCCCCGGGGACCCCGGGCTCCTGACGGTCAAGGGCCGGGAGGCCCTGGAGCGGGCCCAGGTGGTGGTCTATGATCGCCTGGTGAGCCCCGCCATCCTGGCCCTGATGCCCGAGGGGGCCGAGCAGATCAACGTGGGCAAGGAGGCCAGCCACCATCCGGTGCCCCAGGAGCAGATCAACCAGATCCTGCTGGACAAGGCCCTGGAGGGCAAGCGGGTGGTGCGGCTCAAGGGGGGGGACCCCTTCCTCTTCGGCCGAGGGGGCGAGGAGCTGGAGCTCCTGGTCCAGCACGGCATCCCCTTCGAGGAGGTGCCCGGCATCACCTCGGCCATCGCCGTCCCCGCCTACGGGGGCATCCCGGTGACCCACCGGGACTTCACCTCCTCCCGCCACATCATCACCGGCCACGCCCGGGCGGGAAAGGCCCTGGACATCGACTTCGAGGCCCTGGTGCGGACTGGAGGGACCCTGGTCTTCCTCATGGGGGTCACCAGTCTGCCGGAGCTCTGCGCCGGGCTGCTCTCGGCGGGCATGGACCCGGACACCCCTGCCGCCATCGTGGAGCGGGGCACCACCCCCGCCCAGCGGAGGATCAGCGGCACAGTGTCCACCCTGACCGCCCTGGCGGCGGAGCACCGGGTGGAGAGCCCCGCCATCAGCATCTTCGGCCCGGTGTGCGCCCTGGCGGAGAGCTTCGACTGGTTTGACGCCCTGCCCCTGAAGGGGCGGCGGGTGGTGGTCACCCGGCCCAGGGAGCGCTCGGGCACCCTGGCCGGGCGGCTCCGGGCCCTGGGGGCTGACGTCTTCGAGTACCCCTGCATCCGCACCCAGCCCATCTGGCCCTGCCCGGAGATGGAGCGGGCGGTGGACGGGATGGATGCCTACGAGTATCTGGCCTTTACCAGCCCCGCCGGGGTGGAGGCCCTGTGGGCCATGCTGGAGCGGCAGGGCCGGGATGTCCGGGCCCTGGGGAGCGTGAAGCTGGCCGCCATCGGGCCGGGCACGGACCGGGCCCTGCGGGCCCACGGCCTGCGGGCCGACTACATCCCCGAGGTCTACGACGCCGCCCACCTGGGAGCGGGCCTGGCGGAGCGGGCCGGTGGCAGGGTCCTTCTGCTCCGGGCGGAGATCGCCTCCCAGGACCTGACGGCGGCCCTGGAGAGGGGGGGCATCCCCTACGACGACATCCCCTGTTATGCCACGGTCTATGAGAGCGCCCACGCCGGGGCCCTCCGGGCCATGGCCCAGGCGGGGGAGCTGGACCTGGTCACCTTTACCAGCGCCTCCACGGTGAAGGGCTTCGTCTCCTCGGTGGGAGAGCTGGACTTCTCCAGCCTCACCGGAGTGTGTATCGGCGCCCAGACTGCCGCCGAGGCGGCAAAGCACGGCATTCCCACCGTGGTGGCAGAGGAAGCCACCATCGGCGCCATGATAAACTGCATCATCAAGGAGGTTCAGAGCCATGGAACTCATTAACCGGCCCCGCAGACTGCGGCAGAACGACTCCATCCGGCGGCTGTGCCGGGAGACCCGCCTCTCCCCGGACAGCCTCATCTATCCCATCTTTGTGGACGAGACCCTGAAGGGCAAGCGGCCCATCCCCGCCCTGGCGGGGCAGTTCCACTACGGCCTGGACGCTGTGGACCAGGCCGTGGAGGAGTGCCTGACCGACGGAGTGGGCCGGTGCATCCTCTTCGGCCTGCCCGCGAAAAAGGACGCCCAGGGCTCCTCGGCCTGGGACAAGAAGGGGGTGGTCCAGGAGGCCATCCGGGCCATCAAGGCCAAATACCCTGACTTCTATGTCATCACGGACGTGTGCATGTGCGAGTACACCGACCACGGCCACTGCGGCATCCTCAAGGGCCAGGAGGTGGACAACGACAAGACCCTGGAGGTCCTGGCCAAGACCGCCCTCTCTCACGCCGAGGCCGGGGCCGACATGGTGGCCCCCTCCGACATGATGGACGGCCGCATCGCCGCCATCCGGACCGCCCTGGACAAGCACGGCTTCCAGAATGTGCCCATCATGTCCTATTCCGCCAAGTACGCCTCTGCCTTCTACGGCCCCTTCCGGGAGGCCGCCGGCTCTGCCCCTGCCTTTGGGGACCGGCGGGGCTACCAGATGGACCCCCACAACCGCCGGGAGGCCCTGAAGGAGTGCGCCCTGGATGTGGAGGAGGGGGCGGACATCCTCATGGTGAAGCCCGCCCTGAGCTACCTGGACGTGATCCGGGAGTGCTCCGACGCCTTCGACCTGCCCATGTGCGCCTACTCGGTCTCCGGGGAGTACGCCATGATCAAGGCCGCCGGGGCCGCCGGGCTCATTGACGAGTACCGGGTGATGTGCGAGAGCGCCCTGTCGGTCTACCGGGCCGGAGCGGATATGCTCATCACCTACTTCGCCAAGGAGCTCTCCCAGGCCATGCGGAAGGGGGACATCGGCTGATGGACCGCTCTCAGGAACTCTTTGACCGGGCCCAAAAGGTCCTGCCCGGCGGGGTCAACTCCCCGGTCCGGGCCTTCCGGGCGGTGGACCTGTGCCCCCGCTTCATCACGGAGGCCCACGGGGCCTATCTCTACGATGCCGACGGGAATCGGTATCTGGACTATGTCTGCTCCTGGGGCCCCATGCTCCTGGGCCACGACCACCCGGAGGTCCGCTCCGCGGTGGAGGAGGCGGTCCGGCACGGCCTCTCCTTCGGCGCCCCCACCCAGCGGGAGGTGGAGATGGCCGAGCTCATGGTGGACATGGTCCCCAACATCGAGATGGTCCGCATGGTGAACTCGGGCACCGAGGCGGTGATGTCGGCCCTCCGGCTGGCCCGGGGGGCCACCGGCCGGGACAAGCTCATCAAGTTTGAGGGCTGCTACCACGGCCACAGCGACTGCCTGCTGGTGAACGCCGGCTCCTCTGCCCTGGCGGGGGGGCACCCCTCCTCCGCCGGCGTGCCCGAGGACATCGTCAAGCACACCCTCACCGCCCAGTTCAACCGCCTGGACACGGTGGAGGCCCTCTTCCAGCGCTGGCCGGAGGACATCGCCTGCGTCATTGTGGAGCCGGTAGCCGCCAACATGGGGGTGGTGGCCCCCGCCCCCGGCTTCCTGGAGGGCCTCCGGGCCCTGTGCGACCGGTACGGGGCCCTGCTGATCTTCGACGAGGTCATCACCGGCTTCCGGCTGGCCCCCGGCGGGGCCCAGGAGTACTTCGGCGTCCGGGCCGACCTGGTGACCTTCGGCAAGATCATCGGCGGCGGCATGCCCGTGGGTGCCTACTGCGGCAGCCGGGCCCTGATGGAGCAGGTGGCCCCCTGCGGCCCGGTGTACCAGGCGGGGACCCTGTCGGGGAACCCGGTGGCCATGGCCGCCGGCCTGGCCCAGCTCCGGTACATCCAGGCCCACCGGGACCTCTACGCCGGGCTGGAGGACTACGCCCGCACCCTGGCGGAGGGGATGCGCTCCGCGGCAGCCCGGCACGGCGTGGGGGTGGCGGTGAACCAGATCGGCTCCCTGGTCTCCCCCTTCTTCACCCCCACAGAGGTCACCACCTTTGTGGACGCCAAGGGCAGCGACGTGGGACGGTACGCCCGGTACTTCAAGGGCATGCTGGAGCGGGGGGTCTACCTGGCCCCCGCTCAGTTCGAGGCCATGTTCGTCTCCACCGCCCATACCCGCTCCGACCTGGAGGCCACTCTGAAGGCCGTGGAGGAGACCTTCGCGGAGCTGTAAAAGCGGCCGGCCTGGCAGAAAAGAAAAATGCCCGCGCTCCCCAGACAACTGGGGAGCGCGGGCGTTTTTCTGTATGGGGCTGGGCTCAGCGGCCGACCCGATAGACGGCCTTCATGCCCAGATAGGTCATATAGCAGTCCAGCTTGGAGACAGTCTCGTAGGGGGAGTGCATGCTCAGCACCGGGACCCCGGCGTCCAGGGTGTCAATGTCCCGGTTGGCCATATAGCAGGCCACGGTGCCGCCGCCGCCGGCATCCACCTTACCCAGCTCGGCCATCTGCCAGATGACCCCGGCATCGTCCAGGACCCGGCGGATCCAGCCCACCAGCTCGGCGGAGGCGTCGGAGGCCCCGGACTTGCCCCGGGCCCCGGTGTACTTGCAAAGGCCCATGCCGTAGCCGGTCCGGGCGCTGTTGCGCTTCTCATAGACCTCGGCAAAGTTGGGGTCGAAGGCGGCGGTGACGTCGGCGGAGAGGCAGAAGGACCGCTCATAGCAGACCTTCAGGGGCACCTTCTGGATGTCGCACAGGTCGGACATAAAGGTGTCAAAGGCGGACGACTGCATGCCGCTGACTCCCTCGGAGCCGATCTCTTCCTTGTCGGCCAGCATGCATACGGCGGTCTTCTGGGGGGGGCCCTCCAGGTCCAGCAGGGCGGCCAGGGAGGCGTAGGCGCACACCCGGTCGTCGTGGCCGTAGGCCCCGATGAGGGAGCGGTCGAAGCCGATGTCAGAGGCCCGGAAGGCGGGGACCACCTCCAGCTCGGCGGAGATGAAGTCCTCCTCGGTGATGCCGTACTTCTGGTTCAGAATGTCCAGCACGGCCAGCTTCACCCGGTCAGAGCCCTCGTCGTCCTTGAAGGGGCGGCTGCCCACCAGCACGTTCAGGTTCTCGCCGGGGATGGCCTCGCTCAGGGGCTTTTTGCTCTGCTCCGCCCCCAGGTGGGGCAGCAGGTCGTCGATGGTGAAGAGGGGGTCCCCGGCGGCGGCGCCCACCGCCACCTTGACGACGGAGCCGTCCCGCAGGGCCACCACACCGTGGAGCTCCAGGGGGATGGTGACCCACT
>DWWJ01000131.1 GCA_019119795.1 Candidatus Intestinimonas pullistercoris
TTATTTTCCATGCTCGCCCGGCCCGCTCTGGCCGCTCCCCTGAGCACCAGGGCGGTAGAGGATGTGGAGCTGGCCCTCCGGGTCGTGGAATACCTGAGCATCCACCTCATACACCTCCCGGATGAATTCCCGGGTGAGCACCTCTCCGGGCGTGCCCGCCTTCACGACGGTTCCATTCCGGACGGCGTAGAGCCGGTCACAGTACATGGCGGCGATGTTCAGGTCGTGGATGGCGGCGATCACCGTCCGGTCCAGGCCCTTGACGATATCCATGAGCTGGAGCTGGTACTTGATGTCCAGGTGGTTGGTGGGCTCGTCCAGAATGAGGCAGGGCGTGTCCTGGGCCAGGGCACGGGCCAGGATCACCCGCTGCTGCTCTCCGCCGGAGAGGGTAGAGAAGGACCGCTGGGCAAAGGCCGACATGCCCACCGTCTCCAGGGCCTGGGCCACGATCTGATAGTCTCTGGCGTTGTCCCGCTCCAGGGCCCGCTTGTGGGGCGCACGGCCCATCATCACCACATCCTGGACAGAAAAATCGAAATTATAATAGTTGTGCTGGGCCAGCACCGCCGCCTGCCGGGCCGACTGCTTGTAGCTGTACCCCTCCAGGCGCTTCCCGTCCAGATAGACGGCGCCGCCGGTGGGCTTGAGCACCCGGTAGATACACTTGAGCAGGGTGCTCTTGCCGCTACCGTTGGGGCCGATGACCCCCACCAGCTCCTTCTGGCCCGCCAGGAGGTCCACCCCTTTGAGGATCTGGCTGCCCCCCAGCACGGCCTGCACGCCTTCGGCACGGATCTCCATCAGTCCCCACCTCCAAAGCCGTATTTCCTCCGGGCCATCAGGTAGACGAAGACCGGCGCGCCCACCAGGGAGGTGAGGACGCCAATGGGCAGCTCGTTGCCCGGCAGGACGATCCGGCAGAGCACGTCGGCCCAGATCAGGAAGATGGCCCCCAGCAGAGCAGATAGGGGGAGGAGCTTTTTGTGGTCGGTACCGAACACCATCCGCACCACATGGGGGATGACCAGCCCCACGAAGCCGATGAGCCCCGCCTTATAGACCACAAAGCCCACCAGCAGGGCGGACACCAGCAGATAGACCAGCCGCCAGCGGTGGAGGTCGGTCCCCAGGGTGACCGCCGACTCGTCTCCCAGCAGCATCAGGTTCAGGTTCCGGTACTGGCTCCAGAAAAAGAGCGTTCCCACCAGCACCACGGGCAGAATGACCCCATTGCTCTCCCAGTCCGCTCCGGCCAGGCTGCCCATGGACCACTGGACCACGGCAGAGGCGGCGTGGTCGTCGTTGAGGATGTAGATAAACAGGTTGGAAAAGCCAGAGCACACAGCGCTCAGGGCCGAGCCGGCCAGCAGCAGCTTCACCGCATTGGCCCGGCCGCCCAGATTGGCCAGCGCCATGACGCCCAGGGACACCAGGAAGGCCCCGGCGCACCCCAGGACCCCCATGGCGCTGCCGCCAAAGACCGAGGTCCCCACGCCCAGCAGCATGGCCAGGACGGCCCCCAGGTAGGCCCCGGAGGACACGCCCAGCACATAGGGGTCCGCCAGGGGGTTTTTCACGATGGCCTGCATGACTACGCCGCACACCGAAAGGCCCATGCCCACCCCAACGGCCAGAACCAGCCGGGGCAGGCGGATGAGCCACACCACATCGTGGACGCCGCCGCTGCCCCAGACTGCCGGGTCTCCCCAGCCAAAGAGCTCATAGACGATGACCCGGTACACATCCCCCATAGGAATGGACATGGTGCCGAAGCTCACCGCCGCCAGGATGGAAAATCCCAAAAGGACCAGCAGCGCCAGGCAGACCACCAGATAGGCCGGTCCGCGGCCGGACAGGGCATTCTTTCTCATGGTGCCTTACAGCTCCAGGCCGGAATACATACCCTGGGCCAGGGTCCGGAGGCCGTCGATGGTGCGGGGGCCGCTGGCGTAGATGTCGCCCAGCATGATGAGGTGGATGCTGCCGTTCTGGACCGCGGAGAGGCTGGCAAAGGCGGGGTCGTCCTGGATGGCGGCCAGCTGCTCGGCCATGACGGTCTCCGGGTCGTCTCCGCGGTAAGCCATGTAGACCACGAAGATCACGTCGGGATCGCAGGCTACCAGGTCCTCCTTCCCCATCTCGCTGCCCTCGGGCTTGGCCAGCTCCCCGCCCAGGGCGGTGACCATGTCGCCGGCCAGGGTGTCGGTGCCGTAGTTGGTGATGGTGCCGCTGGCGGTGGGCTCCACCACCGCCACCCGGACGGCCTCCCGGCCCTCCGCGGCGGCCAGGGTGTCGGCCACCTGGGCCTGCATCTCGTCCACCAGGGCCTGGGCCCGCTCTTCCACATCGAAGATCTTCCCGATGTTCAGGATGTCGGTGTACTCGTTTTCCAGGGTGCGGGCGCCGCCCGGGGCAGTGTTGGAATTCATGTAGGTGGCCACGCCCTTTTCGTTCCACCCGTATACGTCGCCCAGCCGCTCGTCGCTGAAATAGGAGCCCCAGGAGAAGATCATGTCGGGCTCCAGCAGGGTGACGGTCTCTTTGTCCGGGGCAAAGACGGTCTCGTCATAATTCATCTGCGCGAAGCCGTCCTTCCACTCGTCCTTGACCTCGTTGTCCAGGCCGTAGGAGGCCAGCACACGGTCCTCTAGGCCCAGAGCGATCATGGTCTCGATGCAGCCCTGGTAGACGCACAGCACCCGCTCGGGGGCCTTCTCATAGGTGTACGTCACCAGAGCGCCGGAGTAGTCGTAGTTGGTGATGGTCACGGGGTAATGGCCGTCGGTGTCAGCGGCCCCGGTCTGCACGGGAGCCGAGGTCTGAGGGGCCGTGGTCCCGGTCTCCGCCGGGGTCCCCCCGGAGCAGGCGGCCAGGGAGGCCGCCACGGCCAAAGCCAGGGCCAGGGCTGGGATGCGATGGTTCCGTTTCATTGAGAGATCCTCCTTGTTATCATCTGTGATCTCACCGCCCGGAAAGCGAAAAAGCCCGCTTTCCGAAGAAAGCGGACTTCCAGGGCTGCCTGGACGCGGCAGCTCCGGACAGGTCTCTTTCTGCGGAAGATAACCTATCCTACCCGTCCAAGCAGGTTTCCTGGCTCACGGATCGACGCGCGCCGCGCCTTCTCGCCCCGCCGCGCGGGACAATGGCTGTCTGCGGTTTGCTCCCCGTTCACAGTGACCGGATCGCTCGGGAGTTTCACCCGATTCCCTTTTATCCCGGCGGAGGCCGGGCACTTGGTGGGCCGTCATATTTCGCCCCTTATTCTAATCCAGCGTACAGGGCTTGTCAAGCAGCATAAGCAAAATGCCGCCCGAAGGCGGCATTTTGAAAAGGACGCAGGTAGAAATCAGCGCTTGCTGAACTGGGGAGCGCGGCGGGCGGCCTTCAGACCGTACTAAACTCCTTTGAGCGCCGATTTTCCTTGGTATTCCGGGCTTTTCCGGCTTTTCAATGTTCAGTTGTCCTATTCCTTAACCAAGGAAAATGGTGCATTTTCAATCAGCATCCCGCCAGTTAAAG
>DWWJ01000132.1 GCA_019119795.1 Candidatus Intestinimonas pullistercoris
GTGGCCCGCATCCTGGAGGAGATGGGCCTGGAGGTCTGCGGCACCCACGGCACCACCGCCGCCCTGGCCCTCCTCAACGACGCGGTGAAGAAGGGGGGCGTCATGGCCTCCTCCCATGTGGGCGGCCTCTCGGGCGCCTTCATCCCGGTGAGCGAGGACGAGGGCATGATCGCCGCCGCGGCCTCCGGGGCCCTGACCCTGGACAAGCTGGAGGCCATGACCTGTGTCTGCTCCGTGGGCCTGGACATGATCGCCGTCCCCGGGGACACCACCGCCGAGACCTTGGCCGCCATCATTGCCGACGAGGCGGCCATCGGCATGGTCAACTCCAAGACCACCGCCGTGCGCATCATCCCCGCCCCCGGCAAGGTGGTGGGGGACACGGTGGAGTTCGGCGGCCTGCTGGGCTCCGCCCCGGTGATGCCGGTCCACCCCTTCGGCAGCGCCGACTTCATCCACCGCGGCGGCCGCATCCCCGCTCCCATGCAGAGCTTAAAGAACTGAGGGCAGGCCCCGACCTCCGAGATGTCTGGGGAAAGGGGCCGCCGCCCCACCGCAGGTGGGCGCGCCGTCAGGCGCGTACAAGCGTTTTGGCCCCAGGGGCCAAAACCTTGGCGCAGGCGGAATTCATTTCCGCCGAGCAGGAAAAAGCATAGGGCCCCCATGCGGGCCTGGCCCGCATGGGAACGGCCGCATCCCCGCTCCCATGCAGAGCTTAAAGAACTAAAGGACCCGATTTCCCCGGCCAGCCATTGGCCGGGGAAATTTTTTGCCGTTTTCTGGTCAAAACGGAGCAGAGTGTGTTATAATGGCTCCAATCATCGGACGGCCTCCGGGCCGCCCCTACTTTACCGAAAGGGAGACGATTTGCCATGAACGCCATTTTCACCCGCCGCAGCATCCGTAAATTCACCGACGAGCCGGTGACCGACCAGGAGCTGGAGCAGCTCCTCCGGGCCGGCATGGCCGCCGCCTGCGCCAAGAACAGCCAGAACCGGCTCTTCTTCGTGGAGCGGGGGACCGGGAGCCTGCCCGGTCTGATCCAGGTCCACCCCAACGCCTTCGCCCTGAAGACGGCCCAGGCCGCTATCGTGGTGGCCGCCGACCGGAAGAAGGGGGCTGCCCTGGACCCCCTGAACGACTGGTGGGTCCAGGACTGCTCCGCCGCCATCCAGAACATCCTGGTGGAGGCCGCCGACCTGGGGCTGGGTACCCTCTGGGTCGGGGTCTGGCCCGACCCCAAGCGGGTCCTGGCCGTCCAGAGAGACCTGGAGCTGCCGGAGCACATCGCCCCCCTGGGGGCCGTGGCCATCGGCCGCCCCGACAAGGTCAAGGAGCCCAACGACCGCTACGAGGCGGAGAAGGTCTTCTTCGGCAAGTACGAGGAGCGGAGCTGAGCCGATTTCAGGGGAGGGCGTCCCATTGGGACGCCCTCCCTGTTTTGTCCAGGAAAATTGCGGCCGCTGAGGCTGAGAATGGCCCCGGAGCGGAGGATTTTCTGCCTTTCTCCAAAGATTTTTTCTCAGAAACTCCCTTTTCGCTGGAAACCTGGGACGGGCTGTGTTATAATGGCTTCCACAGTAAAAAGCAAAACGAGGAGGTTTTCGATATGCTGAAGCTCGACCTTTCCAACGCAACCCCCTTCCTGCCGGAGGACTGGCTCACCAGCCGCCTGGACGCCCTGGAGCAGGCCCGGACCATGCTGGCGGAGCACAACGGCCCCGGCGGGGAATTTACCGGCTGGGTGCGCCTGCCGGTGGAGTACGACCGGGAGGAGTTTGCCCGCATCCAGGCCGCCGCCCGGAAGATCCGCTCGGACTCCCAGGTGCTGGTGGTCATCGGCATCGGCGGGTCCTATCTGGGGGCCCGGGCCGTCATTGAGCTCCTGGGCTCCGCTGACCACAAGCTGGCTCCCAACGCCCCGGAGATCTTCTTCGCCGGCAATGGCCTGTCCACCGACGCCTTGGCCGACCTGATGGACTATGTGGCCGACAAGGACTTCTCCATCAACGTCATCTCCAAGTCGGGCACCACCACCGAGCCCGCCGTGGCCTTCCGCATCTTCAAGGCCCTGCTGGAGGAGAAGTACGGCAAGGACGGAGCCCGGGGCCGCATCTACGCCACCACCGACGCCCACAAGGGGGCCCTCAAGGGTCTGGCCGACGCCGAGGGCTATGAGGAGTTCGTGGTGCCCGACGCCGTGGGGGGGCGCTACTCCGTCCTCACCGCCGTGGGTCTGCTGCCCATCGCTGCCGCCGGCATCGACATCGAGGACCTGATGGCCGGGGCCGCCGGGGCCATGGAGACCCTGTCCTGGCCCGGCGCCGACAACATCGCCTGGCAGTATGCCGCCGCCCGGAACGCCCTGTGCGCCGCCGGCAAGTCCATCGAGCTGCTGGTGGGCTACGAGCCCTCCTTCCGCTTCTTCGCCGAGTGGTGGAAGCAGCTCTACGGTGAGAGCGAGGGCAAGGAGGGCAAGGGCCTCTTCCCCGCCAGCGTGGAGTTCACCGCCGACCTCCACTCCATGGGCCAGTACATCCAGCAGGGCCAGCGCATCCTGCTGGAGACCGTGGTGCGCTTCGCCAAGAGCCGCCGGGAGGTCCTCATCCCCCACGACCCCGACAATGTGGACGGCCTCAACTTCCTCTCCGGCAAGCCCCTTCAGTTCGTGGCGGAGCAGGCCCTGCGGGGGACCCTGCTGGCCCACGTAGACGGCGGTGTGCCCAACCTGGTGCTGGAGGCCCAGGGCCGGGACGCCAAGACCGCCGGAGAGCTCATCTACTTCTTTGAGTACGCCTGCGGCCTGTCCGGCTACCTGCTGGGGGTCAACCCCTTCGACCAGCCCGGTGTGGAGGCCTACAAGAAGAATATGTTTGCCCTTTTGGGGAAACCTGGATATGAGGACCAGCGCTCTGCCCTTGAAAAACGCCTAAACGGGTAAGGCTTTTCCCATGAATTTTTCGTGAACTTGTGTAAATCGGTTGCAATCCCACCGGGAAAATGGTAACATAGGGACACAGGCCGGAGAGGCGTTTCCGGCGGAGAATGTAAGGAGTGATCAATATGGTTAGAGTCATCATGGGGGTCAAGGGCACCGGCAAGACCAAGCAGATGATCGAACTCATCAATACAGCGGTTCAGAACGAGCACGGGAATGTGGTCTGCATCGAGCGCGGGCCCAAGCTGACCTATGATATCAATTATAAGATCCGGCTGGTGGAGGCCAGCCAGTACGATATGAAGGATTTTGACTTCCTCAAGGGGTTCATCAGCGGCCTCTACGCGGGGAATTACGATATCACCCACATCTTCATCGACAGCCTGACCAAGATCGTCCCCAGCGAGGCCACCGATCTGGCGGTGGAGGAGTTCCTGGACTGGCTCAATGACTTCGGCGAGGACAACGGCATCAAGTTCACCGTCACCATCAGCGCCGACTCCTCCCTGGCCAGCGACGGGGTGAAGAAATACTTCTGAGCTCAGCGCATCCCTCGGCCTCTATCAATATAATCGAAACGCGGTCTCCACAGAAAGCTGTGGAGACCGCGTTTTCCGTCTCTATAGCGGTTCCCCGCCCCCGGAGGGCTCGGGCACAGAGAAGAGGGGCCGCTTGGCCCGGCGGGTCCGGTGGTCCTCCTGCCTGGCCGGGCGCTCGGGCCGGGGCAGGGCCAGGCCGTCGGTGGCCGAGGCGATGAGGTAGCTGTAGACCCGGGCCTTCTGCTCGTCATAGAGGTCCAGGTCCTGGTAGAGGTCTTTATAGTAGTCAAAGGTGGTCCGCTTCATCTGGATGAGCCGGCGGAGGCTGGCGCTGCTGGTGATGAGGCTCCCCTTGCGCTTATAATAGGAGTAGATGGCCTCCGGCACCGCCGACACCAGCCGGACATGGCGGATATACTCCAGGTTGAAGAGAAAGTCCTCTCCCCAGCTCACCTCTGGGTCGAAGGAGAGGCCCTGGGCCGTGACGATGCCCCGGCGGTAGAGCTTGTTCCACAGGACGCCGTAATAGTAGTTGGCCGGGGCCTTCACCATCTCCTGGGCGAACTCCTGCCGGGTGAGGAGCCGCCGGCCCTTGATGTGGCCCTGGCGGGCCTGCCGCTCCCCGTCCACCCGGATAAAATGGGTGATGACCAGGTCGGCGCCGGTGGACTCGGCGCTGTGGACCAGGGTCTCGGTGGCCTGGGGCGAGAGGCGGTCGTCCCCGTCCACGAACTGGAGGTATTTCCCCGACGCCCGGGCCAGGCCGGCGTTCCGGGCGGCGGAGACCCCGGCGTTGGCCTGGTCGATAAGGTGGAAGCGGCGGTCGGCGCGGGCCATGGCCGCGCACAGCTCCCGGGAGCCGTCGGTGCTGCCGTCGTTGACCAGCAGGACCTCCAGGTCGGGATAGGTCTGGGCCCGGAGGCTCTCCAGGCAGGGGCCCAGGTAGGGCTCTACATTGTAGACCGGCACGATGACGCTCACAAGGGGCTGCTTCAAGGGGAGGCACCTCGCTGTTCCAAAGTTCAGAATCGAATACTTGATTATACCACACCCGGGACGGTTTTGACAATCACGACTGCCGCCCCGGGACCTCGCGCCGGAGGCCGCGGTGCTGGGGGCTCCGGCGGCGCCCGGCCGTCCGCGGGGCCGGCTGGTTCTTTTTCCCCTCCGCTTCCAGGAAATCGGTATAAAAATCTTGCAATCGCGGGATATCTATGGTATACTTCAATCACTAGTTATGTACGTATCCGTCAAGAGTGGGGCCCTCCCCGCTCTTTCTTATTGAAAAAATCCGACATGTAAAATAATGTAAAACACCGATGGAGGCGGATGGTAATGGCAAAAGTGAGCGACCTCACAGCGGAGCTGGCCGGGCCCATCGCGGCCGAAAACGGCTGCACCCTCTGGGACGTGGAGTACGTCAAGGAGGCGGGGGACTGGTACCTGCGGGTCTATATCGACAAGGAGGGCGGGGTGTCCATCAACGACTGCGAGGCGGTGAGCCGCCCCCTCAGCGACGTTCTGGACGAGCGCGACCCCATCGAGGGGAGCTATATCCTGGAGGTCTCCTCCGCCGGGGCCGACCGGGCCCTGAAGAAGCCCGAGCATTTCGCCCGCTTCCTGGGCAGCCAGGTGGATGTAAAGCTCTACCGGGCCCGGGAGGGCCGGAAGGAGCTCACCGGGACCCTTCTGGGCTATGAGAACGGGGACGTGACCCTGGAGCTGCCCGGCGGCCCGGCCGTCCTGGAGAAAAAGGACGTGGCCCAGGTCCGCCTGCACGTGAGCTTTTAAGAAACATGGGACGGGGCCCGGCATGGGCCTCCTGTGATGGAAATAAGGGAGAGAATAGAGCTATGCCGAGAAAAAACGCGAAAAAAGCCAACAGCGGAGAGAACGCCGGCCAGGAGTTCTTTGCCGCCATTGCCCAGATCGAGAAGGAAAAGGGCATCCCCGCCGGCTATATGATGGAGAAGATCACCCAGGCCCTGGCCTCCGCCTACAAGCGGGACCACGAGGGGGCCGGGGACAACATCGAGGTCAAGGCCAACCCCGAGACCGGCGAGGTGCGGATGTTCATCCTCAAGGACATCGTGGAGAGCGTGGACAATCCCGCCACCGAGATCTCCCTGGAGGAGGCCCGGAGCGCCATCCCCCACGCCGAGCTGGGGGACGTGGTCCGCATCGAGGTCAAGCCCCGGAACTTCGGCCGCATCGCCGCCCAGACCGCCCGGCAGGTCATCATCCAGGGCATCCGGGAGGCGGAGCGGGGCATGGTCTACGACGAGTTCAGCTCCAAGGAGCACGAGATCCTCACCGGTGTGGTCACCCGCATCGACCCCCGGAACGGGGCGGCCAGCCTCCGCATCAGCTCCAGCAGCGAGTACACCGACGCCTTCCTGGCTCCCGGCGAGCAGGTCCGGGGAGAGACCATCCACGAGGGGGACCGCCTGAAGGTCTATGTGGTGGAGGTCCGCCGGTCCACCCGTGGGCCCCAGGTCCTCCTGTCCCGGACTCACCCCGGCCTGGTCAAGCGCCTCTTCGAGCTGGAGATCCCCGAGATCTACGACGGCACGGTGGAGGTCAAGTCCATCGCCCGGGAGGCGGGCAGCCGCACCAAGATCGCCGTCTGGTCCGCCGAGCCCAACGTGGACCCCATCGGCGCCTGCGTGGGCCCCGGCGGCGCCCGGGTCAACAGCATCGTGGAGGAGCTCCACGGGGAAAAGGTGGACATCATCAAGTACAGCGAGGACCCCGCCCAGTATGTGGCGGCCTCCCTCTCCCCCGCTGACGTGCTCAGCGTGGACCTCCTCCCCGACGGCAAGAGCTGCCGGGTGGTGGTCCCCGACGACCAGCTCTCCCTGGCCATCGGCAAGGAGGGGCAGAACGCCCGTCTGGCCGCCAAGCTCACCGGCTTCAAGATCGACATCAAGCCGGCCTCCGACCCCGGCGAGCTGCCGGACCCGGAGGAGGACCTGCTGGTGGTGGACGACGGGGATGAGCCGGCCGAGGAGCTCCTGGAGGAGCCCGTGGGCGAGGCTCCGGAGGAGTCCTCCAACGACATCCAGGTCTGATCCACAGGGGAAAGGGGGCAGGGTCCCGATGCCGAAAAAGATACCGATGCGCCAGTGCGTGGGCTGCCGAGAGATGAAGGAGAAGCGGCAGCTCATCCGGGTGGTGAAGTCTCCGGAGGGAGAGGTCTCCCTGGACTTCCGGGGCAAGAAGCCGGGCCGGGGGGCCTATGTCTGCCCCGACCCGGAGTGCCTCAAGCGGGCCCGCAAGTCCCGGGCCCTGGAGCGGGCCTTCTCCATGGCCCTGCCCCCCGAGGTCTATGAGGCCCTGGAGGAGCAGATGAAGGAGGGGGAGGGACAGGATGGATAACGCGCTGCACCTCATCGGCATCGCCCGCCGGGCGGGCCGCCTGGAGGTGGGAGAGGAGCCCGTGGGGGCGGCCGCCCGGGCCGGCCACGCCCGGCTCCTGGTCCTGGCCGCCGATGCCGCCGGGAACACCCTTCGGCGGTGCTCCCACTTCGCCCAGGCCGGGCAGGCCCCCCTCCTCCAGTGTCCCTTCACCAAGGCCGAGCTGGGGCTGGCCACCGGCCGGGGGAGCTGCGCCATGCTGGCCTTCACCGATGCCGGCCTGGCCGCCGCCTTCGCCAGTAAGCTGGCCGCCCGGGACGACGCCTACGGCGAGACCGCCCGGCTCCTGGACTTCCGGGCCCAGCGGGTCCTGGAGCGGCAGAAGGAGCAGCGCCGCCACGAAAAGAAGCTCCAGCGGGCCAAGGCCCACCCCTGGGCCCCGCCCAGGACCCAAGCCGCCCCGTCCAAGGGGCGGAGCAAGCCCGGCGCCAAGGGACGGACCCCCTCCGGTCCCAGCCGGGACAAGAGAGCCAACCACAGACCCGGAATGGGTACAAAGCGCGGAGGAGGGCGTCAGGTGACGTGAAAAGGACAACATGAGACCCCGCGTCAGACAGGGGAGAAAGCTTTCATCCGGCGGAGCGCTCCGATCCAAAAGCCCGAAGGACGGCCCTTCGGGCCTTCGGATTGGAGCGGTCCCCACAGTCAATGGAGGGATATGATTTGAGTAGTTTGATCAAATACAGAGTCCATGAGGTGGCCAAGGACTTCAAGCGGCCCACCAAGGAGATCACCGATATTCTCACCAAGTACGCCACCACCCCCAAGAACCACATGCAGGTCCTGGAGGACGGCGAGCTGTCCATCATCTTCGACTATCTCACCCAGCACAACCAGGTGAAGAACATCGAGAGCATCTTCGCCGACACCTATCACGAGTCCAAACCCGCCCAGGAGGCCAAGCCGGCCGCCAAGCAGCCGGCCGCTCCCGCCCCCCAGGGCCAGAAGAACGCCCAGGGCGGCCAGAGCGCCAGCAAGCAGGGCGGCGGCCAGCAGCCCCAGAAGGGCGCGCAGCCGTCCCAGAAGCCCCAGGGTCAGGGCCAGAATCCCGCCGCTCCCCAGGCCTCTGCCAGCCGGAAGGTCCCCGAGAAGAAGATCGTGGACACCCGGAAGAGCGGCAACGTCAACCTGGAGAAGTACGACCAGCGCCTGGAGGACCTGGCCGCCGGCAAGACCAAGCAGATGCAGGCCGGCAAGCAGAAGTTCCAGGGCCGGAACCAGCAGCGCCGGGGCGGCGGCTTCCAGGGCAGCAAGCGCCGGGCGGAGGAGCAGGAGAAGATGCGCCGCCTCCAGGCCGAGATCGCCAAGAAGCACCCCCTGGTGGTGAAGATCCCCGACGAGATCGCCGTGGGCGAGCTGGCCTCCCGGATGAAGAAGACCGGCGCCGAGGTGGTCAAGTGCCTCATCAAGAACGGGGTCATGGCCTCCCTCAGCGACGTCATCGACTTCGACACCGCCGCCATCATCGCGGAAGAGATGGGCTGCAAGGTGGAGAAAGAGGTCATCGTCACCATCGAGGAGAAGCTCATCGACACCGCCGAGGATAAGCCGGAGGACCTGGAGCCCCGTGCCCCCGTGGTGGTGGTCATGGGCCACGTGGACCACGGCAAGACCTCTCTGCTGGACTATATCCGCCACTCCGACGTGGCCTCCGGCGAGGCCGGCGGCATCACCCAGCACATCGGC
>DWWJ01000133.1 GCA_019119795.1 Candidatus Intestinimonas pullistercoris
GACTCGGCCCACATCCAGGAGTCCGACGCCCAGTGGCAGAACCAGAAGGGCCGCCGGGCGGGCCGCCCGCCGGTGGAGCCCCTCTACACCCTGGCCGACGCCGAGCACGCCATGGAGCTGGTGACCACCTGTGAGTACGGCCAGATGGTGGACCTGTGCCCCGGGGTCCGGCTGCGGTTCACCGACGCCGGGCACCTGCTGGGCTCGGCCTGCGCCGAGCTGTGGCTCACCGAGGAGGGGGTCACCCGGAAGGTCGTCTTCTCCGGGGACCTGGGCAACGTGGACCAGCCCATCATCCGGGACCCCCAGCCCATCGACGAGGCCGACTTCGTGGTGATGGAGAGCACCTACGGCGACCGCCTCCACGAGCCGCCGGAGAGCTACACCGAGGCCCTGGCCCAGATCATCGACGAGACCTTTGAGCGGGGCGGGAACGTCATCATCCCCTCCTTCGCTGTGGGCCGCACCCAGGAGCTCCTCTACTTCATGCGGGAGATGAAGGAGCGGGGGCTGGTGAGGTCCCACCCGGACTTCCGGGTCTGCGTGGACTCCCCCCTGGCCAACGAGGCCACCCGCATCTACTCCGGGGACCTCCACGGCTACCTGGACGAGGAGGCCATTGAGGCCCTGAAGGGCGGGGCCCTCTTCCAGTTCCCCGGCCTCACCCTCACCGAGTCCAGCGAGGAGTCCAAGGCCCTCAATGAGGACAAGAGCTCCAAGGTCATCATCTCGGCCTCCGGCATGTGCGACGCCGGGCGCATCCGCCACCACCTCAAGCACAACCTCTGGCGGAAGGAGTGCGCCATCGTCTTCGTGGGCTACCAGGCCGAGGGCAGCCTGGGCCGGGCCCTGCTGGAGGGGGCCAAGTCGGTGAAGCTCTTCGGGGAGGAGATCGCCGTCAACGCCCGCATCGTCAACTTCAAGGGCCTCTCCTCCCACGCCGACCGGGACCACCTCCTCGCCTGGGCCCGGCACTTCGCCCCCAGGCCCCGGCACATCTTCGTGGTCCACGGGGAGGCCTCCGTCACCGAGATCTTCGCCCAGCACCTCCGGGACGCCGGCATCTCGGCCCACGCGGCGGAGTACGAGGAGGTCTATGACCTCGCCGCCGACCGGATGCTCTCCGCCGGGGTCCCCCTGCCCCCCAAGCCGGTGTCTGCCTCTGGCTCCCCGGCCTACCGGAAGCTGGAGGCCGCCGGGCAGGACCTCCTGGAGGCCATCCGCCACAACAAGGGCGGCACCAACAAGGACCTGGCCCAGTTCGAGAAGGAGCTGCTGGCCCTGGTCCGGAAGTGGGACCGCTGAGCCCTGGCGCCGGCTCCCTGTCCGCGGGACGGGGAGGGGTTAAGATGACAGCAAACGGAGCGATTTGTCGAAACGGAGGGAGGAGACCGCCATGCTTGACATCATCCCTGGCCCGGAGCAGATGACCGCCTTGGTCGGGACCTCGCTATACGGGGTGTGGAAGCAATTATGCGCTTTGATCGAAGAGAGATATGAGATGGACCCTGTGTGGGGAAAAGGCGGGAAAGCGTGGACCTATGAGTATAAATACCGCCGGGGCGGAAAAACCCTGTGCGCATTATACGCAAGAGAAAACTGCATCGGGTTTATGGTCATCCTGGGGAAAGAGGAGCGCCTCAAATTTGAAAAAGAGCGGGAAGCTTACACAGAGGAAGTCCAAAGGGTCTATGAGGAAGCGCAGACCTATCACGATGGGAAATGGATGATGTTTGAGCCGACGGACACAGCTCTGTTTGATGATTTCATCAGACTGCTGGGCATAAAAAGGAGGCCAAACAGAACATAGAGGAGGAATTGTTCCCATTTTCCGTTGCGTGGGCTGAGAAAGAGCGCATTGGTCTGTAGTTCTCGTCCGCAGTGCGGAGACCAAAACAGGCAGAACAGCACATCAGGGCCACCGTCCCCTTGACAGGGGGCGGCGGCCTAATATATAATTAGATATATATCAAAATGAAGGAGAGGTGGCCGCATATGGCGTTCCAGGAGACCTTCAAGGCCCTGTCGGACCCCACCCGGCGGGCCATCCTGGACCTGCTGAAGGGCGGGGCCAGGACGGCGGGGGACATCGCCTCTCACTTTGACATGACGGCCGCCACGGTGTCCCACCACCTGTCGGTGCTCCGGACGGCGGGCCTCATTTCTGACGACAAACGGGGGAAGTATATCTATTATGAGCTCAACATGTCTGTTCTGGATGAGATCACGGGCTGGATCGCCAGCCTGAAAGGGGGAAGCGACACATGAAAACCATGCGCCTTGCGACCTGGGTTCTGGCGGCGGTGCCGCCGGTGCTGCTGGCCCTGTGCTGGGGGGGCCTGCCCGACCGGGTGCCCGTCCACTGGGGGCTGGACGGCGCGGTGACCTACGGCGCCCGGTGGGAGCTGGTGGTCCCCGCCCTGCTGCCCCTGCTGCTCCTGGCCCTGCTGCGCTTCCTGCCCCGGCTGGACCCCCGGCGGAAGAGCTACGCCCGCTTCCAGCGGGAGTACGACGGCTTCGCCCTGGCCCTGACCCTCTTCCTGCTGGCCCTCAACGCCGTGACCCTGGTGGAGTCCCTCCGGCCCGGCACTATCTCGGTGGGCCGGGCGGTGCTGGTGGGGGTGGGGGTCCTCTTCGCCTGGGTCGGAAACCTGCTGCCCCGGATTAAATCCAACTTTTTCATGGGCTTCAAGACGCCCTGGACCCTCTCCGACCCGGATGTCTGGAACCGCACCAACCGGCTGGGGGGCATTTTGATGTTCGCCTTGGGCGTGGCCCTGGTGCCCTGCGGACTGCTGCTGCCGGAGCGGGTCTGCCTGGCAGTGGTGCTGGGGGGCACGGCGGTCGTGGTCGCGGTTCCGTCTATTCTGTCGTACATTTGGTACCGGCAAAAGGTGGACAGGACCCGTGGGGAATGATACAATGAAAGCAGCTGAACACACAAAGGAGACCTGCCCATGAAAAGACATCTTCCCGCCCGGGCGGCGGCCCTGCTGCTGACCCTGACCCTGATCCTGGCCCCGGCCGCCCAGGCCCTCTCCGTGGAGGAGGCCCGGGAGCTGCTCCAGGAGAACTACATTGATGAGATCCCGGAGGAGATCCTGGAGCTGCCCACCATCGACGCCATCACCAACGCCCTGGGCGACCCCTATACCTACTACATGACCGCCGAGGAGTACGCCGCCATGGACGCCGGTCTCAGCGGCTCCAACGTGGTGGGCATCGGCGTCATGGTGGAGCAGCGGGCCGACGGCCTGCTCATCACCAGCGTGGCCCCCAACGCCCCCGCCGCCGAGGCCGGCCTGCACTTCGGGGACCTCATCGTGGGAGTGGACGGCGTCACCATCCAGGACGCTGGCTCCCCGGACGCCCTCACTGCCCTGGTGGCCGGTGAGGAGGGGACCCCCGTCACCATCACCGTCCTCCGGGACGGGGAGGAGCTGGAGGCCACCATGACCCGGGCGGAGGTGAGCTTCCCCAGCGTCACCGGCGAGGTGGTGGACGGCCACATCGGCTGGATCAGCTACAGCTCCTTCGGAGACGGCAGCAGCGACTACCTGGAGGAGTACATCCGCACCGAGGACCCGGACGCCGACCGCTGGGTCATGGACCTGCGGGGCAACGGCGGCGGGTACTCTGACGAGATCGTCTCCGCTGTGGGCCACGTGGTGGGCAACTGCGACGTGGCCTACCTGGCGGACCGGCAGGGCGAGCTGAGCGCCTGGCGGGCTGGTAGCCTGGCCAGCGCCCTGGCCGGGGAGGCCGACGGCCTCATCCAGGAGCCCCTGGTGGTGCTGGTGGACGGCAACACGGCCAGCGCCGCCGAGCTCTTCGCCGCCAACATCCGGGACTACCAGAAGGGGCTCCTCATCGGCACCCGCACCTTCGGCAAGGGCATCGCCCAGAGCCTGTTCTCCCTTCCGGACGGCTCGGTCTTCCGCATCACCACCGAGCGGTACTACTCCCCGGCCTATGTGACCCCGGACCGCTCCGGCGTCCTGCCCCACCTGGTGGTGGACGCCAACCTGGCGGACGAGGTGGCCCTCCTCCTCTGCGGGGAGCCAGTGGAGGAGCCCTCCGGCGACGTGCTGGAGCTGGAGCTGGCCGGGCAGACCTGGTACGTCCACCGGGAGACCGCCCTCACAGAGGACTATGCCGTGGCCTTTTCCGAGCTCCTCTCCGCCCTCCCGCCCGACACCCCCATGACCCTGAACGGCCAGGCGGTGACCCCGGAGGAGGCGGCCCAGGCGTGGAATGTGGCCTGCATCTCCCGCTGGCCCGGGGATGTGGCCGGCTCCCCCTATGAGACGGAGATCAACACCCTGGCCGGCCTGGGGCTGGTCTTTGGAAATGAGAACGGCGACTTCCGGCCCCAGGAGGAGCTGACCCGGGCCGAGCTGGCCGCCTTCCTCTCCCAGGCCATGGGCTTCTGGTACTGGGAGTCCCAGGGCACTGCCCCCCTTGCCGACCTGAGCGGTGAGGAGTGGTATGCCGTGCCGGTGAGCGCCCTCTACTACCTGGGCCTGGTGGAGGGGGACGAGAACGGAGCCTTCCGGCCCGATGACCTGGTAGACTACCAGCAGTTCCTGACCATTCTCACCCGGATGGCCGCCCGCACCGACCTCACCGTCCAGTGGTATCTGGAGGACCTCTCGGCAGACGATCTGGAGCGCGCGGCCGCCCTGGGCTATGACAGCTGGGCCTGCGCCTCGGCCGCCGGGGCCGAGGGGCTGGGCTTCCTCCCCGCCTCTCTGGAGGAGTGCGCCCCCCACGACACCGTCACACGGGAGGAGGCTGCCGCCATGCTCTACCAGTTCCTGGCCTACAGCGGCATCCTGGTCCCTGTGGCCCAGTCCTGACGCACAAAAAAGAAATAAGGTGGGAACCTTTTCCCAGGACCAGCGTCAAAGAGGACAGAAGACCCAAAAGGAGGTATCTACCATGACATCACACAGACTGTGGAAGACCCTGTTGACCGCGGCCCTCAGCGCCGCCCTGCTCCTGCCCGCCGCCGCGGCGGCGGAGGCCGAGCCCGAGACCACCGGAGCGGAGACGCCCGCCTATACGCTGACCCAGCGGGGAGATACCTTCCCCATCCGGACCTGGGGACAGGTGGTGGAGCTGGGCGAGGGGAGCCTCACCCTGGAAAACAGCCAGGAGGACAGCGCCTACCAGAAGCTGGTGGTGAACGTGGATGAGGACACCCTGATCCTGGACGCCGTCACCGGAGAGACTCGAAGCTTTTCCGATATCCGGCAGGGGGAGACCCTGTACGCCTGGGTGGGGCCGGTCATGACCAGGAGCATCCCGCCCATCACCACCGCCCGGCTGCTCCTGTGCGGCGTGCCCTCGGACGTCGGCGCGCCCACCTATGCCGAGGTCCAGAGCGTCACCCAGACAGAGGACGGGGTGGACGTCTATGTCACCAACGAGGTGGTCCTCCACCTGAACAGCGAGACGGAGCTTCTGGCTGCCCCCGGCGCTGAGCAGGCGGCCCTGACGGACATCGTCCCTGGGACCCGGCTGCTCTCCTGGTACAGCATCACCACCCTGAGCCTCCCCGCCCAGGCCACGCCCACCAAGGTGATGGTCTTCCCCTCGGCCTATAGCGGCTGGGTGTCCGCCCGGGGGCTCACGGTCTCCCTGAATGGCCAGGCCCTGGACCTCACCGGAGACCAGGCCCCCCGGGTGGAGGACGGCCGCCTGCTGGTCCCCGTCCGGGCGGTGGCTGAGGCTCTGGGCTGCACCGTGAGCTGGGAGCCCTATACCAACCAGGTGGTGGTGAGCCAGGAGGACACCGAGCTCTACCGCTTCACCATCGGCCAGGACCAGGCCGTCATGGGGGACGTGACAGTGGGGCTGGTGGCCCCCTCCAAGGCGGAGGAGGGCGTGACCCTCATGGCTCTGGACGACCTCATCGTCCTCCACAGCCTCAAGCTGGAGACCAGCTTCTGATCCCTAAATAATGTAGAAAGAGGTGGCGGCATGGAGCTCCATGCCGCCGCCTCAGCGTGTCGAAAAAGGAGAAAACCCGTTGGATGGGCAACGGGGGAAAAGTGTGAAAGGGGGGCGGAGAGCCCCCCTTTCGCGTGCAGTCGGAAACTTTTTCGATCCAATCGAAAAAGTTCTTTCTGTTTTGTGGGGTCATTTCCGCAGGATGCGGTCCATGTCCTTTCCCTTGGCCAGCTCGTCGATCAGCTTGTCCAGGTAGCGCATCTCCCGCAGAAGGGGGTCCTGGACCTCCTCCACCCGGACGCCGCACACCGTGCCCCGGATCAGGAGCCGGGCGTCATTCAGGTGGGGGGCCTGCCGGAAAAAGTCGCCGTAGGAGATGCCCGTCTCAGCCAGCCCGGCCAGGTCCGCGGGGGAATAGCCTGTGAGCCAGCAGATGACGGTATCCACCTCCTCCTGGGAACGCCCTTTTTTCTGAGCCTTGTTGACCAGGAGCGGATAGATCCTTCCGAATGCCATCTGGTCGGGGGTCTGTCTGCCCATGTCGGCGGTACCTCCTTGCTTTATGCTCCGGGGGTCGCGCGCCCCCTGTGTCAGGAGAGGAGCATGGTGTCGTCGGCCTCGTCGGAGCCGGAGACCTTGCTGAACATGTCCAGCAGGGCCTCCACGGTGAGCTTTTGCTTCTCCTCGCCGGAGACGTCGATGACCACCCGGCCCTCGTACATCATGATGAGCCGGTTGCCGTGGACGATGGCGTCCCGCATGTTGTGGGTGATCATCAGGGTGGTGAGCTTGTCCCGCTGGACGATGCGCTCGGTGGTGTCCAGCACCTTGGCGGCGGTCTTGGGGTCCAGGGCGGCGGTGTGCTCGTCCAGCAGCAGGAGCTTGGGCTTCTGAAGGGTGGCCATCAGGAGGGTCAGGGCCTGCCGCTGGCCGCCGGAAAGGAGCCCCACCTTGGCGGTGAGCCGGTCCTCCAGGCCCAGGTCCAGGACCTTGAGCATCTCCCGGTACTGCTCCCGCTCCGAGCGAGTGATGCCGGGGCGGAGGGTCCGGGGCCTGCCCCGGCGCAGAGCCAGGGCCAGGTTCTCCTCGATCTGCATGGTGGCGGCGGTGCCCATCATGGGGTCCTGAAAGACCCGGCCGATATATTTGGCCCGCTGGTGCTCCGGCAGCCGGGTCACGTCCACGCCGTCGATGGAGATGGTGCCGGCGTCCACCGGCCACACCCCAGCCACGGCGTTGAGCAGGGTGGACTTACCCGCGCCGTTGCCGCCGATGACGGTGACGAAGTCCCCGTCGGCCAGGGTGAGGGAGAGGCCGTTGAGGGCGGTCTTTTCGTTGATGGTGCCGGGATTGAAGGTCTTGTAGACCTGTTTGACCTCAAGCATGGGTGGCGCCTCCCTTCCTGCCGGGCTTGGAGAAGTACTTTCCCTTCCAGTAGGGGATGGCCAGGAAGACGGCCACCACCAGGGCGGTGAGGAGCTTCAGGTCATTGGTGTCCAGGCCCAGCCGCAGGACGAACTGGATGACCACATAGTAGATGATGGCGCCGATGACGGCGGAGAGAAGCTTCAGCGCGAAGTTCTGGAACAGCTTGGAGAAGATGACCTCGCCGATGATGACGGCGGCCAGCCCGATGACGATGGCGCCCCGGCCCATGTCGATGGTGGAGCTGCCCTGGTACTGGGCCAGCAGGGCCCCGGAGAGGGCCACCAGCCCGTTGGAGACCATGAGCCCCAGCACGGTGTTGAACTTGGTGTTGATGCCCTGGGCCCGGGCCATGCTGGGGTTGGAGCCCGTGGCCCGGAGGGAGGAGCCCAGCTCTGTGCCGAAGAACCAGTAGAGCAGGGCGATGAGGACCACCACGAAGACAACCAGCAGGGGCAGGGGATTGTCCCAGCTCAGGTCCCGGATGTACCGCTGGGAGACCAGCAGGTCGAAGTCGTTGACGCTCACCGCCAGGCTAGCCTTGGTGACCGAGCCGCTGCCGATGCCCATGATCCGCAGGTTGATGGAGTAGAGGGCCAGCTGGGTGAGGATGCCGGAGAGAATGGCCGGAATGCCGCAGAAGGTGTGGAACAGCCCGGTGGCCAGCCCGGCCAGCATCCCCGCCAGGAAGGCGCACAGCACGGCGATCCAGACCGGAACGCCGTTGATGGTCAACAGCACGCACACGGCGCCGCCGGTGGCCAGGGAGCCGTCTACCGTCAGGTCCGCCACATCCAGGATGCGGAAGGTGAGGTAGACGCCAATGGCCATGATGCCCCAGATGAGGCCCTGCCCCACTGCGTTCGGCATGGAGCGCAGGAGGGTGATGAAAAAGTCCATGGGTGAAAGCCTCCAAAAGTTAAAGAATAAAAACAGTATAGCAAAGGGAGCGGGGAAAGGGAAGCCCCGAAACGGTGAAACGACGGTTTTCACTGGGGCGCGGACACGCCGAGACGGGAAAGGGGCGTCCCTTTCCCGTCTCGGTCTGATTTGGAACAGTGAATGGGGGCTCAGGCGATGGGCTCGTAATCCTCGGGGATGGTGATGCCCAGGGCCTCGCAGTTGGCGGCGTTGTAGAGCTTGGTGAGGGTAGTGTCGTACTCGATGGCCATCTCAGAGACCGACTCTTCCCCCCGGAGGATGCGGGCGGCCATCTGACCGGTGATCTCACCCAGCTCGTAGTAGTCGATGGAGAGGGTGGCCACGCCGCAGCCGGAGCAGATGCCGGACTCGCCGGCCACCACCGGCACCCCTGCGGGGATGACCACATTGGCGATGGTCTCGGTGTTGTTGGCGGCGGTGTTGTCGGTTGGGATATAGATGACATCAGAGTTGTCGCAGGCGGTCTGGGTCACAGAGGCCAGGTCGTTGACGTCGGTGAAGGCGTACTGCTCACAGGTGTAGCCCATCTCCTCCAGATAGCCCTGGATGGTGTCCACCTGGAAGATGGAGTTGGGCTCGGCGGAGCAGTAGAGCAGGCCCACGCTGGGGTAGTCGGCGGCGGGGAAGAGCTCCTGGAGCATCTCGGCCTGCTGGTCCAGGGGGGCCAGGTCGGAGGTGCCGGAGATGTTGCCGCCCAGGACGCCGTCCTCGGTGCTGTCCAGGTTCAGGGCCACGCCGTAGTTGGTGATGGCGGTGCCCAGGATGGGCACGGAGTCGGTGGCCGAGGCGGCGGTGGTGAGGGAGGCGGTGGCGTTGGCCAGGATCAGGTCCACGTCCTCCGCCAGGAAGCCGTCGATGATGGTGATGCAGTTGTTGGAGTCGCCGCCGGCATTGCCCTCGGAGAACTTCACCGCATCCCCGAACTCCGCGGTGAGGGCGTCCTTGAAGCCCTGGGTGGCGGCGTCCAGGGCGTTGTGGGGGGCCAGCTGGCAGATGCCCACCAGATAGGTCTCGCCCTCCGGCGCGGTGGAGCCGGCGGGGGTGGTGCCCTCCGGGGCGGGGGTCTCGGCGGAGCCGCCGCCAGAACAGGCGGCCAGGGACAGGGCCAGCGCGGATGCCGTCAGCAGGGCGGTGAGCTTTTTGGTGCCTTTCATTTCATTCATCCTTCCAGTCTGCTTTGATGCTTTAATGCTTTGAGCCAATGAAGTATGAAATGTATTATACACATTTTCCGGCCAATGTCAATCCTCACTTTCTCCAAAAAAGCGGGGTGGCGGCGGTCCGCCTGTAGAGGAAGGGGGATTTCTGAAGAAATCCGGTCACAGGCAGGTTCCCGTAGACTTTTTGGCGCGCTTATGGTATGATACCTGAGAATTAGGAAAATGGAGGCATGTGCCTTGCGGACGGAAATTCTGGGGGTCGGCTTTGACGACCTGACCATAGAGGAGGCGGCGGACCGGGCGTCCGCCCTGTTGGAGGAGGAGGGGTTCCACTATGTGGTGACCCCCAACCCGGAGCTGGTGGACCGGGCCCGGCGGGAGGAGACCTTCCGGGAGGCCCTCAACGGGGCGGACCTGGTGCTCCCCGACGGCATCGGGGTGGTGTACGCCGCCCGGCTCCTGGGTCGGAGCCTGAAGGGGCGCTGCCCTGGCATCGACTTCGCCGGAAAGCTCATGGAGCGCATGGCCCGAAAGGGGCAGCGGCTCTATCTGCTGGGGGCCAAGCCCGGGGTGGCCGAGGCGGCCGCGGCCCGGCTGGAGGTCCGCTACCCCGGCCTCACCATCTGCGGCGTCCACGACGGGTATTTCCACGAGGACGGCCCGGTGGTGGAGGACATCCGCAAGGCCGGGGCCGACGTGGTCTTCGTCTGCCTGGGCTTTCCCAAGCAGGAGTACTGGATGGTGAAAAACGGCCCCGCCACCGGGGCCCGCCTCCTGGCCGGCCTGGGGGGAAGCCTGGATGTCTTTGCCGGCGTGGTGGAGCGGGCTCCGGAGTCCTGGCAGCGGCTGGGGCTGGAGTGGCTCTACCGGCTGACCCGGGAGCCCAAGCGCATCGGACGCATGGCCCGGCTGCCGCTGTTTCTGGCGGCGGCCCTGGGGGAGCGGGGAAAGGAGAAGAAGCGGACATGAAAGGAAGCCTCATCGTGCTGGAGGGCACCGACGGGTCGGGCAAGTCCACCCAGTTCTCCCGGCTGTGCCGCCGGATGGAGGAGGCCGGAGCCCCCTTCCACCGCATCGTCTTTCCCCAGTATCAGGAGCCCTCGTCGGCCCTGGTGCGGATGTACCTGGGCGGGGAGTTCGGCTCCCACCCCTCCGACGTGAATCCCTATGCGGCCTCCACCTTCTACGCGGTGGATCGCTACGCCTCTTACAAAAAGGTGTGGGGGGAGGACTACCGGGCGGGAAAGCGGATCCTCTCCGACCGCTACACCACCTCCAACGCCGTCCACCAGACCGGCAAGCTGCCGGAGGAGGAGTGGGAGGGCTTTCTGCGGTGGCTCTTCGACTTTGAATACCACAAGCTGGGCCTGCCGGAGCCCGACCTGGTGTTCTACCTGGACATGCCCACGGAGCGGGCTGCCGAGCTCCTCCGCCGCCGGGAGGGGGAGACCCACACCACCGGGGACATCCACGAGGTGGACACCGCCTACCTGGCCCAGTGCCGCCGGGTGGCCCTCCGGGCCGCGGAGCTGTGCGGCTGGGTGCGCATCTCCTGTGTGGATGGGGCCGGAGCCATCCGGACCGAAGAGGAGATCCACGAGGAGATCTGGACAAAAATCCAGTCCGTACTGTAATATGAAATCAAAATACTACTGGAGGGACTTGAAAGATGGTATATATTCTGCTGGGTGAGGGCTTTGAGGAGGCCGAGGCCATCGTCCCCGGAGACCTGCTGCGGCGGGCCGGGCTGGAGGTGGCCTATGTGGGCCTGGAGGGCCCGGCGGTCACCGGGAGCCACGGCATCACCGTCACCGCCGACCTGACCCTGGAGCAGGTGGACGCCCAGAAGATGGAGATGCTGGTGCTCCCCGGCGGGCTGGGGGGTGTGGCCTCCATTCAGATGGACCTCTTCGCCACCGCCCTCATCCAGAAGGCCTATGCCCAGGGGTGCTGGCTGGGGGCCATCTGCGCCGCCCCCTCCATCCTGGCCAACCTGGGGATGCTGGACCGCCGCCGGGCGGCCTGCCATCCCTGCGTCTGGGACGAGATGGGCTCCACCGCCGTGGACCGGGAGGCCCAGGTGGTGGTGGACGGCCGCATCGTCACCGCCCAGGCCGCCGGTGCCGCCTATCCCTTCGGCCTGAAGCTGGTGGAGGTCCTCAAGGGGCCTGAGGAGGCCCAAAAGATCGCGGATGCCATCCTGTACCGAGGCTAAGAGGGCCCTCCGGGTCCAGCTCCGGGCCCAGGCGGCCGCCCTGTCCCTCCGGGAGCGGGCAGAGAGCGACCGGGCCCTCTGCCGCCGCTTTCTGGAGCTGCCCCAGACGGCGGAGGCCGGGACCCTCCTCCTCTTCTGGGGCGTGGGGACCGAGCCGGACACCCGGCCTCTTCTGGACGCCCTCTGGGCGCAGGGAAAGCGGGTGCTCCTGCCCCAGTGCCTTCCCGGCCATGTTCTGGAGGCCCGGCTGGTCCGAAGCCCCCGGGAGCTTGTCCCCGGGGCCTACGGCATCCCGGAGCCGGGGTCGGACTGCCCCGTGGTGGAGGGACGGGAGATCGACCTCATTTTGGTCCCGGCGGTGGCCTATGACCGCCAATGCCTCCGGCTGGGCCAGGGGGGCGGCTACTACGACCGCTGTCTGGCCGGCTACCAGGGCCGAACGGTGGGCCTGTGCCGGGACGTCCTGCTCCAGGACCGCCTGCCTGCCGAGCCCCACGACCTGGGGGTGGAGGTGGTCCTCACCGAGACCCGCCGCTTTTCCGCCGGACAAAAGAGCGCCGGCGGAGCCCAGGGGGCCCCGCCGGTGTCTGGAGGACTACAGGGAGGTTAAGTAACGGGGGCGCGGCGGCGCCGAGGGGGATCAGCAGCAGGAATCGCAGCCGCAGCCGTTGTTGCAGCCGCAGTTGTTCCCACAGCCGCAGCCTTTGCCGCAGCCGCAGTTGTTGCCGCTCCATCCACCGCCGCAGCAGCAACAGATCAGGATGATAATGAGGATGATCCAGCAGCAGCTATTGTTACCGAACATGAGAGAATACACCTCGCTTTTAGAGTTTGGAGGGGTCCTCCGGGCCCGGCCCGGCGGCGCTGCCCTCCAACTGGCCTATTCTATGTAGGCGGTGCCGGGGTGGTTCCCCGGGGGACCGGGATCTTGCAAAAGGAGAAAATTGCTTATGTCACAAGAGGAAAGAAGGACCTCCAGCGGGCGGCGGGAGCAGCCCCAGGAGCGGACCCAACGGGAGCAGCGGCCCAGGAAGAAGCGGAAAAAGGGCTTCAACCTGATGGGCACCCTGCTGTATGTGGCCTTCGTCATCGGGGTGTCCACCCTGCTGGCCGCGGTGGGTTGGGTGGCGGCCAACGACCTCCTGGCCTTGAACAAGGCGGAGCACTCGGCCATCATCACCCTGCCCGACGACATCTTCACTAGCCGGGAGGTCACCGTGGAGACCGAGGACGGCACGGAGACCGAGACCGAGCTGGTGGTGGACATGGACTATGTCATCGACACCCTGAAGGAGAACGGCATCATCGAGTATGGACTCCTGTTCCGCCTCTACTCGATTTTTTCCGACGCCCAGGTCAAAATGACTCCGGGGACCTACCAGCTGGACACCGACATGGACTACCGGGCCATCGTCACCAACCTGGGTTCCAACTCGGCCAGCCGCCAGCAGGTCACCGTCACCATCCCCGAGGGCTTCACCGTGGCCCAAATCTTCCAGCGGCTGGAGGACGAGGGGGTCTCCACCGTGGAGAAGCTCAACGAGATGGCAGCCACCCACGACTACGCCTTCTCCTTCCTCCAGGAGATCCCCCTGGGAGAGCCCACCCGGCTGGAGGGCTACCTCTTCCCCGACACCTATGACTTCTATATGGGAGAGGACCCCCTTACCGTCATCAACAAGATGCTGGTGAACTTCGACCGGCGCTTCACCGACGAGATGCGGGCCGAGGCCCAGGCCAACGGCTACAGCGTCCGGGACATCGTCATTATCGCCTCCATGATCGAGCGGGAGACCGACGGCAGCGACCGGGCCACCATTTCCTCGGTCATTTACAATCGCTGGCAGAACACCGGCGCCGAGACGGCGGGCTACCTGGGCGTGGACGCCACCCTGGTCTATGCCCTGGGCCGGACCATCACCCAGGATGACTATACCGCCGACACCCCCTATAACACCTACACCAACCAGGGCCTGCCCCCCGGGCCCATCTCCAACCCCGGCATGGCCTCCATCAACGCGGCCATGGAGCCGGAGTCCACCAACTACTACTATTACGCCCTGGGCAATGACGGCACCCACTCCTTCTTCCGCACGCTGTCAGAGCAGCAGAACTTCATCGCCCAGCAGCGGGCCGAATCGTAAGAGAACAGAACAGGGCCTTTCCCGGGAAATAGGGCCTCTGCCTCCCAGCGGAGGCAGAGGCCATTTCCTTCTTCCGAGCAGGCCCTTTAAGCAGCGAAGCCCCCAAGGGGGCAGAGAGGAGAACACACATGAGCATCGAGCTTTTGGCCCCGGCCGGGGACATGGAGCGGCTGCGGATGGCGGTGGCCTACGGCGCCGACGCGGTCTACCTGGCGGGAAACGACTTCGGGATGCGGGCCTTTGCCGGAAACTTTGACCGGAAGGGCCTGGAGGAGGCGGTGACCCTGTGCCGCCATAACGGGGTCCGGGTCCATGTGACCTGCAACACCATGCCCCGGTGCGGGGAGGTGGAGCGCCTGCCCGCCTGGCTGGAGTACCTGGACGCCCTGGGGGTGGACGCCGCCATCGTGGCCGACCTGGGGGTCTTCCGGCTGGCCCAGCGCCACGCCCCCCACCTCCAGCTCCACGTCTCCACCCAGGCGGGGGTCACCAACCACGAGGTAGCCCGGGCCTGGCACGAGCTGGGGGCCAGCCGGGTGATCCTGGCCCGGGAGCTCTCCCTGGAGGAGGTCCGGGAGATCCGGGCCAAGACGCCCCCCTCCCTGGAGATCGAGGCCTTTGTCCACGGGGCCATGTGCGTGAGCTATTCCGGCCGGTGCCTCCTCTCCAACTACATGACCGGGCGGGACGCCCAGCGGGGCATGTGCGCCCAGCCCTGCCGCTACCAGTACGCCCTGGTGGAGGAGAAGCGGCCGGGGGAGTACTTCCCTGTCTTCGAGGAACATGGAGAGACCTACATCATGAACTCCCGGGACATGTGCATGATCGACCACATCCCGGAGCTGCTGGAGGCGGGACTGGACTCCCTGAAGATCGAGGGACGGGCCAAGTCGGCCTACTACGCCGCCGTGGTCACCGGGGCCTACCGCCACGCCTTGGACGCCGCCCTGGCCGGGGAGCCCCTCCCCCCGGTGTGGAGGGACGAGCTGGACAAGGTCTCCCACCGGCCCTATTCCACCGGCTTCTATTTCGGGGAGCCGGGACAGTACACCGGGGATGCCCGCTACATCCGGGACTACCAGGTCTGCGCCGTGGTGGAGACCTGCGCCCCGGACGGCACGGCAGTCCTCTCCCTGCGGAACAAGTTTGCCGCCGGGGACCAGGTGGAGCTCCTCGCACCGGGACAGGAGCCGGTGGCCTTTCCCGCCCCGGAGATGGAGGACCTGGACGGCTTCCCCCTCCACGAGCCCAAAAAGCCGGAGATGCGTTTCCGGATGCGCCTGCCCCGGCCTGTAAAGCCCCTCTCCCTCCTGCGGCGGAGGGTCGATCTGAGTCCCGGTGGATA
>DWWJ01000134.1 GCA_019119795.1 Candidatus Intestinimonas pullistercoris
AGCAGCGTGCACAGGCGGATGGAGGCGGGGTGCCGGGCCTGGAGGAGCTGGAAGAGGTAGGAGAGGGTGTTGCCGCTGTCCAGGATGTCCTCCACCACGATGATATCCCGGCCCTCGATGTTTTCGGAGAGGTCCTTGTTGATCTTCACCTGGCCGGAGGAGGTGGTGCCGGAGCCGTAGGAGGAGACGGCCATGAAGTCCAGCTTGCAGGGGAGGGTAACGGCCCGGACCAGGTCGGCCATAAAGATAAAGGAGCCCCGGAGGACGCTGATGAACATGGGCTCCCGGCCGGCGTAGTCCTGGTCGATCTGGGCGGCCAGCTCAGCGACCCTGGCCTTGAGGGCTTCTTCTGTGAATAGGACCCGTTCGATGTCCTGTGCCTGCATGATAGTTCCTTCTTTCTATTCTGGTGTGGAGTCTGGATGACGGCTTTCAGCTGGGGGCGCCTGCCCGGCGGGGCTGGTTGCCCGCCAGGGGGCGGAGTCCCTCCGGGGGTGCGGCTCCCCGCCGCAGGGGCAAGGTCCATTTCTTTTTCTGCGGAAAAAGAAACGGGCCTTGACTCCAAAGAAAAAGTTAGGCCGGTCTACGGTGGGTTTTTGGTCGTCCACGGCGGCTTACGTCTTTACGCACTGTTTGGGGACCAGCCCCGGCCGTTACGGCCATGCCATTGGGAAACGGGGAAAAGACTATGGTTCTATCTTGGGGCCGCCTGGCTGTGCCACTCTCGCGGCAGAGTGCGCCGAGTTCACCGCGCCTCACATTCTCCCCTCTGTCACAGGGGAGGCACCTGACCACCCCGGCCCTGAGAGAGGTATCCGCAGGCGGCGGGTGGGTAGGGCGAAAACTGTCTCTGGTTCCAAACGGCAGGCCGTAACGGCCGGGAGGGGTCCCCGCAGTCATACGAAAGCCGCTGGCCGCCGTTTTCGTCCATAAGCCCTGCATAGACCGGGCCCCCCGGGGCCCCCACAAAAGCGCAGCTTTTGTGGGGAGAGGAAGAACGAATGAAATGGAGCGGATATCCCCGCAAGGGGGATGGAGCGAAATGGAATTCGTTCTGACGAGGTCAAGGACCGTTTCTTTTTCCGCAGAAAAAGAAATGGTCTTTCCCCCCGGAGGGATTCCGCCCCGCGACGGGAGCCCTCATGTCTCTCGGACGGCGGTGATCTCCAGGGCCTCCGCCCCGGGGGCGGCCAGGCGGTCCTGGTGGGGGCCGAAGCCCCCCAGCCACACCACCCCGGCCTCGTCGGCCAGGATGGGGACCCGTTCCCGGACCCGCCGGGGGACCCTGCCGTCGATGAGGAGCTTTTTTACGGTCTTTTCCCCCCGGCCGGGGAGAGAGAGCCGGTCCCCGGTCTGCCGGGGGCGGAGCACCAGGGGGCCCTGGAGCCGGGCCGGGTCTAGATAAAAGCGGCCGGGGTCCCGGGGGAGGACCTCCGGGGCGGCGGCGCGCCGGCAGGTGAAGGTCCAGCCCGCCTCGGGCAGGGGGGTCTCCCCCTCCAGGGCCAGGGGGACCGGAGCGAAGGGAGGGAGGGGGTCCTCCCCACGGACGGTGAGGAGCAGGTCGCCGTAGACCCGGTAGGCGGTAAGGCCGTGGGGCAGGTCCACCCGGCCGGAGGGGGCCGGGGACCGGGCCAGGTCCACCACCGCCTGGAGGTGGGCGGAGCCGAACTGGTGCTCCCCCATCTCCAGGAGCATCCAGCGGATCATCCGCACGGCGATGGGGTCGGGAGCCCGGGCCACCAGCTCCGTGCGGATCACCAGGTCGTCGTCGGCCCAGGCGGCCTCCCGGGCGGCGTTGGCCGCCTGGGCGTTGAGGTAGTCGTTGTCGGCCCGGAGCCGTCCGATGGCCTCCCCCAGGCTCTCCTCCAGCCGGGGGTTGAGGTCCCGGAGGAGGGGGAGGACCTGGTGGCGGAGCTTGTTCCGGGCAAAGGCGGGGTCGGCGTTGGAGGCGTCCTCCACATGGGGGAGGCCGTGGGCCTCCAGATAGGCCTCGATCTCGGCCCGGGGCGTGGTGAGCAGGGGCCGCACCAGCCGCCCCCGCCGGGGCGGGATGCCGGTGAGGCCCTGGAGCCCGCTGCCCCGGACCAGGTGGAGGAGCAGGGTCTCCACATTGTCGTCGGCGTTGTGGGCGGTGGCGATGACACCGGCCCCCACCCGGTCGGCGGTCTGCTCCAGGAAGGTGTAGCGCAGGTCCCGGGCGGTCTCCTCGATGCCCGCGCCCCGGCGCCGGGCCTCAGCGGCCACGTCCCCGGAGCCGGTGACGCAGGGGACGCCCCAGTCCCGGCACAGCTGCTCCACGAAGGCGGCGTCCCGGCGGGAGTCCTCCCCCCGGAGGCCGTGGTCAAAGTGGGCGGCGGTGAGGGCGAAGCCCTCCGCCTCCGCCCGCCCCTTGAGCAGGTGGAGGAGGCACACCGAATCGGCCCCGCCAGAGACGGCGCAGAGCACATGCCCCCCGGTGGGAAGCATGGCGTATTCCGTTGTCAGAGCGGCAAAGCCCGCCGGGAGCCCGGTCTGGTCCACAGGCGGCCCTCCTTTTCTCAGTATTCGGTATGGGTCCGGTCGATGGAGGAGAAGGTGGTGTACTCCGGCAGCCACTGGAGCTCCACCTTCCGGGTCTCTCCGTGGCGGTTCTTGGCGATGATGCACTCGGCCAGGTTGTGGTTCTCGCTGTCCTCGTTGTAGTAGTCGTCCCGGTAGAGGAACATGACGATGTCGGCGTCCTGCTCGATGGCCCCCGACTCCCGGAGGTCGGAGAGCATGGGCCGCTTGTCCTGGCGGCTCTCGGGGCCGCGGGAGAGCTGGGAGAGGCAGACCACCGGCACGTTGAGCTCCTTGGCCATGATCTTCAGGGCCCGGGAGATGTCGGAGACCACCTGCTGCCGGTTCTCGCCGGAGTAGCGCTGCTTCCCCCCGGCGGACTGCATGAGCTGAAGATAGTCTATGACGACCAGCCCCAGGTTATCCACCCGGCGGCACTTGGCGTTCATGTCGGCCACGCTGAGGGAGGGGTTGTCGTCGATGAGGATCTTGGCCCGGCCCAGGGCGGCGGCGGCCATGGCCACCTTGTCCCAGTCCTCGTCATTGAGGCGGCCGGTGACCAGCTTTTTGTTGTCCACAAAGGCCTCATTGGAGATGAGGCGCATGGCCAGCTGCTCCCGGCTCATCTCCAGGGAGAAGAAGACCGCCGTCTTGCCGGAGAACTTGCCCACCTGGAGCAGGACGTTCAGGGCGAAGGAGGTCTTGCCCATGCCGGGCCGGGCGGCCAGAAGGATGAGGTCGGAGTTGTTCAGGCCGGAGATGGCGCTGTCCACGTCGGGCAGGCCGGTGGAGAGGCCGGGGACGGCCGAGTCCGACTTGGAGAGCTCCTCCAGCCGGTCCAGCACGTCCAGCACCACGCTGGAGAGGGGGATGAGCCCCTGGCTGGAGCGGCCCTGCCGGAGGGCGTAGATGCGCTGCTCGGCGGCGTCCAGCACCTCCTGGCCGGCGGCGGTGCCGTCCTGGACCATGCTGGTCAGCTCCCCGGCGGTCTCGGCGATGTGCCGGAGGAGGGACTTGTCCCGGAGGATCTCCACGTACTCCCCCACGTTGGCAGCGGTGGGGGTGATCTCCATGAGCTGGAGGATGTAGGAGCGGGAGGTGTTCTCGTCAAAGACTCCGTTGAGGCGCATCTTGTCCAGCACGGTCACCGGGTCGATGGTCTCCGACAGGGAGAACATGGAGTAGATGGTCTCGTAGATGTCCCGGTCCTGCTTGAGGTAGAAGTCGTCGGGCCGGAGCTTTTCAATGACGGCCGGGATGCACCGGGCGTCGATGAGCATGGAGCCCAGCACCGCCTGCTCCGCCTCGGTGGAGTGGGGGAGCTGCTTGACCAGAAGCTCGTCGTCCATGGGAGGTCACCTCCTGCTCAGAGTCGTGCTCAGGCGTCCTCCAGAAAGACCTGGGGAACGCCCGCTTTGGCGTACCGGACCCGCTGGGTCCGGTTCAGGGGAACGGCATAGGGGCGGCCGGAGCGGGGGCATTTATTTCTCCTCGGCCACCACCACATAGATGGTGCCGGTGACCTCGTAGCCCAGCTTGCACTTGAGCTCGTAGGTGCCGAAGGCCTTGATGGGCTCCTCCTGGACGATCTTGCTCTTGGCCACGTCCAGGCCGTACTGGGCCTTCAGGCCGTCGGAGATCTCCTTGGAGGTCACCGCCCCGAAGAGCCGTCCGCCGGTGCCCGCCTTGGCGGTGAGCTTCACCACGGAGGTCTTGAGCTTCTCGGAGAGGGCCTCGGCCTTCTCGGCGGCCTCCTGGGCCTTCTTGGCCTTCTCCTGCTGCTTCATGGTGTTCAGGTTCTCGGCGGTGGCGGGCACGGCCAGCTTCCGGGGGATCAGGAAGTTCCGGGCGTAGCCGTCGCTGGCCTCGATGAGCTGGCCCTTCTTGCCCTGGCCCTTGACATCCTGCTGTAAGATCACTTTCATAACATCTCTGTCCTTTCTGGATCAAAAATTAGAGGGTTTGATACTGAGATATGGCGCTTTGCGGAGCGCAAGCCTTTGTCGGCGCGGCACCCAGCCGGGGGCGGAGTCCCTCCGGGGGGAAAGACCATTTCTTTTTCCGCAGAAAAAGAAATGGACCTTGCCCCTGCCGGGCAGGCACCCCCCGGAGGGATTCCGCCCCCCGCGGCGGGAGCCGCCCTTCCCAGGGGAGCCCCCTGGGCCTCAAAAGCGGGCGGCTCGTGGAGGAGGGCTACTCCTCCTCAAAATACTGGTCGATGGCCCGGAGGAGCTGCTGGAGCACGGCCTGGACATCGGGGTCGGGGACCTGGGCGCCGGAGGCCGCGGCGTTGC
>DWWJ01000135.1 GCA_019119795.1 Candidatus Intestinimonas pullistercoris
GCCTCGGGCCCGGAGACGATCTTGTGGCCGGGCTTGAGGCCCACGGGAGCCAGGATATAGGCCTTCTCGCCGTCGGTGTACTGGATGAGGGCGATGTTGGCGGAGCGGTTGGGGTCGTACTCCAGGCGGAGCACGGTGGCCTCCACGCCGTCCTTCTGGCGCTTGAAGTCGATGATGCGGTACTTCTTCTTGTTGCCGCCGCCGCGGTGGCGGACGGTGATGCGGCCGTAGCTGTTGCGGCCGGCGTTCTTCTTCAGGTTCTCGGTCAGGCTGCGCTCGGGCTTGGCCTTCTTGTCGATGCCCTCGAAGGCCGACACGGTCATGTGGCGGCGGGAGGGCGTCGTGGGCTTATATGTCTTGATTGCCATTCCTCTTCTCCTCCTTACGCCTCAAAGAACTCGATGGCCTTGGAGTCGGCGGTCAGAGTGACCATGGCCTTCTTCCAGGAGGGGCGGCGGCCGGCGGGGTAACGGCCCATGCGCTTCTCCTTGCCATACATGTTGATGGTGTTCACCTTGGCCACCTTCACGCCGAAGATCTCCTCCACCGCGCGGGCGATCTCGATCTTGTTGGCGTCCTTGGCGACCTCAAAGGTGTAGCGCTTGTCCTCGGTCATCGACATGGACTTCTCGGTGATGATGGGGCGCTTGATGATGTCATATGCCTTCGTCATTACGCGAACACCTCCTCGATGACGGCCAGCGCAGCCTTGTCCACGATGAGCTGGTTGGCGTTGAGAATGTCATAGACATTGATGAGCTTGGCGGTGGTGGTGGAGACGCCGGGGATGTTCCGGGCGGACTTGACCACGTTCATGTTGACCTCGGGGGTGACCAGGACGGCCTTGCTCGCCTTCACGGCGGTGAGGAAGCTCTGGATGCCCTTGGTCTTGATCTCGGGGACATTCAGCTCGTCCACCACGATGATGCTGCCCTCGGCCGCCTTGGCGGAGAGGACGGACTTCAGGGCCAGCCGGCGCACCTTCTTGTTGAGGGAGTAGCGGTAGGAGCGGGGCTTGGGGGCGAACACGATGCCGCCGTGGGTCCACTGGGGAGCCCGGGTGGAGCCCTGACGGGCGCGGCCGGTGCCCTTCTGACGATAGGGCTTGATGCCGCCGCCGGAGACCTCGGCGCGGGTGAGGGCAGACTGGGTGCCCTGACGGCAGTTGGCCAGGTGGTTCTTCACAACGGCGTGAACCACGGCCTCATTGGGCTCGATCCCGAACACAGCTTCGGAGAGCTCCACCTCGCCGACGGGAGCGCCGGACATGTTGACAACAGTTGCCTTAGGCATTTGGTTTCTCTCCTTTCTTACTTGTTACGGGCGGAAGCCTTCTGGGGATTGACGCGGGCGGAAGCCTTCTGCGGGTTGATGCTGGCGTTGGCCGCGGCGCCCTTCTCCTTGACGTTGATGACGCTGTTACGCAGATACACGATGCCGCCCTTGGGGCCGGGGACAGCGCCCCGCACGGCGATGATGCCCAGCTCGGGGTCTACCTTCACCACGTCCAGGTTCAGGACGGTGACCTGCTCGTCGCCCATGTGGCCGGCGCCGATCTTGCCCTTGAAGATCCGGGAGGGATCGGTGGCGGGGCCCATGGAGCCAGCATGGCGGTGGACCGGGCCGCCGCCGTGGCTGGTGGGGGTGCGCCCGGCGCCGTAGCGCTTGATGACGCCGGCGTAGCCCTTACCTTTGCTGATGCCGGTGACGTCCACGCGGTCGCCCTCGGCGAAGGTGTCCACCTTGACCTCGTCGCCCACGTTCATGCTGGCGGCGCCGGAGAGCTTGAACTCCTTCAGGTACTTCTTGCGAGCCTCGCCCGCCTTCTTGAGATGTCCGATCTGGGGCTTGGTGAGCTTCTTCTCGGCAACGTCCTCGAAGCCCAGCTGCACGGCCTCATAGCCGTCCTTTTCAGCCGTCTTCTTCTGCACCACGGTGCAGGGCCCCGCCTCGATCACGGTGACGGGGATGACGCGGCCGGCTTCATCGAAGATCTGGGACATGCCCACTTTCTTGCCGATGATCGCCTTTTCCATAGTGTGACTTCCTCCTTATTAAGGTTATTGGTCGGGAGAGGTGCCCATTGGGCTGGCATTGCTCCGCCGACTTGACCCGTCCGCCTCAAAACGCGGCGGACTGCGGTGCAAACGATGGGGATTTGCGGGTGTGGGGCTGTTATCACGCCTCGCCTGTTCGCAACGGCTCAGACGCTTACAGCTTGATCTCGATCTCCACACCAGCGGGGAGCTCCAGGGCCATCAGGGCCTCCACGGTCTTGGGGGAGGGCTTGATGACGTCGATGAGGCGCTTGTGGGTGCGGCGCTCGAACTGCTCCCGGGAGTCCTTGTACTTGTGCACGGCCCGCAGGATGGTGACGACCTCCTTCTTGGTGGGCAGGGGCACAGGGCCGGACACGGTGGCGCCGGTGCGCTTGGCGGTCTCCACGATCTTCTCAGCGCTCTGGTCGATGAGCTGGTGATCGTAAGCCTTGAGACGGATGCGGATCATTTCCTTCTGAGCTGCCATGGTTGTTCCTCCTTAAACATACGAAGTGGATTCTGTGTCATGCCGCTCCGTACGGTGAGAAATCTTTCTGTACACTCTTCCGTGCGTATCACTCCCGGGCAAGAACGAAGCCGGCAACCCAAACGAAGCCGGCCTTGCGCTCAAGCCCTCGGCGATATACGCCGAGCGCGTGATTCCTCAGCCGCCCGATCAACGGACATACTCCGCGGAAGTTACCTCATTTCTGAGCAATCTCCCGCATCATCGCAGACTGCGCCCTGAACAGGCGCTTGATTATGATATAACAGATGGGCTGCAATGTCAAGCACAAATCTCACAAGGATTTTAGTTCCCACAGGGTTTTTTCGGCATCGCGCACAAGGGGATGCCCGGGGACGTCCAAGTCCCCATTTCCTATTCTATACCGGCCGGATACATTATAAACATTTCGTGAACCTTTTCCCAGGGGAATTGACGAATCTGGAAGAAAGGGATATGCTTTGTTCGCATCCGAAACACGCAAGCGGCCCTCCGGCGTAAAGCGCCGGGCAAGGGCCCCTCCCCAGAAAGGAGTCCCCCATGGTGAACGGTTCCAGCGACATCCTCATGACCTATCTGCGGGTCACCCAGCACATGTCCCGCCTCTTCCGGGAACACTTCGGCCGCCTGCATCTGACCTTTCCCCAGGCCCTGGTCCTCAATGTTCTGGGAGAGGAGGGCCCCATGCCCATCAGCCTTCTGGCCGAGCGCACCGGCAGCGCCAACTCCACTGTCTCCGGCATCGTAGACCGGCTGGAAAAGCTGGGTCTGGCCCGGCGGGAGCGCTCGGAGCAGGACCGGCGGGTCATTCTGGTGGCCGCCACAGAGCGGTACGAGACCCTGCGGCGGAAGGCCACCGCCGATGTGGGGGGATATTTTGACTCCGTCATGGCCACCATGTCCACAGAGGACCAGGCCCTGGTGGCCCAGGCCCTGGGTAAGCTGGACGAGGCGCTGCTGGTGACTGAGCGGGGCGACTGTGCACCCTGATATCCGGGCCTCCGCCCGGTCCGCCCCGGCACTCCGCCGGACAAAACAGGCAAAGGACGGGAGATCCAGATGAAGAGACAATACGGCTACCACGCCTACCGGGGCCGCAGCGCCGCCCGCTCCGCCCTGAAAGCGGTGATCGCGGTGCTGGCAGCACTGCTGGTCCTGGGCCTGGCGGCAGCCTTCTTTTTGCAGCAATACACCGTTTATTCCGCTGACGGGGCCAGGGTCCGGCTCCCCTGGTCCGACCCCGATCCCGCCCCCGTGGCAGAGACCCCCTCACCCTCCCCCTCGGAGCCCCTGGTGGTCATCACCCCGGAGCCGGAGGTCCAGACCCCCATCCACGCCGTCACCCTGCCAGAGAGCGCCCTCACCGACGGCACCGCCCTCCAGCAGGTGGAGGCGGCAGGGGGCAACGCCGCCCTCTTCGACATGAAGACCGACGAGGGCGCCCTGGCCTTCACCTCCGCCCAGCCTTTGGCGGTGGAGACCGGGGTCAACGCCCCGGAGGACCGCAACGCCGCCATCCAGGCCCTCAACGCCCAGGAGGGGCTCTACACGGTGGCCCGGGTGTCCTGTTTCCGGGACAACACGGTTCCCAGGACCCATCCGGAGCTGGCCCTGCGCAGCGCCATCGGCAACTGGCGGGACGACGGCTACCGCTGGTTCAGCCCCGCCTATCCGGAGGTCCGCAGCTATGTCACCGGAGTGTGCCTGGAGCTGGCCGGGTTGGGCTTTGACGAGATCCTGCTGGACTGGGCCTGCTATCCGGTCAGCGGGGACCTGAGCACCATCCTTACAGGAGAGGCCTACGACCCCGCCACGCTGTCCCAGACCCTTACGGAGTTTTACACCCAGCTCCGCGCCGACCTGGAGGCCGCCTACCCCGGCGTAAAGCTCTCAGCCGTCCTCCCCGCCGACCTGGAGCAGGAGAGCGCCGGCGGCCAGACCCCCGCCCTGGCGGAGCTCCTGGACAGGGTCTGGGTCTGGACCGACGCCCAGGCCCGCCCCGCGCTGGCCACCCTGCTGAGCCAGCACGGCCTGGAGGACCCCGACAGCCAGCTGGTCCTCCTGGGGGCCGCGGGCCAGGGGGATCAGAGCTGGGCCCTCTGGCCCGCCGGCTGATTTTTTGCCCTCCCTCCTGTTCTCTTGCCGGACGCCTCCCCGCGTCCGGCTTTTTCTTTCCTCCTGGTCCCTGCCACCCCTGTGGCCCTCAAAAAATTTTACTGTATGGACCAAACATTTGAAGAAATTCTTCCCAATCCTTTTTCTATATTTGCTGATTTATGGCCTATAAACTCGGCTATTTTTATTCTTTTTGCTACAATATGGTTATATTGGCCCTACCATTTTCAAAAATTGGTTTATCTTTGTGTTGATTTTGCCAGCGAACTCGTGTATGATGAAATCAAACTCTGGAGCAGTTTTCCTTTTATCCGGGAAATACTGTGAGGGAAAGGCGGTGAAAGCATGTCTTTGGAAGCGGTCCAAAAGGTGACCGAGACGGAGCAGAAGGCCCGTGCACGCAGGGCGGAAGCCGTGGAGCAGGCCAAGCGGCTGACGGCGGAGGCTGAGCGGGCCGGGCAGGCCCGGCTCTCCCAGGCACGGGCGGAGGCCGAGGCTCAGGTCAAGGCCATGTTCGCCCAGGCGGAGGAAGCCGCCGCAGCGGACGCGGAGGCCGTGATGGAGGAGACGCGGCGCTCCTGCGACGCTCTGCGCCGGGAGGCGGAGGGACGTCTGGAGGACGCGGCGGCCCTGATCATCAGAAGGGTGGTGGGTGACTGATGGCCATTGTCAAAATGAAACGGCTGCGGCTCTTTGGCATGGCCTCGGACCGGGAGGCGCTGCTGCGGCAGCTCCAACACCTGGGCTGTGTCCAGGTCCGGGAGCCCGCCGACCTCCTGACCGACCCGGCCTGGAGCGCCTTCGCCCGAGTGGATGACACCGCCCTAGCTGACACCAAGTCCCGGGCGGACAGCCTCAAGGCCGCCCTGGACATCCTCAAGCACCGCGCCCCCGCCAAGGGGGGATTCCTCAAGCCCCGTCCCCAGGTCACCGAGGGGCAGCTCTTCGACGAGGAGACCTACCGGCAGGCCCTGGCGGCAGCCGGGCGCATCCAGGAGGGAGAGGCCCGCATCGCCGCCATCCGCAGCGAGCAGGGCAAGCTCTCGGCCCAGAAGGCCGCCCTGGCCCCCTGGCTGGAGCTGGACATGGACCTGGACCTGCCCTCCACCCGGGAGGTCTCAGTGACCTTCGGGGCCCTCTCCTCCTCGGCCGACCGGCAGGCGGTGGAGACCGCCCTGGCCGCCGTCACGGAGCTGTGCCAGCTCCAGTGGGCGGGCCGGGACCGGGAGTTCCAGTATGTGCTGGTCCTGTGCCACCGGAAGGCGGAAGAGGAGGCCTTCGAGCTGCTCAAGGGCTACGGCTATACGCCGGTCTCCCTCCGGGGCTGGCAGGGCACCGCCCGGGCCAACACCGACCGGCTGGAGGCCCAGGCCGCCGAGCTCGACCGGGAGCTGGCCGCATGCAAGGAGTCCATCGTCCAGGAGGCCGTCCACCGGGAGGCGCTCAAGCTCTGCCTGGACCGGGTCAACCAGGACATCCAGCGGGAGGAGGTCAAGGGCCGCCTGCTGACCTCAGGAGCCGCCCTCTTTTTAGAGGGCTGGGTCCCGGCCGAGCAGCTGGGGGAGCTTGAGATCCTGCTGAGTCGCTACGCCGCGGCCTGGGAGGCGGTGGACCCCGACCCGGAGGAGTATCCCCAGGTGCCGGTCCAGCTCAAGAACAACGCCTTCACCCGCCCCCTCAACATGGTCACCGAGATGTACTCCCTGCCCGCCTATGGCGGTCTGGACCCCAACCCCCTGATGGCCCCCTTCTTCATTCTCTTTTACGGGATCATGATGGCCGACATGGGCTATGGGCTGGTGATGATGCTCTCCTCTGTGGTGGTGCTGAAAAAGGCCCGCCCCAAGGGGACTATGAACTACCTCTTCGCCCTTATGGGGCTGTGCGGCATCTCCACCTTTGTGATGGGGGCCCTCACCGGGGGCTTCTTCGGAGACTTCATTCCCCAGCTTCTGAAGATCATCGACCCCGGGAGCACCTTCGAGCTCCCCGCCCTCTTCACCCCCCTCAACGACACCATCGCCATCCTCATCGGCTCCCTGGTGCTGGGCTTCGTGCAGATCATCACCGGCATGGCCATCAGCTTCGTCAAACAGACCAGGGAGGGACATTTCCTGGATGCCCTCTTCAACGAGGGGACCTGGTGGATCATCTACGCCGGCACCGCCCTGGCCATTCTGGGCATCGGCAATGTGGCCGGGGTTCCGGTGGTGCTGGCGCTGGGCGGCGTGATGCTGGTAGTGGGCTGCTGCCGTCAGACCAAGGGCATCGCCGTGCTGGGCACCATCGTGAACACCGTCTACAACGGTGTCACCGGCATCTTCAGCGACGTGCTCTCCTACTCCCGGCTCATGGCCCTGATGCTCTCAGGGAGCATCATCGCCTCGGTGTTCAACACCCTGGGCTCCATCACCGGCAATGTCATCGGCTTCGTCATCATCGCTATGATCGGCAACGCCCTGAACTTCGGGCTGAATATCCTGGGCTGCTTCGTCCACGACCTGCGGCTCCAGTGCCTGGAGTTCTTCGGGAAATTCTATCAGGACGGCGGAAAGCCCTTCCGTCCCCTTTCCATCAACACCAAATTTGTGGACATGATTAAGGAGGAAAATTGACATGGCTGACTTTATCGCACAATTCGGCGGCATTGGTCTGGCGTTCCTGGGGGCCGCCCTGGCAGTGGGTCTTTGCTGCGTGGGCTCCGCCAAGGGCACCGGCATCACCGGCGAGGCCGCCACCGGCGTCCTGAGCGAAAATCCCGAACATTTCTCCAAGTGCCTCATCCTCCAGGTCATCCCCGGCACTCAGGGCCTATACGGCCTGGTCATCTGGTTCTTCGCCCTCTATACCATGGGCGCCTTCTCCGGCGGCATCCAGCCCCTCACCATTACCCAGGGCCTGACCATCTTCGTCTCCTGCCTCCCCATGGCCATGGGCGGCTGGCGCTCCGCCATCTACCAGGGCCGCGTGGCCGCCGCCTCCATCAACATCGTGGCTAAGCAGCCCGACGACTGGTCCAAGGGCATTATCCTCTGCGTCATCGTGGAGTTCTACGCCATCCTGTCCCTGCTGGCCTCCATCCTGCTGCTGATGAACGCCCTGTGAGCCGGCTCCGGGCCGTGGCAATACAGGAAGGAAAGGCGGTAACCCTATGAACGGAATTGAAAAAATCACCGGCCAGATCGACGCCGACATCCAAAAGGAGATCGACGACCTGACCGCCCAGGCCCAGGCCCAGGCGGCGGAGATCGGGGCCGGTTACGACCGGCAGGCCCAGGAGCAGACCCAGGCCATTCTGGAGCGCGGGAAGCGGGATGCCGCCCTGCGGCGGGAGCGGCTGGGCAGCGTGGCCCAGCTGGAGGCCCGGAAGCTGACCCTCTCCGCCAAGCAGGAGATGGTAGGCCGCGCCTTCGACCTGGCCCTCCAGAAGCTGGTGGACCTGCCGGAGGCCGACTATATCGCCCTGCTTGCCCGGCTGGCGGTGGCGGCCTCCCGCACCGGGCGGGAGCAGGTCATCTTCTCCCAGAAGGACCGGGCCCGCTATGGCAAGCAGGTGGTGACCCAGGCCAACGAGATCCTGGCCAGACGGGTGGCCCCCAAGCTGCCGGAGGACCTGACTGCCTCCCGGGCCGGAGCCATGCTGGACCGGGTGGTCACCGGGGCCTCGGCGGTGCTCTCCGGCACCGGGATGCTCACCCTGGCCGAGGAGTCCCGGCCCATGGCTGGCGGCCTCATCCTCCGGGACGGCCGGGTGGAGACCAACTGCTCCTTCGAGGTGCTCATCCGCCTCCAGCGGGGAGCCCTCTCCGCCGAGGTGGCCCAGGTCCTCTTCCCGTGACCGCCCCTCACCAGACGGAAAGGAGGGTGCTCTGTGGCCAAACGGCTGAATGAATACGACTATCTCTATATCTCTGCCCGCATCCACACCCTGGAGACCAAGCTGCTCACCCGGGAGCGGATGGAGCGGATGCTCTCGGCCCGCACCGCCGAGGAGGCTGCCAGGGTGCTGGCCGAATGTGGGTACGGGGACTTCCCCGCTCTGACCCCCGCGGGCATCGAGGAGACCCTGAACCAGGCCCGGCTGGCCCTCTTCGACGACCTGCGCCGGGATGCCCCAAACCCCAACCTGGTGGACGTGTTCCGGGTCAAGTACGACTACCACAACGCCAAGGCCCTCCTGAAGGCCGGGGCGGTGGGCCGGGATGCCGGCCCCCTGCTGCTGGACGCCGGGCGCTATCCCGCCGGGCAGCTCCGGGAGGACGTGGAGCGGGGAGACCTGGACCGGTACAGCGAGACCTTCCGGCAGGCGGTGGCCGCGGCCCGGGAGACCCTGGCCTCCAGCGGCGACCCCCAGGCCGCCGACTTCATCCTGGACCGGGCCTATTACGCCGAGATGCTCCAGGCCGCCCAGGCCTCGGGCAGCTCCTTCCTGGAGGGCTATGTGCGCCTGTCCATCGACAACGCCAACCTCCGCGCCCTGGTCCGGTCCCTGCGGATGGGCAAGGGGCCCGATTTCCTCAAGCGGGCCCTCCTCTCCGGCGGGAATGTGCCCCCGGACCGCCTCCTCACCGCCGGGGGCGGGGAACTGCCCACCCTCTTCGCCCGGACGCCCCTGGAGGAGGCGGCCCAGGCCGGGGCCGAGGCCCTGGGGGGCGGCCCCCTGACCCAGTTCGAGCGTCTGTGTGACAACGCCCTCACCGCCTATCTCTCCCAGGCCCGGCGGGTCCCCTTCGGGGAGCACCCCCTCATCGGCTACCTCTACGCCAAGGAGAACGAGCTGACCGCCATCCGGGTCATCCTCACCGGGCGCCTGGCGGGCCTGGACACCGAGACCATTCGGGAAAGGCTGCGTGAAAGCTATGTCTAACGAGACCTACCGCATCGCCGTCCTGGGGGACCAGGACAGCGTGCTGGGCTTCCAGGCCCTGGGCCTGGATGTCTATCCCGCCGAGACCGTGGAGGAGGCCCGGCCCATCCTCCACCGCCTGGCCCGGGAGAATACCGCCATCATCTATCTCACCGAGGAGCTGGCCGCCGGCATGGAGGCGGAGATCGCCCGCTACAAGGACGCCCTGACCCCGGCCATCATCCTCATCCCCGGCAAGTCCGGCTCCCTGGGCATCGGCATGGCCAATGTGAAAAAGTCCGTGGAGCGGGCCGTGGGGGCGGATATCCTCTAAGGCGTCCCCATCCCTTTTGCGAATCCACCTGAAAGAAGGTCGAACGAATTTGAGCAGCGGAACGATCGTGAAAGTTTCCGGGCCGCTGGTGGTGGCCACCGGACTCTCGGACGCCAATATGGCCGACGTGGTCCGGGTGGGCGAGCAGCGGCTCATCGGCGAGATCCTGACCATGAATGGGGACTCGGCCTCCATCCAGGTCTATGAGGAGACCTCCGGCCTGGGTCCCGGCGCGGCGGTGGAGACCACCGGCTCCCCCCTGTCCGTGGAGCTGGGCCCCGGCCTCATCGAGACCATCTATGACGGCATCCAGCGCCCGCTGGAGGGCATCATGCGCAAGGTCCAGGGCAACAACCTCCCCCGTGGCGTGGAGGTCCCGCCCCTGGACCCGGAGAAGAAGTGGGACTTCACCGCGGTGGCCAAGGCCGGCGACCGCCTCAGCGGCGGCGACGTGCTGGGCACTGTCCAGGAGACCAGTGTGGTGCTCCACAAGATCATGGTCCCGCCCCGCCTCAGCGGCACCCTGGAGTCCATCCAGTCGGGCTCCTTCACCATCCGGGACACCGTGGCCGTGCTGGTGGACGACAAGGGGGAGCGCCACGCGCTGACCATGGTGCAGAAGTGGCCCGTCCGGGTGGGCCGGCCCTACAAGCACAAGTACCCCCCCAAGACCCCCCTGCTCACCGGCCAGCGGATCGTGGACGCCCTCTTCCCCGTGGCCAAGGGGGGCACCGCCGCCATCCCCGGCCCCTTCGGCTCGGGCAAGACGGTGATGCAGCACCAGCTGGCCAAGTGGTCCGACGTGGACATCGTGGTCTACATCGGCTGCGGGGAGCGCGGCAACGAGATGACCGACGTGCTCCGGGAGTTCCCCGAGCTGGTGGACCCCCGCACCGGCGAGTCCCTGATGAAGCGGACCGTCCTCATCGCCAACACCTCCGACATGCCCGTGGCCGCCCGGGAGGCCTCCATCTACACCGGCATCACCATCGCCGAGTACTTCCGGGACATGGGCTACGACGTGGCTGTCATCG
>DWWJ01000136.1 GCA_019119795.1 Candidatus Intestinimonas pullistercoris
CTGGCCTCCCTCCGGGACGAGATCCTTGCCCCCAACGGCTATACCCTGGACGACCTGGGCATCAAGACGCCCTCCTGAGAGCGGCAACCACAGGCGGCGGGCGGCCCCAGGCCGCCCCTACACAGGGGGGATGGCGCGCCGAGTCGTCGCGCCCCACGCAGGGCACTGCCGCACTCTGCCCGGAGAGAGGCACAGCCAGGCGGCGGGTGGATAGAACCACAGCCTGTCCCTGTTCCTGGGCGTGATGGCCGTAACGGCCGGGAGTGGTCCTCAAACAGTGCGTAAAGACGCAAGCCGCCGTGGAACACTACCAACCCACCGAAGACCGGCCCCCTTTTTCTTTGGAGTCAAGGCCCGTTTCTTTTTCCGCAGAAAAAGAAATGGACCTTGCCCCTGCCGGGTAGGCACCCCCGGAGGGACTCCGGCCCCGCAAGGTGGGGCCTTGTCCGCCCCGGGCGGCCACTGGCCGCCCCTACACAGGGGGATGGCGCGCCGAGTCGTCGCGCCCCACAAAGCAAAGCGCCGCGCCCCACAAACCAAAGCGCCACACCCCACAAACGGGCCGACATGCCCCAAAACCCAAAGCGACGTCCAGCCGGGCGGGGGAACCGGAATAGATAAAGAAAGGCCGCCCAGCCGGGCGGCCTTTCCCTATGCTTTTCAGCGAAGCTCAAGCCTTCAGCTTCGAGACGATCTCGGCGGTGTCCTGGGCGATCATCAGCTCCTCATTGGTGGGGATGACCAGCACCCGGACCCGGGCCCAGTCGATGGAGATATCCATCTGCTTGCCCCGGTACTTGTTCTTCTCGGGGTCGATCTTGACGCCCAGATACTCCATGTTCTCGCAGATGTCCCAGCGGACGGAGCGGTCGTTCTCGCCCACGCCGGCGGTGAAGATGATGGCGTCCACGCCGCCCATCTCGGCGATGTAGGAGCCGATCATCTTCTTGACGGAGATGTTGAACATGTCCTTGGCCAGGATGGCGCGCTCGTTGCCCTCCTCCACGGCGGTGTCCAGGTCACGGAAGTCGGAGGACACGCCGGAGATGCCCAGCATGCCGGATTTCTTGTTGAGGATGTTGATGACCTCAGCGGCGGAGAGGTTCTCGTGCTCCATCAGGAACTCGATGATGGCGGGGTCCACATTGCCGGCCCGGGTGCCCATGGGCAGGCCGTCCAGGGGAGTAAAGCCCATGGAGGTGTCGAAGCTCTTGCCCCGGTTGATGGCACAGATGGAGGACCCGTTGCCCAGGTGGCAGGTCACCAGCCGCAGCTCCTCCAGGGGACGGCCCAGCATCTCGGCGGCCTGCTGGGAGACGTACTTGTGGGAGGTGCCGTGGAAGCCGTAGCGGCGGATCTTGTACTTCTCATAGTACTCGTAGGGGATGGCGTACATATAGTGGGACTTGGGCATGGTCTGGTGGAAGGCGGTGTCGAAGACGGCCACCATGGGCACGCCGGGCATGACCTTCTGGCAGGCCTCGATGCCGGTGATGTTGGCGGGGTTGTGGAGCGGGGCCAGGGGCACGCAGTCCCGGATGGCCTGCATCACGTCCTCGTCGATAAGGACGGAGGCGGAGAACTTCTCGCCGCCGTGGACCACCCGGTGGCCCACCGCGTCGATCTCGGACATGCTCTTGATGACGCCGTGATCCGGGCTGGTGAGGGCGTCCAGCACCGCCTGGATGGCCTCGGCGTGGGTGGGCATGGGGATATCGAACTCATACTTGCCGTCGGTGGCCGGGACCTTGTGGGTCAGGCGGCCGTCGATGCCGATGCGCTCGCACAGGCCCTTGGCCAGGACCTCCTTGGTCTGGGGGTCCATGAGCTGGTACTTGAGGGAAGAGCTGCCGGCATTGATCACGAGTACATTCATTTTCATTCCGCTCCTTTTGTTTTTTCGCCTTGCAGAAAGGCGGCAAAGCCGATATAATGACATGATACATTATAGACTCTTTTTTCCAAAAGGACAACCTATTTTTCCAAAACCGTCCCACTTTTTTAGACAGGAGGTGCCGCCATGCGTATCGCGGGCATCGTGGCGGAATATAACCCCTTTCACCGGGGCCACGCCTGGCACATCGCCCAGACCCGGCGGGCCCTGGGGCCGGACTGCGCCGTGGTCTGCGCCATGAGCGGCCACTGGGTCCAGCGGGGGGAGTGCGCCCTCACCGACAAGTGGACCCGGGCGGCCATGGCCCTCCGGGGCGGGGCCGATCTGGTGCTGGAGCTCCCCACCCCCTGGGCCTGCGCCTCGGCGGAGACCTTTGCCCGGGGGGGCGTGGGGGTCCTGGCCACCACGGGGGTGGTGGATACCCTCTCCTTCGGCAGTGAGTCCGGGGACCTGGACCGGCTCCGGGCGGCGGCGGCCTGCCTGGACTCGGATGCCTATCGGGCGGGGCTCCGGCGGTTCCTGGACGAGGGGATGCCCTTCGCCGCCTGCCGCCACGCGGTGGTCCGGGGGCTCCTGGGAGAGGAGGCCGCCGCCTGCCTGGCCAGCCCCAACGACAACCTGGGGGTGGAGTACCTCCGGGCCCTGCCGCCGGGGCTCGGCGCCCTGGCGGTCCCCCGGGCGGGAGCCCCCCACGACGGGGCGGCGCCGGAGGCGGGCTTCGCCTCGGCCTCGGCCCTCCGGGGCTGGCTGCGGCAGGGCAAGATCGCAAAGGCCGAGCCCTTCCTCACCGAGCCCTGGCAGGGGGACATCGCCTCCATGGAGTGGGTGGAGCGGGCGGTGCTCTCCCGGCTCCGGTCCATGGCCCCGGAGGAGGCCCAGCGCCTGCCCGACAGCGGCGAGGGGCTGGCCCGGCGGCTCCTGGACGCCGCCCGGGAGGCCCGGGACCTGGAGGAGCTCTACCGCCTGACCAAGACCAAGCGCTATGCCCACGCCCGGGTCCGGCGGCTGGCCCTGTGGGCCTTTCTGGGCCTGGAGGCGGCCCGCCGCCCGGCGGAGGTCCCCTACCTCCGGGTGCTGGGCCTCACCGGACGGGGCAGGGAGGTGCTGCGGGAGATGGGCCGCCGCAGCCGGGTCCCCATCCTCACCAAGCCCGCTCACGCCAGGGACCTCCCCCCGGAGGCCCGGGGCCTCTTCGCCCTGGAGGACCGCTGCACCAGCCTCTACGGCCTGTGCTTCCCGGAGCCCTGGACCGGTGCCCCCGAATGGACCACCTCCCCGGTGTTCCTACCCTGACGCCCCGAATGCGAAAGCGCCGCTCCCCACCCGTGCCCCATGGGCCGGCGGGGAGCGGCGCTTTTTGCGCTTACAGATTGCCGTACTCCTCAAAAAAGCGGTCGTGGATGACCTGGACGGCGTTGTCGGCGTCGCATTTGTCCACCAGGACGGAGACCTTCACCTCACTGGTGGAGATCATATGGATGTTGATGCCGGCGTTGTAGAGGGCCTCGAACATCAGGGCGGCCACGCCGGGGTTATGGATCATGCCCGCGCCCACGATGGAGACCTTGGCGATCTCATCGGTGACGTCGATGTGGTCGAAGCCCAGAGACTCCTTCATGCCGCTGAGGATCTCCTGGGCCTTCTCCATGTCGTCCCGGGCAATGGTGAAGCTGATGTCCTTGGTATTGCCCCGGCCGATGGACTGGAGGATGATATCCACGTTGATCTTGTACTTGGCCAGGCCGGAGACGATCCGGAAGGCAGTGCCCGGCTGGTCCGGTAGGCCCACCAGGGCCAGGCGGGCGATGTTCTTGTCCTTGGCCACGCCGCTGACATAGGGCTTTTCCATGGTTTTTGCAACCTCCTTGACTTTCGTTCCGGGCTGTCCGGTAAAGCTGGAGAGGACCTCCAGGTTGACGCTGTAGCGCTTGGCCATCTCCACCGAGCGGTTGTGGAGGACCTGGGCCCCCAGGGTGGCCAGCTCCAGCATCTCGTCATAGGTGATCTCGCTGAGCTTCCGGGCCCCCTTGACACACCGGGGATCGGCGGTGTAGACCCCGTCCACGTCGGTGTAGATCTGGCACAGGTCGGCGTGGAGGGAGGCAGCCAGGGCCACCGCCGAGGTGTCGGAGCCCCCCCGGCCCAGAGTGGTGATGTCGCCGTATTTGTTGATGCCCTGGAAGCCGGTGACAATGACGATCTTCCGCTTGTCCAGCTCGGCCAGGATGCGCTCGGTACGGACCGCCTTGATCCGGGCGGCGCCGTAGGAGGAGTTGGTCTTGAAGCCCGCCTGCCAGCCGGTGAGGGAGATCACCGGGTAGCCCATGGCCTCGATGGCCATAGCGCACAGGGCGCAGGAGATCTGCTCGCCCGTGGAGAGGAGCATGTCCATCTCCCGTTTGGAGCCCCTGGGGTTGATCTCCCCGGCCTTGGCGATGAGGTCGTCGGTGGTATCCCCCTGGGCGGAGAGGACCACCACCAGACTGTGGCCCCGGCGGTAGGTCTCCGTGATGATGCGGGCCACGTTGCGGATGCGGTCAGCATCCGCAACCGAGGTCCCGCCGAATTTCTGTACAATGAGTGCCATGTATCTGTACCCCCTAAAAGTGTCGCGTATGGGACCGCCGGAGCCCCGTCCGGGGCGCATCCGGGGGCCATTCCCGCCCCGGTCCGGGCGCGGCGGGCGGAGGGGCGGGAGGTCCCGGCCGCGCACTCCGCCTCAGGTCATTCTATGCCGTCACTCCAGCACCCGGAACACGGACAGGGGCCGCAGGTCCCCGCCCAGGGCGGCGTCCAGCTGCTCCCGGGTCATGGGGGCGGCGGTGAGGAAGGCCACCTCGTCCGCCGGAGCCCCCGGCCGGGACAGGAGGGCCGCCCCCGGGAAGGCCGTCCGGACGCCGCCGGCGCTGCCCGAAGCCCGGACATACCACCGGAAGGGGAACTGCTCCGGAGAGACGGTGACGTCCTCTCCGCCGGGGCCCCACTCCATCCGCTTCCGGGACTGGATGTGCCGGGCGGCGTCCATGACGTCGGCCACCACCGCCGAGGCAGTGGGGAGCTTCCCCGCCCCGCGGCCGTAGAACATCACGTCTCCAATGGCGTCTCCCTTGACCATGATGGCGTTGAAGACGTCCTCCACCCCGGCCAGGGGGGCCTCCGATTCCACCAGATGGGGGGCCACATAGGCGCACACCCGGCCGTCGGGCTCCTTCACCGCCCGGCCCAGGAGCTTGATCTTTCGGTTGCAGGACTCGGCGTAGGCCACGTCGGCCAGGGTCACGCCGGAAATGCCCTCCGTGGGCACCTGCCGGGGATAGACGTGGCGGCCGAAGGCAATGGCGGCCAGGATGCAGATCTTCCGGCAGGCGTCGTGGCCCTCCACATCGGCGGTGGGGTCCTTCTCGGCGTAGCCGTTGGCCTGGGCCTCCTTCAGGGCGGCCTCAAAGGTGAGGCCGGAGCGGATCATCCGAGTGAGGATATAGTTGGTGGTGCCGTTAAGGATGCCGCAGACCTCGGTGAGCTCATTGGCGGCCAGGCACTGGGACAGGGGCCGCAGGATGGGGATGCCGCCCCCCACGCTGGCCTCGAAGAGATAGCTCACGCCCTTCTGGGCGGCCAGCTGCAGGAGCTCCCAGCCGTGCTCGGCCACCAGCTCCTTGTTGGAGGAGACCACGCTCTTGCCGGCGCTGAGGGCCCGGCGGGTGTAGTCCAGGGCCACTGTGGCCCCGCCGATGGTCTCCACCACGATCTCCACCGTGGGGTCGTTCTCGATGACCGAGAAGTCATGGACCACCTTGTCCCCGAAGGGGCTGTCGGGGAAGTCCCGGAGGTCCAGGATATATTTAAGCCGGACGGGGGTCTCCACCTTCTGGTCGATGTGCTCGGCGTTCTTCGAGAGCACCTCGGCCACGCCGGAGCCCACTGTCCCAAAGCCCAGAATCGCTACATTCACCATATGGTCACACGCTCCTTCTCTTTCCCATGCGGGCCCTCAGCCCGCCAGAATCTCGCATCTCAGAACCCCTTTCAGGTCCGTGGTGCGGCTCAAAAGCTCCTCCGCCGGGATCTGGAGGCCGGAGGTCTCCGCCCCGATGGTGACCAGGGCACAGCCCTCCGTGGGGATTCCCTGGTTGATGGTGAGAATATTCGCGCCGGAGAGGGCAAAGCTATTGAGGACCGAGGAGAGGACCCCCGGCTCGTCCCGCAGCCGGACCTGAAAGGTGACGATCCTGCCGTGGAGCATGTCGTTGAAGGGCCGCACCGCGTCCTTATACTTATAGAAGGCGCTTCGGCTGATGCCCACCATTTCGGTGGCCTGGTGGACGGTCTCCGCCTCCCCCAGCTCCAGCAGCCGTTTGGCCTCCGCCACCTTCCGGAAGATCTCCGGCAGGGCACTTGCCTCCACGATGAAATATTTCGGCGGTTTTCCCATGGCGCGGCGCTCCTCTCCCTTTGCATCCCCATTGTAATCCGGGGGTAGTGTCTTTGTTACAAAGTCATTTGTCCGCATGTGGTGTCTATTGTAGCACAGGCCCCGGCGATGTGCAAGAGGGAATCGACAGAACTTCCCACGATTTTTCCCCCCTTCGGAGGGCCCGATCCCGTCATTGTCACCACAGCGCTGCCCCGAACGGCCGGGGCTATCCAGTTTGAGGAACGGAGGTCTGCCATGCAGCCTGACAAACACCTGCGGTTTCTGGTGACCGCTGCCGAGGTGGCCCTGGGAGGGCTGACCCTCTGGCTCATCCTCCGCTTCCTGCTGCCCTGGACCCTCCCCTTTCTCATTGCCCTGGCCCTCTCCGCCCTGCTGGAGCGGCCGGTGCGCTTCCTGACCACCCGGCTCTCCCTGCCCCGGTGGGCGGCAGCCGCCGGGTGCACCCTCCTGCTGGTCCTCCTCCTCTCCGGAGCCCTCCTGCTGGCCGGATGGCGGCTGTGGTACGAGACCTCCCTTCTGCTGGACCGGCTCCCCCGGCTCATTGCCTCCCTCCCCTCCCTGGGGGCCCAGGCTGAGGACTGGGCCTACCGCTATATCATCGCCGCCCCACCGGACCTCCAGGACTTTCTGTGGGACGCCCTGGAGGCCCTGCTGGACCGGGCCTCCGCCCTGCCTGCCCAGCTCTACGACCAGGCCGCTGCCTGGGTGGCCGCCCTTCTCACCGCCCTGCCCCAGGTGGGGCTCTTCCTCTTCACCACCGCCCTGGCCACCTACTTCTCCTCTGCCGGGCGGCCCGCCCTCCTGTCCTTTCTCCGGCGGCAGGTGCCCGTTCGCTGGCGTTCCAGGCTCCACACCGGGCTGGAGCGCCTCCGGAGCGCCCTGAAGGGCTGGATGCTGGCCCAGGGCACCCTGATGCTCATCACCTTTGGTGAGCTGGCGGCGGGCTTTCTGCTGCTGGGGGTGGAGCTGGCCATTCTGCTGGCCGCCCTGGTGGCCCTGGTGGACGCCCTCCCCGTCTTCGGCACCGGCACCGTCCTCCTGCCCTGGGCCGCCGTAGAGCTGCTCTCTGGCCGCCTCTGGCTGGGCCTGGGGCTGCTGGTCCTCTATGGGGTGGTCACCCTGGTCCGGAGCCTGCTGGAGCCCAAGCTCACCGGAGCCCGGGCCGGGCTGCCCCCTCTGGCGGCCCTGCTGGCCATGTATGTGGGCTTCCAGGCCCTCGGGGTGGCGGGGATGGTCCTCTCCCCCCTGTGCGCCGTCCTTTTGAAGGAGCTCCACGACTGTGGACTGCTGCGCCTGTGGCGGGACTGAGGGAGCGCCGGAGGACCTCCCGCCTTTTGGAAAATTGCCTCTTGCACTCTGTCAGGCAATGCGCTATAGTAGGGTGAGAATCTGTCTTTTTTCTGCCTGAGAGAGCTTTTTTACAGAGGAGTTGGATACAATTGGACATCATCATCGTGGGTGATGGAAAGGTCGGCTATACCCTGGCCGAGCAGTTGTCCCAGGAGGAGCACAATGTCACCATTGTGGACACCAGCGATGAGGCCCTGCGAAAGGCGGACGAGGCGCTGGATGTGATGTGCGTCAAGGGCAACGGTGCGTCGGTCTCCACCCTGCGGGAGGCAGGGGCCGAGCACGCAGACATCCTGATCGCGGCCACCAGCATGGACGAGATCAACATGGTCTCCTGTCTCACGGCCAAGCACATGGGCACCGCCTTCACCGTCGCCCGGGTCCGCAACATCGAGTACACCGTAGACACCAACCGCCTCAAGCGGGACATGGGCATCGACCTGCTCATCAACCCGGAGCGGGCCACCGCTTTGGAGATCGCCCGGCTGCTCCGCTTCCCCCCCGCCGCCAACATCGAGACCTTTTACCGGGGCCGGGTGGAGCTCATGAGCTTCCGGGCCCGGGAGGAGGACTTCTTCCTGGGACAGCCCCTCTCGGCCCTCTCCAGCCGGGTCAAGGGCCTGCCCATCCTCTTCTGTGCCGCCGACCGGGACGGGGAGGTCATCATCCCGGACGGCTCCTTCGTCCCCCAGCTGGGCGACCGGATCTATGTCATCGGCGCCCCCCTGGGCGTCCACGAGTTCTTCCAGCTCATCGGCCGGTATGCCCCCCAGGTCCGCAACGTCTTCGTGGTGGGCGGAGGGCGTATCTCCTACTATCTGGCCTCCATTCTGGAGCGCATGAACATGCGCCTGAAGATTGTGGAGCAGCGGGAGGCCCGGTGCCTGGAGCTCTCCGAGGCCCTGCCCAAGAGCCTCATCATCCACGGCGACGGCACCGACCAGGAGCTGCTGGAGTCGGAGAACCTCTCCGATACCGACGCCTTTGTGGCCCTCACCGACCGGGATGAGGACAACCTCATCATCTCCCTTTACGCCCTGCAGCGGAAGATCTTTAAGGTGGTGGCCAAGTGCAACCGCCGGAACTACATCGGCATCGTCCGGGACCTGGGCCTGGACAGCGTCATCTCCCCCAAGCTCTTCATCGCCAACCAGATCCTTCAGATCGTCCGGGGCCGGCAGAACACCAAGGGCAGCGTGATGAACACCCTCTACAAGATCGGCGAGGGCGGTGCCGAGGCCATGGAGTTCACCGTCAACAAGACCACCCGCCATCTGGGCACCCCGCTAAAGGACCTGCCCCTGAAAAAGGGCATCCTGGTGGCCGTCATCATCCACCAGGGCCGCACCATCATTCCCGAGGGCTCCTCCACCCTGGAGCTGGGCGACACCGTCATCCTGGTGGCCAGTGGCCGCGCCATTCTGGACATCAACGACATCTTTGACGACTCCGTCCTGACACGGGGGATGGGGCGATGAACTTCAAACTTGTTTTCCGGCTGGCGGGCAAGACCCTGCTGGTGGAGGCCGCCTGCATGGCCATCCCTCTGGTGGTGGCCCTTCTCTACCGGGAGGACCCCGCCCCCTTCCTGCTGGCTATCGGCATCACCGCCGCGGTGGGCCTCCTGCTGTCCCTTCTGAAATCCGACACCGCCTTTCACGCCAAGGAGGGCTTTTTCTCTGCCGGTCTGATCTGGGTGCTGGCCGGCATCAGCGGCGCCCTCCCCTTCTACTTCTGCGGTGACTTCGCCAGCTTTGTGGACTGCTTTTTCGAGTCCATCTCCGGCTTCACTACCACTGGCTCCTCCATCCTTCCCGCTGTGGAGGGCCTGCCCAAGGGCATCCTCTTCTGGCGCTCCTTCACCCACTGGCTGGGCGGCATGGGCATCCTGGTCCTCACCATCGCCCTCCTCCCCTCCCTGGGCGGCCGGACCCTCCACGTCATGAAGGCCGAGTCCCCCGGGCCCATCGTCAGCAAGCTGGTGCCTAGGGCCTCCCAGTCCTCGAAGATCCTGTACGCCATCTACTTCGGCCTCACTGTGTTGATGATCGTCTGTCTGCTGCTGGCGGGTATGCCCCTCTACGATACCCTGGTGAATTCCTTTGCGGTGGCGGGAACCGGGGGCTTCTCTGTCCTGAACACCTCTATCGGCGGCTATCAGGACCCTGTCTTTGAGGTCATTTTGGGCATTTTCATGCTAGTCTTCTCGGTGAATTTCTCCCTCTACTTTCTGGTCCTCTGCGGAAAAGTCCGGCAGGCCCTCAGGAGCGACGAGTTTCGCTTCTTCTGTCTGGTGGTGACGGTCTCTGTTCTCCTCATCGCTGCCAACATCAACGTCATGTACGGCTCCTTCCTGACTTCCCTCCGCCACGCCTTATTCCAGGTCTCCTCCATCATCTCCACTACTGGCTTCTCCAGCGTGGATTTCGACCAGTGGCCGGAATTCTCCCGGATGCTGCTGGTGCTCCTGATGATCTGCGGCGCCTGCGCCGGCTCCACCGGCGGCGGTGTCAAATGCTCCCGGGCCCTGCTCCTGCTCAAGTGTGTCCGGCGGGAGGTCCGCCAGATCCTCCACCCCCGCTCGGTCAATGTGGTGCGGCTGGATGGCCGGGTGGTGGACGAAAAGACCCTCCACACTGTCATGGTCTTTTTGGGGGGCTATATGCTCCTGGCCCTGCTGGCCATGCTCATTGTAGCTCTGGACGACTTCTCCTTCGGCAGCACCTTCACCGCTGTCATTACCTGCATCGGCAACGTGGGCCCTGGTCTGGAGAAAGTTGGCCCCATGGGTAACTTCTCCGAGTTCTCCCACCTGTCCAAGCTGGTGCTCTCCCTGTGCATGATCTCCGGGCGCCTGGAGATCTTCCCCATCCTGGTCCTCTTCAGCAAGGGAGCTTGGCAGAAGACTTAAGCGTTCACTTTACCAAAAAATCGGGAGGCGGCTTCAAAAAGCCGCCTCCCGATTTTTGGCCGTCCATGTCCTGACAGACTACAGCTCCACGCTCTGGCCGTGCTCCAGCAGCACCTTGCCGGGGCAGGAGAGCCGGTCGGCCTGGGTGCGATTATACTGGTAGCTGGGGTCGGTGTGGATGGGCACCGTGTGCTTGCCCCCGATGCGCCGGGCGCAGGTGCTGGCCTCCGCGGGGTCCATATTGTAGATGCCGTCCACCGGCAGGAGCACCCAGTCCAGCTTCCGGGGGGCCAGGACGCTCATGTGGGGCATGGTGGAGGTGTCCCCTGCATGGTAGAGGGTGACACCGTCCAGGGTCAGGATATAGCCCACGCACTCCTTGGGATCGTGGTTGCGGTTCCCGGCGGGGACTGTCTGGACGCGGATGCCCGCCACATTGTCAAAGGTGTGGTACTGTCCCCCCGCCAGGGCGTCGGCAGAGCGGATGACCACGGCGTCAGGCTTCAGCGTGACCTTGCTCAGGTCATTGTGGTCGTGGTGCTCATGGGTGATGAGCACCAGGTCCGCCGGCAGATCGTAGCCCTCCCCAGCGAAGGGGTCGATATAGATCACCGCCCCGGCCCGGGTGGTGATGCGGCAGCTCGCGTGTCCCTGAAAAAGCAGCGTTGCCATGGAAAAACCTCCTTTTTTCACTCACAGTCTTTTTTTGCGGAAACAGAATGTGACGGCGAACAGGATCGCCAGGTATAACGTGATGGACGCCCCCGCGGAGGGGCCGATAAAGTAGGAGGTCATCAGTCCCGCGATGCCCGCGGCCAGGGCCGAGAGCAGCGCGATCAGGTGGTACTGCCGCATGTTCCGGGCCACGTTGCGGGCGGCGGCGCCGGGCAGCACCAGCAGGGAGTTGATGACCAGCAGGCCCACCCAGGTCATGGCCACCGTTACCACCACGGCCACGGCGGCGGAGAAGAGGGCCTCCTGCCAGAAGACCTTGACCCCCCGGCTGTCGGCCAGGGCCGGGTGGACCGAGGAGAGCATGAGCTGGTTGAAGGAGCACACCCACAGCAGCACCACTAGGACCAGAATGACGGCCAGCAGGCCGATCCGGGCCGGCTCCACGCTGAGGATATCCCCGATGAGCAGGGCGTTGAACTTGGTGAAGCTGCCTCCGCCGAAGGTGGCCAGGAAGATGCCCAGGGCCACAGCGGTGGAGGAAAAGACCCCGATGACCGTGTCGCTGGCCAGGCTGGTCCGCCGCCGCACGAAGGTGAAGAGCAGGGCGAAGACCACCGCGAAGGCCACGGCGAACCAGAGGGGGTCGGTGTCCGAGAGCAGGGGGACGGCCGTCCCCGCCAGGGTCCCCACCGCCATGCCGGTGAAGGCCGAGTGGCCCAGGGCGTCGGAGAAGAAGGACATCCGGCTCTCCACCACCATGGTGGAGAGGAGCCCGAAGAGGGGCGAGATGACCAGCACGGCCAGCAGGGCCGAGCGCATAAAGCCGTGGGAGGCCCACTCGAAGGGAAGGGCCCCGATCAGTTGATTCCAGAGCTCCATCAGCTCCGCCCCCTTCCCAGGGTCAGGTGGAAGACCTGCTGAAATTCCGGGGAGCCCAGGACCTCGCCGGGCCGGCCCGCCTTGAGGACGGTGCTCTGGAGGAGGATGACCTTGTCGGCGTACTCCTCCAGGGTGGCGAAGTCGTGGGTGGACAGGAGAATGGAGAGGTCGTACTGGGTGCGGACCTCGTCTAGCATGTCCAGGAGCTGCCGCTCCCCCTCGATGTCCACTCCGGAGAGGGGTTCGTCCAGGATCAGGATGTGGGGGACCGGCTCCAGGGCCATGGCCAGCAGCACCCGCTGGAGCTCACCGCCGGAGAGGGCCCCGATCCGCTTGTCCAGGAGGGCCTCCCCGTGGACTCGGCTCAGGCAGGCCGCCACCCGCTCCCGGAGCTTTCTGGGGATGGGGAGAAAGACCGGCCAGTCCGAGATGGCCGAGGTAAAGAGGTCCAGCACGCTCACCGGGTCCCCCCGGTCGAAGGAGGGGGACTGGGGCACATAGCCGATGAGGGGCCGGGTGTGCCGTCCCCCCGCCTGCTGGAAGTCGATGGTCCCGGTGTGGGGAAGCTGGCCCAGCACCGTCTTGAAGAGGGTGGACTTCCCCGCCCCGTTGGGGCCGATGAGGGCGGTGATCTCTCCGCAGTGGAGGTGGAAGTCCACGTCGTGGAGGATGACCTGGTCCCCGGCGGTCACCCCCAGGCCCTCCGCCCGGAGGCAGCAGGCCCGGGCGCAGTGCCCCCCGGCGGGGAGGTCGTCATGCTTGTGTACGCTCATTCCT
>DWWJ01000137.1 GCA_019119795.1 Candidatus Intestinimonas pullistercoris
CCACCCTTGCCCGGAAAAGCAGGTGTTTTCCAAGAAAGCTGGAGAATCTTCAGGCCGTTCTTACTGTTTTCGTTCATGCCTACAACCGGTTTGGCTGTCACAAAGACTCCTATCGTTCCCTCCATCCCGGAGCTGCTGTCCCTTTTTCTTTCTTTGACTTCCTTTAACTCTTTGTTTGGACACTCCCGTTTCTACTCCTTGACTTGTCACCGCCCCTCAGATTTGCTATAATAGAGGGTGATTTTCTGAGATTCTGAGGACATGCCATGAAATATAAGAAATGGAACCTGGCCGCGCCGGACCGGGCCGCCGTCTCCGCCCTGGCGGGGGCCGCCCTGCCGGTGCTGGCCGCTCTGGTGCTCTGCGCCCGGGGGCTCTCCGAGCCGGGGGCGGCCCAGGCCTTTCTCTCCGATGGCGACGCCCCCCTCCACGACCCCTTCCTGATGCGGGACATGGACCGGGCGGCCGCCCGGCTGGAGCGGGCCATTGCCCAACAGGAACATATCGCCGTCTATGGAGACTATGATGTAGACGGCATCACCTCCACCTGTCTGCTCACCCAGTTCCTCCGGGAACGGGGGGCCCGGGTGGTCCCTTACATCCCCGACCGCCTGGAGGAGGGCTACGGCCTCAACCGGGAGGCGGTGGATGCCCTCCACGCCCAGGGGGTCTCCCTCATCGTCACCGTGGACTGCGGCATCACCGCCCTGGAGGAGACCGCCTACGCCATGGGTCTGGGGGTGGATGTCATCATCACCGACCACCACGAGTGCAAGGAGGCCCTGCCTCCCGCCGCCGCCGTGGTGGACCCCCACCGCTCCGACTGCTCCTATCCCTTCTCCTGCCTGGCGGGGGTGGGGGTGGCCCTGAAGCTGGCCCTGGCCCTGACCCCAGAGGAAGAGCGGGAGGTGGTCTTTGCCGCCTATGCCGACCTGGCCGCCGTGGGCACCGTGGCCGACGTCATGCCCCTCACCGGGGAAAACCGCACCATCGTCCGGCGGGGCCTGGCCCTGCTGGCCCAGGCGCCCCGGCCCGGCCTCCGGGCCCTGCTGTGGGAGTCGGGCAGCGGGGAGAAGCCCCTGACCTCCACCTGTGTGGGCTTCACCCTGGCCCCCCGCATCAACGCCGCCGGCCGGATGGGCCGGGCGGGGCTGGCCGCCGAGCTCCTCCTCACCCAGGACCCCGGCCGGGCGGAGGCCCTCTCCCGGGAGCTGTGCGAGCTCAACCGGGAGCGCCAGCACATCGAGGGGGAGATCTTCTCCCAGTGCCTGGACCAGCTGGACCGGACCTCAGCCGGGCCCCGGCGGTCCATCGTCCTGGCCGGGGAGGGCTGGCACCAGGGCGTGGTGGGCATCGTGGCCTCTCGCCTGGCGGAGCGGTACGCCTGCCCCGCCTTCATGATCTGCCTCCAGGACGGGAGGGGGAAGGGCTCCTGCCGCTCCTTCGGCGGCTTCAACCTCTTCCAGGCCCTGGAGTCCTGCGCCGACCTGCTGGAGGGCTTCGGGGGCCACGCCCTGGCCGCCGGCTTTACCATCCGGGAGGAGAACATCGACGCCTTCCGCTCCCGCATCGACCGTTGCGTGGAGGAGTGGACCGGGGGCGCCGAGCTGGTCTCGGTGCTGGATGTGGACGCCGAGCTCCCCGACCCCAGCCTTCTGACCCTGGAGGAGATCGCCGGCCTGGCCCTGCTGGAGCCCTACGGGGCGGCCAACCCCAAGCCGGTCTTCTCCCTGTCCGGCTGCACCGTGGCCGGGATGTGCGAGGTGGGGGGCGGCCGGCACCTAAAGCTTCGGCTGACCCACCGGGGCTGCCCTTTAGACGCCATCTTCTTTTCCGCCACCGCCGCCCTGGCCGGGATCGCCCCCGGAGACCGGGTGGACGTGGCCTTTACGCCCCAGATCAACGAATTCCGGGGGAACCGCACCGTCCAGCTCCAGGTCTGCGACCTGCGGGCCGCCCCCACCCGCATGGAGGCCGAGCAGGCCCTCTATGACCGGCTCCGCCGGGGGGAGGCCCTCTCCGCCCAGGAGGCCGCCTCCCTCATCCCCAGCCGGGAGGAGTTCGCCGCGGTGTGGCGCTACCTCAACGGGCACGCCCGCCTGGGCAGGGTGGAGGACACCGCCCGCCGCCTGGCCCGGTGCGTCTCCCGCTGCTACGGCATCCGGGAGACCGTCATGCGGACCATGGTCTGCCTGGAGGTGATGGACGAGCGGGGCCTCATCCAGGTGGAGCAGTCCACCGACCACCTGCGCATCGACCTGTGCCGGGTGGAGGGCAAGGTGGACCTGGAGGAATCCAGCCTGATGAAGCGCCTGCGGCACCTGGCCCAGGGCTGAGCCCGCGAGCCCCTTTCCGCCGGGACGGCGGTTTTGACAGTGGGAGGACCATCTCCCTGATCCAAGAGAGCAGGTGATCTTATGGACCCAGTATTGGAGAGCTATCACGCCCTGGAAGAAAAGGTGAAGGCGTACAACCACAATCTGGACACCAAGCGGCTCTTCGCCGCCTTTCAATATGCGGACTCCGCCCACTCCGGCCAGCTCCGGAAGGACGGCTCTCCCTATATCACCCACCCCCTGGCAGTGGCCGAGATCGTGGCCGAGCTGGAGCTGGACACCGACTCTATCATTGCCGCCCTGCTCCACGACTGCATCGAGGACACCGGCGCCACCCATGAGGAGATCGCCAAGCTCTTCGGCCCCGCGGTGGCCGACCTGGTGGAGGGGGTCACCAAGCTGACCCGGGTGCAGTACACCTCCAAGGAAGAGGAGCAGATGGAGAACCTCCGGAAGATGCTCATGGCCATGGCCAAGGACATCCGGGTGATCCTCATCAAAATCTGCGACCGGCTCCACAACATGCGCACCATGGAGTACCAGACCCCCCGGAAGCAGCGGGAAAAGGCCCTGGAGACCATGGAGATCTACGCCCCCATCGCCCACCGGCTGGGCATGCAGAAGATCAAGTGGGAGCTGGAGGACCTCTCCCTCCAGTACCTGGACCCGGTGGGCTACCAGGAGATCGCCGACGAGCTCCTGCGCCGGTCCTCCGCCCACGAGGAGTTCATGGCCAGCATCCAGCGCAGGATCACCGACCGGCTGGCCGAGGAGGGCATCCACGCCACCGTCTACGGCCGGGTCAAGCACATCTACTCCATCTACCGCAAGATGTTCGCCCAGAACAAGACCCTGGACGAGATCTTCGACCTCTACGCCTTCCGGGTGATTGTGGACGACATCGCCTCCTGCTACAACGTGCTGGGTGTGATCCACGACCTGTTCAAGCCGGTGCTGGGCCGGTTCAAGGACTATATCGGCACCCCCAAGCCCAACGGCTACCAGTCCCTCCACACCACGGTCATCGGCCGGGAGGGCATCCCCTTCGAGGTCCAGATCCGCACCTGGGAGATGCACCACACCGCCGAGTA
>DWWJ01000138.1 GCA_019119795.1 Candidatus Intestinimonas pullistercoris
GAAAAAGAAACGGTCCTTCACCCCAAAGAAAAAGAGGGGCCCGGTCTATGCAGGGCTTATGGGCGAAAACGGCGGCCAGCGGCTTTCGTATGACTGCGGGGACCCCTTCCGGCCGTTACGGCCTGCCCTTGTGGAACAGGGACAGGCTTGCGCTCTATCCACCCGCCGCCTGCGGGTGCCTCTCTCAGGGCCGGGGCGGTCAGGTGCCTCCCTTGCGGCGGAGCGGGAGACTTGATAGGGCGCGACGCCCCTGGCGCACCGCCGCACTCTGCCGCGAGAGTGGCACCACCAGGCGGCCCACAGATAGAACCACAGCTTTTCCCTGTTCCGCAATGGGAAGGCCGTAACGGCCGGGGCTGGTCCTCACCACAGTGCGTAAAGACGCAAGCCGCCGTGGTTTACCAAACACTTAGCTTAGACCGGCCTAACTTTTTCTTTGGAGTCAAGGCCCGTTTCTTTTTCCGCAGAAAAAGAAATGGACCTTGCCCCTGCCGGGCAGGCACCCCCGCGGTGGGGAGCCGCACCCCCCGGAGGGCCTCCGCCCCCTGGCGGGAAACCAGCCCCCGGCAGGCTGCCGGACTCCCCAGGGGAGGCCCCTGCACCCAGGGGCCCCAAAAAGAAGAGCATTGTCAATTCCCCCGCCAGGGAGTATAATCATAGGACAAGCGCCTCACGCGCGGAGAGGAAGGGAGCACAAATGGATTACGAGACCCAGCGCCGGCTCATGTGTGAGCTGGGCCGCCGGATGTGGGAGCGCGGCTGGGTGGCCGCCAACGACGGCAACTTCAGCCGCCGCCTGGGGGAGGGCCTCTTTCTGGTGACTCCCGCCGGGGTGAGCAAGGGCTTCCTCACCACCGACATGCTGGTGGTGGTGGACAGCGAGGGCCGGGCCGTCCAGGGGAGCTCCTCCTTCCGCCCCTCCTCCGAGACCCCCCTGCACCTGGAGTGCTACCGCCGCCGGAGCGACGTGGGGGGCGTCTGCCACGCCCATCCCCCTGCCGCCACCGCCTTCGCCTGCGCCCGCCTGGGCCTGGAGGAGCCCCTGCTGGGGGAGGCCGTGATGTCCCTGGGGCCGGTGCCCTGCGCCCCCTACGGCCGCACCGGCACCCCGGAGCTCCCCGCCGCCGCCGGGCCTCTGCTGGACGGCCACGACGCCCTGCTCCTGGCCAACCACGGGGCCCTGACCCTGGGCCCCGACCTGGAGAGCGCCTACTGGCGCATGGAGACCCTGGAGCACACCGCCCAGGTCTGCCTGAACGTGCGCCTGCTGGGGGGCGGCGTCCCCCTGAGCCCGGAGGAGGCCGCCGCCCTCCGGGGCCGCTGACCCCTGTATTTCCCTCCGGCCCGCACGCTCTCTCTGCTGGATGAACCGATCCCGCCACCGATTTTGAGGAGGAACTGCCCGTTATGGAGCCCATACCCTTGCCCCTGCCCCTTGTCCTGTCCTGCGCCGGTCCCCAGGTCCGGGGGGACGCCCTTCTGGAGGACCTGCGCCCCTGTGCCGCCGCCGGCGCGGGGGCCCTGGCCGCCGTTCTCCCGCCGGAGCCCCTGGACTCGGCGGCCGAGGCCGCCCGGCTCTCCCTGGTCCGGGAGGCGGCCGGAGGCCGCGCCCTGACGGCGGGTGTGCTGGGACCCACGGAGGAGGCCATCCCCCCCTATGGGGAGACCCCCTTTGAGGACCTGGTGGCCCTCTACGCCCGGCGGGCGGAGGCCCTGAAGGAGGCCGACCTCATCCTGGTGGAGGAGGTCCAGGCCATGGCCCAGGCCCGGGCCGCCCTGCTGGGGGTCCGGCAGGCAGGGCTCCGGCAGCCGGTGCTGGTGGTCTGCCGCTGCGACGAGGAGGGCCGCACCCCCACCGGGGGAGACGTGCTGGCCTGCGGTATCGTGATGCAGGGCATGGGGGCGGCCGCCTTCGGCCTCCACTGTCCCGACCCGGACGCCCTGGAGGAGCAGCTCTCCCGCCTCCACCAGTATCTGGACCTCCCCCTCATCGCCGTCCCGGAGGAGGGGGACTTTACCGGCCGTGTCCCGGCCTGGGCGGCGGCGGGGGCCCGGGTCTTCCCCTGCGGCGGCCATGCCGGGGAGACGGCCGCCCTGGTCCGGGCCCTGGAGGGGGTGGACTTTTCCGCCTTCCCCCCGGTGGAGCGGGACCCCGACGTCATCCCCTGCGCCAGCGAGAAGGAGGCCCGGTTCATCACCCCCGACGTGGACGTGGGGGAGACCATCGAGTGCACCCCCGACCTGATGGAGGACATCGTCACCGCCGAGGAGGAGAGCCCCGTGGGGGCCCTGCGCATCGCCATCCTGGAGCAGGACGACGTGGACCTCTTCGCCCAGGAGCAGTACGCCATCCGGGATGCCCTGTGCCTGTGGTCCGACGTGCCGGAGCTGATGGAGGCCGCCCTGCGGGTCTACCAGGGCCGGGCCTTCTACGACGGCACCGCCGACCTGGAGCCGGAGGTGCTGGAGCGCCTGCGGCAGACCTACGGCCTCATTTTGTTATAAAAACAAGGACCTGCCCACGGGATAAGCCCCATAGGTACACAATGTGAACCTATGGGGCTTATCGCCGTGTATGGGAGAAATCAGGGCTTGTGGGGTACCACAGGCCCTGATTTTATATTCTGCGTCCCCTTTTTGGATGTCATCTTTTGCAGGTTACAGAAATTCAAATATTTTAGTGGCTTTTCAACTGACCTGTAGTATGGTGTCTTGCTATGACACAAGTTCCAAGTATCACAGACTGCTGTGAAATCGGCTAAAGTACCTGATCTGTCTCCACTTCGGAGCGGTGTTGTACCAGTGTGTGGCAGAACCTATCTGCCCCCCGGCAAGACGGGGTACATGAGTGACACACTGAAACTATTCTATGGCAGATTTTACACTCCTCTACCCAGGGTATAAACGGGACAGAAAATATGAAACTGCCCACGATAAATCATCAAACAAATGAAATTCGAAGACTCTATCGAGAGAGGATTTGCTAAGGGTACTGTCGTCCAAAATTGTGTAAAGCAAAGAC
>DWWJ01000139.1 GCA_019119795.1 Candidatus Intestinimonas pullistercoris
GGAGGACCTGCAGCTGGTGACCGGGTGGAACTGCACCGCCCAGTCTGCCATCTCTGAAATGAAGCTCACCAAGGAGCGCTTCCGCAAAATAGACGGCCGACAGTACTACCACTTCGTCCAGTCCTTCTCGGAGGCAGATGGCCTGACGCCCCAGGAGGCCCACGCCATCGGTCTGGAGCTGGCCCGGCGGGAGTTCCCGGACTTCGAGGCGCTGGTAGCCACCCATGTGGACACGGAGCATCTCCACAACCACCTGGTGGTGAACAGCGTCAGCTTCCGGGATGGAAGAAAGCTCCACCAGAGCGCCGCAGACCTCCTGGCCCACCGGCTGGCCAATGATGAGATCTGCGCCGCCCACAGTCTGGAGATTCTGCCGCCGCCTCAAAAACTGGTCAGGCAGAAGCGGGTGGACGCCCGGGAGTACCGCTCCGCCGCCAAAGGGGAGAGCTGGAAGTTCCGGCTGATGAACACCATCGAACAGTGTATGATGTACGCCGCCAGCCGGGAGGAATTCCTCTCCCTGATGCGGAGCGAGGGCTATGAAGTCTGCTGGATAGCCAGCCGGAAGTATATCACCTACACCACACCCCAGGGCATGCGGTGCCGGGATGACCGGCTCCATGAAAACAAGTACAGGAAGGAGCAGATGGAGCGTGAGTTCCGCATTCGAGCCGGGCTTATCACTGGAGGAGTTGAAGCGGCGGAACCCGTCGAACGGGCAGGGCAGTCCCACACCCCAGGAGTGGGAGGCACTACTGGAGCGGCTGGAGGGTCTGGAGGCCAGCGTGGAGGCACTGGCGGCTCTGTCCCGGGAGATTTCCACCCAGGTGGGGAACCACCCCACCCAGGCCCAGTGGGAGGTGCTGTCGCGGGAGGTGGCGGAGCTGGGGCGGAGGCTCCCACCGGCTGGGAGGAGGGGCGGGCGGCGTTTCTCGCCGCCCAGGCTGCCGAAGCTTTCGCTCCTGCGCCCGTCCCCGGCGCTCCTGCTGATCCCACCAGGGCTGTTGGCCTTGTGGGCGGGCTGGTACAGCTTGAGCACGCTCTGGAGCGTGCTCAGGACAGTAGGCCAGTGGCTGACAGCACCCTGAGGCCCGCCCCAGTGGATCACAAGGCCCGGGAACAGGAGAGGCAAAAGAGGCTGGCAATGGGCCACAAGGCCGATGACCATGCGGAGGAACCGGTCTGGAAGCTCACCCCATAGCCTCGCCTTGAGAAAGAGAAAGAAAACAGTGGACTTATGGGAGGGGATACGGTATACTCCGTTTGGCAAGCCTGTCCCCTCCCCTCAAAAAGGAGAGAATATTCATGAAAACAGCACGAAAATCCAATTTAACTCTGATCATCTGTTGAAAAGGGAAGGGAGGCACATCCGCTAAGAAATCTGGTCTTGCCCCATGCATACCCTGGAATCAAAGGGGGCATGCGGGATGGGGGAGCAGATCAGACTGCTGGGCGTTACAGATGAGGAGGTCATCACACAAAAGACGGACCCGGAGTTCTGGTCGATGCTCCAGCAGGCCATCCTGCTCGGGCTGAAAGACGAGGGCATTCTCAGTGAGATGCAGTACAGACATGCGGAAGAAATTTGGAAGGGAAAAATCCTTGACAGATCAGAAAGGAAGGGGGAGGACATACCATGACTTTTGTGGCGTCCTACTGCCGGGTCTCCACAGACAAGGAGGACCAGGCTAACTCCTTTGAGAGCCAGCAGCGGTACTTTCGGGAGTACACCGAACGCCAGCCGGAGTGGGAGCTGTACCGGGTCTACGCAGATGAGGGCATCACTGGCACCTCCACCAAGAAACGGGCCGCCTTCAATCAGATGATCGAGGACGCCCGGCGGGGTAAGTTCCGCCTGATCCTCACCAAGGAGGTCAGCCGGTTCTCCCGAAACATCCTGGACACCATCGCCTACACCCGGGAGCTCAAGACCATGGGGGTGGGAGTGATTTTCCTCAACGACGGCATCAACTCCCTGGAGCCGGACGCCGAGCTGCGGCTGTCCATTATGGGCTCCCTTGCCCAGGAGGAGAGCCGCAGGACCTCCAGCCGGGTGAAGTGGGGCCAGACCCGGCGGATGGAGCAAGGGGTGGTTTTCGGCCGCTCCCTGCTGGGATACGATGTAAAGGATGGACGCCTGATAGTGGAGCCCAAGGGGGCAGAGATCGTCCGGCTCATCTTCCATAAGTACGGAGTAGAAAAGAAAGGGACCACCATTATCGCCCGGGAGCTGCGGGAGGCGGGATACCGCACCCACAGCGGCAATGTAAAGTGGAACAGCAACCACATCGTCAAGATCCTGAAAAACGAAAAATACGTAGGCGACCTGGTTCAGAAGAAGACCATCACCCCGGACTATCTCACCCACGCCAAAAAATACAACCATGGGGAGGAGGACCTAGTCATCCTCCGAGACCACCACGAGCCCATCATCGACCGGGAACTGTGGGAGGTGGTGCAGGCGGAGTTGAAAAAGCGGAACCGCAAGGGGGAGTTGGGGGCGGGACACTCCAACCGCTATGTATTCAGCGGCAGAATCAAATGCGGGGTATGCGGGGCCAGCTTCGTATCCCGGAAGAAAAAAAGGAAGGACGGCAGCTTCTGCCGACGCTGGAGCTGCTATACCGCCACCAGTGAGGGGAGGGGCCATATAGACTCCCAGGGAAACCGGGTGGGCTGCGACGTGGGGCGGACCCTACGGGATGAGACGGCCATGGAGCTGCTGAGGAAGTCCCTCCAGGCCCTCCCCCTGGACAGCGGGGAGATGATCCGCAGTGTGACCGCCATCGCCCTGGAGGCCATCCAGGCAGGGGAGGAGGTGGGCACTGAAAACCAGGATGTCCTGGAATCAGAACTGGAGCGGCTGGCCAAAAAGCGGGAGGCCGCCCTGGACGCTTTCTTCGCCCAGGACATCACCAAGGCGGAGATGCGGCAGATGACGGAGCGGTACGACCGGGAGATGACCCAACTCCAGAAACGCCTGTCCGCCGCGAGGGCCAGGGCGGAGGTGGTCTATGACAAGGGCGAGCTGGAGCGGGACATCAAGAGAAGGGTGACCGCTCTGGTCCAGGGAGAGCAGGCCAGTGAGACCTTCTATAAAACCATCCTGGACCAGATGGTGGTCTATCCGGACCAGCGTGTGGAGGTCAGGCTGAACCTGCTGCCCCGGACCTGGACCTTTGTGCTGGAGCGGCTGGGGCAGTCGGCCCAGAACAGCCCCTCGGTGCCGATATCGGTGAGCAGGGCTTTGATTTCCGGATAGGGCATGGCGTACCGCTGGCTCAGGTAGCGCAGGGAGGCGCCCAGCTCCCCATCGGGCCCGCCGTATTGACTGATGATAAAGGAGGCCAGCTTGGGGTTGGGTGTTTTGATTTTGACAGGATATTGGAGTTTTTTCTCATAGGAAAACATCTTATTTCGTCCCTCCTTCGGTGTAGTTCCAGGGCCAGGGCTCCTTGGGCCATGTGTAGGTCTTACAGTCAGCCGTCTCACTGCGGAGCACAGGGCCGTTGGAGGCGACAAAGGCCGCCCTGGCGTCTTTTTCCATAGCGCTGTACTGGCGGAAGAGCTCAAAGGCCTCGGCGTCTGAGGGGTGAGTATCCAGGTAAAGCGCCAGCTCCTGGACTACGAATTCCAGGGCCTGGAGCTCAGTCATCGGGGTCTGAGGCACGCCGGCGGCGTCCACTTTGGCCCGGAAGGGGAGGTTCAGACCGGGGTAGAGGGTGCCGTTGCTCAGGGCATCCATCTGCTCATATCGTTTCGGGTTGTTCTGCTGAAAGGGGACATAGGGGACCGCCAGGGGGGCGCACTCCGGCAGTGTGCCGCAGGCATCTCCACAGGGCGGTGTGGGTTTGGTTCCGTTTTCAGGATACAATGTGGGGTTCCTCCTTCTGTGGTTTCCGAGGGGAGGACTCAACAGGCTTCCCCTCTGTTCCATCTTATGCGACAGAAGACGGGTGGGAACCAGCGGAGGGGAAGGGGACATGGGCAAGCCTTGCGCATCCCCGGAAAGCTGTGGTATAATGAGAAATCATCGGGGTATATTCGTCTGCCTCCCCTCATAGAGTGGCAGGGAGGGGGTGCCCAATGATGAAACATCCTGCCCTGGTCCGGGCCGCTTCCATTGCGGTAACGGTGCTTCTGGCCGTGAGCACCGGGTTTTTTCTGTTTTATGAGGGGGAAGCCGTCCCCGTCATGGCCCATCCGGCCCGGTTTACCGGCTCCACTGTGGTGATCGACGCCGGTCACGGCGGGGAGGACGGGGGAGCGGTCTCACCAGCTGGTCATGTGGAGAGCCAGGTCAACCTGGCAGTGGCCCAGAGGCTGGACGCCATTCTGGGTCTCTACGGGGCCGATGTGGTCATGCTCCGGACAGAGGATGTCTCCCTCCATGACCCGGAGGCCCAGACCTTGAAGGAGAAAAAGAATTCCGACCTCCACAACCGGGTGGCCCGGATCGAGGCCGTGCCCGGCGCCACGTTGATCAGCATCCATCAGAATACCTACAGCGGCAGCGCCAGATACCACGGTGCTCAAGTATTTTATGCCGACGAGGCCAGCAGCCTTGGCCTGGCCCAGCACACCCAGGAGCTGCTGCGGCAGGCCCTGGACCCGGAGAACAGCCGGCAGGCTGCCCGGCTGCCCAATACAGTTTATCTGATGAACCATATCAGCTGCCGGGCCATTCTGGTGGAGTGCGGCTTCCTCTCCAATCCGGAGGAGGACGCTCTGCTCCAGACCGGAAGCTATCAGACCAAGATCGCCGCGGCGCTGGCCAGCGCCTATCTCAGCTACCAGGAGCCGGAGAACGATCAGGAAGGGGAACGTGCCCTTGAAAGCCAAGACCGTCTTTTACTGTACGGAGTGCGGAAATGAGACGCCCAAATGGGTGGGAAAGTGCCCCGCCTGCGGGAGCTGGAACACCATGGTGGAGCAGCCTGCGGAGACCAAAAAGAAGGCGGCTCCTTCTGCCGCTGCCCGCAGCGGCAGGAGCGGAATGGCCAATCTGCCCAGGTCCATTATGGAGATCGAGACCACAGATGAACTGCGCTTTTCCACCGGTCTCTCCGAGCTGGACCGTGTTCTGGGGGGAGGGGCGGTGCAGGGCTCTCTGGTGCTGGTAGGTGGTGCCCCCGGCATTGGAAAATCCACCCTGATGCTCCAAATCTGCGATAATCTCTGCCGGTTTTCCAAGGTGCTCTATGTCTCCGGTGAGGAGTCCGAGCGGCAGATCAAGCTGCGGGCAGAGCGCTTGGGTGTGCAGAGCCAGTCCCTCTATCTGCTGGCTGAGACCGATTTGGGAGATATTTTAGAGTCCATTCGGACCCTGCGGCCGGATGTGGTCATTGTGGACTCCATCCAGACCATGTTCAGCAGTGAGCTGGCAACTTCTCCGGGGAGCGTGGGTCAGGTCAAAGAGTGCACCATGGCCCTGATGCAGCTAGCAAAAGGGGAGGGGGTCACGGTTTTTGTCATTGGCCATGTGAACAAGGAGGGCTCCATCGCCGGCCCCAAGGTGCTGGAGCACATTGTGGACTGTGTGCTCTACTTTGAAGGGGAGCCCCACATGTCCTACCGCATTCTGCGCTCCGCCAAAAACCGTTTTGGTGCCACCAACGAGATTGGTGTCTTTGAAATGGCCGACAGCGGCCTGACCCAGGTGCCCAATCCCTCAGAAACGCTGCTGGCCGGGCGGCCCCTGGATACACCGGGCACCTGTGTGACCTGTGTCATGGAGGGGGTACGGCCGGTTCTGGCGGAGATCCAGGCTCTGCTGGCGCCTAGCGCCTATGGGAATGGCAGGCGGACCAGCAATGGCTTCGACTACAACCGGGCCATGTTGCTGCTGGCGGTGCTGGAGAAACGGGGGGGGCTCCTGGTAAGTGGATGTGACGCCTATCTCAACGTCATCGGCGGCCTGAATCTGGACGAGCCCGCCGCCGACCTGGCCGCCGTCATCGCCATGGCGTCCAGCTTTCGGGACAGGGCCGTGCCTGGCACTTTGGCCGCCATCGGCGAAGTGGGACTGACCGGTGAACTGCGCTCGGTAAGCGCTCTGAGTCAGCGGTTATCTGAGGTGCGGCGGCTGGGCTTTACCCAATGTCTGATCCCGGCCAGAAACAGCGGCAAGCTCACAGAGCCGGACGGGCTCCAGCTCATTCGGGTCCGCAATATCCGGGAGGCCCTGGCCGCTGTTTTATCATGAATTTATAACGGGACAAGCGTTCCATCAAAAACGTATGTCCTGGCGCTGACTCAGCAGGACGCCGAGCCAAAAAATCCATCAGGGAAGGAGGCGAAGAGCGGATACCATGAAGTAAACAAAATAAAAACTTTCCCAGTGGTGGAAAAAGGTGGGGAAAACGAAAGCCCGGTGCTCAAGCACCGGGCTTTTTCTCATGCCCGCAGGCATCAGAGCGGGGCCCCGGCTGGCTGGCCGGGGACCCAGGCCCCAAAGGGGCCCGCACTCCGACGGAGTGCCTCTTCGAAGCTGCCCCGCCGCCCCTGGCGGGGCCAGGGCTCACCTGGGCCAATCCAGGCCCTTGGGGAGCCCCAGGAGGTAGTCTGCGCTGACGCCGTAGTGGCGGCAGAACTGCTCCAGGTAACGGGTTGGGAGCTCATGCTTCCGGCACTCATACTGGGCCCATTGGACATGGTTTATCCCCAGAGCGGCGGCGAGGGCCCGCTGGCTTTCGTCATGGTCGGTCCGGGTGGCTATGATGCGGTCTATCAGGTCCACGGTTTATCCTCCTTGCTAGCAGATATACTATTGACATTCTACCCCAGGAGTGCTAAGGTTTAGACATATGCTAGCGTATGTACTAGCGTCAAATGGGAGTTGACGTAGGACGTGCCCATGCAACGGCAGGGGGCGGGCCCAGGTAAGTCAAACGGGATTTGACGGGGAGGGAGAAAATGGAAACCTTGAAGATCATTCTGGAGCCGTCGGAGGAGGTGCAGTCTCTCCGGCGGCGGGTGGCGGAGCTGGAGGGCAAGCTGGAGGAGATGCGGGCCCAGCGGGACCGGGCCGAGTACAAGTACGGGTGCGAGGTGGTCATCAACGGGGAGCTGGTGGACCTGTGCCGGGAGCACGGCCTTCGGGTGCGGGAGGCGCTGAGGAGCCGCCCCTGGTGAGGGCAGGAAAAAGCGCCCGCCCTTCCACCGTGGCCAAAGCCCTGGGGTGAGGTAGCCCCAGGGGGTGGAAAGGCGAGCGCCTTGCAGGACCATAATAGCACAGGCGTTCGAGCTTGTCAAGGGGAAACGGGCGGCAGGGAGGAGGGGAGGAGCCCCAGCCCGGCGGGGCGGGGCGGAAAGGCGGCCCCGGAGGGGCCGCAAGCCCCGCCGGGCGGAGGAGCGAGGGCCGGGCCCGGAGGGCCCGGGGGCGGCCCGGAGGCCGCCCGGAGCCGGAGGGGGACCCGCCCCGCCAGGGGAGCAGGGGGGAGCCCGACCGGAGCGCAGGGCGGGCCGCCAGGGCCGCCCGGAGCGGGGGGAGGGCGACCCCAGGCCCCAGGCGGAG
>DWWJ01000017.1 GCA_019119795.1 Candidatus Intestinimonas pullistercoris
GCCCGCCAGTCCGGCCAGGATGGCGGGCACCGCTGTTTTTTTGTCCACGAAGCCGTTTTTGAAGTGGGCGGGCAGGGCGGTGGCGGCGGTGGGGAGGAAGTAGAGCAGGTTGATGCCCTGGGCCAGGTGCTGGTCCACCCCGGCGAAGGCGGTCATATAGATGAGAAGCAGGGTACCTCCCCCCACGCCGAAGCCGGAGAGGACCCCGGCAGCCGCCCCGGCCAGCAGGGCGGTGAGCCAGCTCACAGGGCCAGCAGGGACCGGACGCCCCCGTAGAGGATGAGCAGGGCGAAGGCCCGCCGGAGCCAGTCCATGTTCAGCCTCCGGAAGACCCTGCCCCCGATCCAGCCTCCGGCCAGTCCCCCCAGCAGGTAGGGGAGGGCGGCGGACAGGTCCAGCCCACCCCGGAAAAAATAGATGACCGACGAGAGGACGCACAGGGGCAGGATGATGGCCACCGAGGTGGCAAAGGCCCGCCGCTGGTCCAGGCCGCACCGCCCGGTGAGGAGGGGCACCAGCACCATGCCCCCTCCGCCGCCGAAAAAGCCGTTGGCGACGCCCGCCAGCCCTCCCGCCACCGCCGGGGCCAGCCAGGGCCGTTTCTTTTCCATAAAAAGCCTCCCTCCTGCTGCCTAGTATGGCAGAGGAGGGAGGCTTTTATACCCAAAAAGGAAAATCGTGGGCGGAACGCCTTCAGTCAAAGGGGACCAGCCAGTTGGGGTCCTGACGGGCGGCGAAGCACAGGGCGATCTGCTCGGCAGTGGTCTTCTCCACCGCCAGGGGTGGGAGCTGGTCCAGGGGGAAATAGCCGCTGGAGAGCGTCTCCAGGTTGGGCTGGAACTGTCCACCCAGGGCCCGGCAGAGCACGAAGACCTTACAGACGCCGTAGAGATAGGGAGTCGGGTTCCGCAGGTTCCGGTCCTGGACGGCGATGAGGCGCAGGGGCTCGGCCTCCAGCCCAGCCTCCTCCCGCACCTCCTTGACGGTGTTGGAGGCCACCGACTGGTCCTCGTCCACCCAGCCCCCGGGGAGGGCCCAGCGGCCGTCCCGCTCCTGGACCAGGAGGATGGCGTCTCCCTGGAAAATGGCGGCCCGGGTGTCCAGCTTGGGGGTCTGGTAGCCCGACTCTCCGCAGAAGAGGTCCTTGACCCGCTCCAGGGGGAGGCCGGAGCCCTCCGAGACCATCTCGGCGGCGATCTCCCGGATGCGCTGGAACCGCTCCCGGTCATAGGGGTCGGGAGAGTACTCCAGCCCGGCCTGGGCCAGGGCCTGGAGCTCCCGGGCCCAATCGGTCCAGCGGGGAAGCTGCTCTGCCATGCTCAGCCCCTCCTTTCCCATGTGCCGGTGAGGTCTCGAACCACCTCGGAGGCCAGCAGAAGGCCGGCGGCGGCGGGCACCCACATGACGCTGCCGGGAATGCTCCGGCGGCCCGGCGGCGGCGTCTCCCCGGCGGGGAGGGAGGGGGTCCGGGCCTCCTCCGGGGACCAGACCACCTTGTGGTGGAGGATGCCCCGCTTCCTGAGCTCCTTGCGGACCACCCGGGCCAGGGGGCAGCCCTGGGTCTGGGAGAGGTCAGAGACCCGGAGGAGAGAGGGGGCCAGCTTGTTCCCGGTGCCCAGGGCAGAGATCACGGGGATGCTCCGGGCCAGGGCGGTCTCGATGAGGTCCAGCTTGCAGCTCACCAGGTCGATGGCGTCCACGATGTAGTCATAATTCCCGGCGAAGAACTCCTCCCGGGTGCCGGCCTCGTACCGCCCCTGGACAGGGCGGACCCGGCAGGCGGGGGCGATGTCCCGGACCCGGAGGGCCATGGCCTCGGCCTTGGGGAGGCCCAGGGTGGACTCCAGCGCCTCGGCCTGCCGGTTCAGGTTGGAGGGCTCCACCGTGTCCTGGTCCATGAGGGTGAGGGCTCCCACCCCGGAGCGGGCCAGGGCCTCGGCGCACCAGCTCCCCACGCCCCCCAGGCCCAGAACACAGACGTGGGCGGAGGAAAGCCGCTCCATGGCCTCCCGGCCCAGGAGCATTTCCGTGCGAAGAAAACGAGGGTCCATGAAAAAACCTCCTGAGAAACACTTCCCCCGGAGGCGGGACCTCCGGGGGAAGGAAACATTGTGGGCTCAGCCCAGCAGGGCCAGGTTGGCCTCGTCGGTGGTGACGGGATAGGTGGTCTGGAGCTCATCGGTCCAGGCGGTCAGGTCGGCGTTCCGGAGGGCATTGTCGGCGGTGTAGTGCCACAGCAGCTCGTTCTGGGCGTCCAGATACATGACGTGCCAGCCCTGCTGTCCGCTCTGGGTGTTCTCCACCAGGCCGGTGTCGCCCACCTGCCGGCCGTCCTCGAAGCACCAGTTCAGGAAGGCGGTGAAGAAGTTGGTGCTCCGGGTGACGTGCTCATAGAGGCCGCCATTGGTGTTGGAGCCGGAATCATCGGAATATTCCTCGGCCAGGGCAGCGAAGGCCTCGGCGGTCTGCTCACCGGCGTTGAACTGGTCCAGAAGGGACTGGGCCTCCTCCTGGGCGGCCTGGATGGCCTCATCGGTGGGGGCGTCGGCCCCCTCAGCCACTTCAGCCTGGATGAAGATGTGCCGGACGTTCACGTCGCCCCAGCTCGCCTCGTCCCGGTAGCGCTCCTGGAAGCGGAGGACCCAGTAGCCGCTGTCGGCCACCTCGATGGTGGTGAGGTCGCCGCTCTGGCGGGCGGTGTCCGTGAGCCAGTCGACGCAGTCGGTGCTGGAATTGAGGTTGGAGGAGAGGGAGGAGCCCAGAGCGGTGGTCTCATAAGAGGTGGGCTCGGTCTCCTCGGTGTCATCCGTGGTCTCCGTGTCGCTGGAGGTCTCCTCCTGACCGGCGGCCTCGGCGGCGGCGGCCAGCGTGTCAAAGTCCCCGCCGGCCTCCAGGTCCTGGATCATCTGGTCAGCGGCGGCCTGGGCGTCGGCCATGGCGGCGGCGGTCTCCTCCTCGGTGGGCTCCACCGTGTTGCCGCTATCATCGGTGGTGCTCTCCACTGTGCCGTCGATAAAGACCGCGGAATAAGTGAAGGTGTCCAGCTCGTCGGCGTGCTCCTCATAGTAGGCCTGGATCTCGGACTCCTCATAGGTCAGGGAATCGGAGTGGTCGTTGTAGTACTCCTGGACCAGGGTGTCCCGGGTCAGGCACTCCCGCAGGAGGCTCTCGGTCATGTAAGGACCGTAGGCGTTGCGGATATAGGCGGTGAAGGAGAGGCCGCTCTGGGCGGCATAGGTCCGCAGGCTGGCGATGGTCTCGTCCACAGAGGCAGCCCCCTCCTCGGAGAGGGTAAAACCGTCGGCCTGAGCGGCGGCGGCCAGGGCAGCGGTGTACTGGAGGCTGTCCACGGCGTTCTGCCGGAGGGTGGCCTCATCCATGGCGATGCCGTACCGGTTGTACATATTGGCGGTGGGATAATAGTAGTAGCCCATCTCGGCCACGGTGTAATCCTCGCCGTTGACGGTGGCCACGACCTTGCCCTTTTCAAAGATGCCGGAGTGCCACACCAGCAGGGCGATGACCAGCACCGCGATGACGACACCGATGACGGTGTAAAGGATGGTCCTGGTACGGGCCTTGCTGGCCTCAGCCGCCTCGCGGCGCTGTTTTTCCGTGGGACCGTTGGCCGTGGAGGCCATCCGCTGTTTCTTCTCTCTGGAAGCGCTCATTTCAATTGTTCAGTCCTCTCAAATATAGTGCGGTGGTGACTCAATGTTGCATTATACAGGAAAGAAAACCGGCTTGCAAGCCCCAATCTGCGCCGGAGGGGGGACCGGGGACCTCTTTTTACAGAAAATTCACGTTTTCCCCTCTGGTGTCCCGGGCGGCAGGGACGGTTTTTAGTAGGATGCGCCAGGGATAGGAAAAATATTTTCTGCATTTGCAAAAATATCCTTGACAAAGAATTTCTGCAAATGTAGAATAAAGCTGTAGAAGGCTTCTGCAAATGCAAATAATAAAAGACGAGGCAAAGGAGGTCCAAAGCATGGGGACACACGGTCGGCTGCCGGAGTCGGAGCTGGACATCATGCTGGTCATCTGGTCCAAGGGGGGAGGGGTCACCGCCCCCGCCATTCTGGAGGCCCTGGAACGGCCCCTCACCGCCAGCGCCCTCCACAGCTACCTCAAGCGGCTGGAGGAAAAGGGTTTCCTGAGCTGCCAAAAGGAGGGCAAGACCAACCGCTACACCCCTCTGGTGAGCCGGGCGGAGTACCAGCACAGCGAGGGCCGGAGCATTCTGGACAAGCTCTACGGGGGCTCCCTCTCCCGCTTTGCCGCCGCCCTCTATGACGGTGGCCCGGTGGAGCGGGAGGAGCTCCAGGCCCTCCAGGAGCTGCTGGACAGCCTGCGGGAGGGGGGCTCCTGATGGCCGGGCTGGTCCAGCGCCTGGGGGAGCTCTCCCTGACCACCTCGGCGGTGCTGCTGCCCCTGCTGCTCCTGTCGGGGTGGATGGAGCGGCGCTACCGGGCCGAGAGCCGGGTCCTCTTGTGGCTGCTGCTCTCCCTGTGGCTCCTGCTGCCGGTGCGGTGGGCGCCGCCGGAGCGGGCCGTGCTGACCCTCCCTGTCCCGGAGCTTGCCCAGGCGGTACAGCCGTCCTGGACAGGGCCCCAGGAGCCGGCGCCTGCCCCAGAAGCCCCCGTCCCGGAGTCGGCCTGGACATGGGGGGAGGTCCTTCCCTGGCTGTGGATGGCAGGATGCGGCGGAATGCTGCTGTGGCAGGCCGCCGGGACCTGTCTGCTCCGGCGGAAGCTCCTGCGGGAGACAGAGGAGCGGCCCGAGGACCAGGTCCTCCTGGCCCGGCTGTGGCGGGGGATGCATGGACGGCCTCAGGTCCTCCGCACGGAGGCCGAGGGCCCGCCGCTCTCCATGGGGCTGTTTCGTCCGGTGGTGCTGCTGCCCGCAGACCTGGAGGGGGAGGAGACGGAGCTGGTCCTCCGCCATGAGCTGGCCCACATCCGCCGCCGCGACCTGTGGTACAAGGCCCTGCTGAACCTGGTCAACGCCGTCCACTGGTTCAATCCTCTGGTGTGGTGGATGGTCCGCCGGGCGGGACGGGACCTGGAGCTGTGCTGTGACAATGACGTGGTGTCGGGGCAGGATGCCGCCTTCCGACACCGCTACGGCGGGGTGCTGCTGGAACGGGCCGCCCGGGCTCCGGCAGGCCCCCGATGGGCCGTGCCCCTCAGCGGAGGGGCGCGAGAGATGAAAGGACGGATCATGAATCTTTTTACCGTAAAAAAGACGGGCGCCCTGCTGACCGGCCTGTGCCTGTGCGCCGCGGTGCTCTTGGGCGTCCTGGTGACCTTCGACCGGGCCCAGGCCCAGACGGATGCTCTGACGGCCCGGACAGAGGCCCTGACGGCTCAGGAGGCCCTGGACGCCCTGGCAGAGAGCGTGACAACAACCGACAAGGAAATAAGCTTTACAATTCCGACGGCTTTTGAGAGCGCCGAGGATTGGCGCATCCAAATCTCCGGCCGGTACCAGATGGGAGAGGACGGAGCCATGAGCATCCACCTCATCGACAACGATGGTACCACTGGGCGCTGGAAGGGGGGCGATGG
>DWWJ01000140.1 GCA_019119795.1 Candidatus Intestinimonas pullistercoris
AAACAGCTGGCCCAGGATATGTTCAACTCTCCCGAGTCCCTCATCCGGCTGGACATGTCGGAGTTCATGGAGAAGTTCGCCGTCAGCCGCATCATCGGCTCGCCCCCGGGCTATGTGGGCTATGACGAGGCGGGGCAGCTCACCGAGAAGGTCCGCCGGAAGCCCTACTGCGTCATTCTCTTCGACGAGATCGAGAAGGCCCACCCCGATGTGCTCAACATCATGCTCCAGATCCTGGACGACGGCCACATCACCGACGCCCAGGGCCGGGTGGTGAACTTTGAGAACACGGTCATCGTCATGACCTCCAACGCTGGCAGCGACAAGGGCATGGGCTCGGTGGGCTTCGGCCGCACCGCCAACGAGCAGGGCAAGGACAAGGCCCTGAAGGCCCTGGGCCAGTTCCTACGGCCTGAGTTCATCAACCGTGTGGACGAGGTGGTCTACTTCAACCGCCTCACCGAGGAGAACTTCAAGGAGATCGCCAAGCTCATGCTGGGAGAGCTCACCGACAACCTCCGGGAGAAGGGCATCACCTTCACCTGGGACGAGAGCGTCCTGGACCACCTGGTCCGGACCTCCTACTCCGTCACCTACGGCGCCCGGAACCTGCGCCGGCAGGTCCAGAAGGACTTGGAGGACCCTATCGCCACCAAGATCATCGAGAGCTATCAGCACCCCATCACCCAGCTCAAGGCGCTGGAGCAGGACGGCAAGCTGGAGCTCCTGGCCCTCTAAGGTCCGGCCTGTACGGCAAACCCGAAAGAACAGCGCAGCGGCGCATGGAGCCAGACTCCATGCGCCGCTGTTTTCTTCTCTTATGGATGGCCTGTCAGGACCTCCAGCACGAACCGCTGGAGGTCCTCCCCCACCTCCCGGCGGTAGGGCTCCCCGGTGAGCTCGTTGTTGGAGATGATCCGCAGACCCAAACAGGGGGTCCCAAGGGACTGGCAGACCTGGAAGGCCGCCCCGCTCTCCATGTCCTCGCAGTCCTCCCCCGCCCGCTCCCGGAGCCAGGCGATGCGGTCCTGCTCCTGATGGAAGACATCTCCGCTGCCCAGCCGCCCGGAGACCTTCCGCCCCCCGGCATGGGGGGCCCCTTCAAACCGGGCCGCCCAGTCCGGATCGGCCGCCCAGGGCGCGGGCGGCGCCTCCCGGGCGAAATCCCAGAGGGCCCAGTCCCCGGGCGCTGTTCCCTCCCCCCTGCTCCTGGGGGGCATCTGGACCTGGTGGATGGGTACGCAGGTCCGGCCCACCACGATGTCCCCCACATGGAGGTCCTCCCGGTGGGCGCCGGCGATGCCCTGGTTCACCACCAGGGCGGGGGCGAAGCGCTGGATGCCCAGGGCGGTGGCCGCCGCGGCCCGGACCATGCCGACCCCGGTCCGGCTCACCACCAGCTCCCGTCCCCGGCAGGTCCCCCGCCAGAAGGGGAACTCCCCCAGCTCCGTCTCCTCCGGGGCCTCCAGCTGGGCGGTCAGCCACTCCGTTTCCACGTCCATAGCCCCCTGGACCAGGATCAGGCCGTCCCTCATGTCCGACGCTCCTTCCAGCGTGCCTCCGCCCACAGGCTGACCCTCCAGGCCAGCCAGGCGCAGAAGCAGCCCACGGCGCAGCCCGCCAGCACGTCAGTGAGGAAGTGGACCCCCACATAGAGCCGGGAAAAGCCCATCAGGGCCGCCTGGGCCACGCAGAGGAATTTCAGCCACCTGCGCTCCGCGTACCGGGACCAGGTGGCTCCGGCGGCAAAGGCGGCACAGGTATGGCCGGATGGGAAGGAGAGGGGATCGTTCTCCACCACCAGATGGGTGAGCCCCTCCACCACCAGCCAGGGCCGGGTCCGGCCCACCAGATGCTTGAGGATCAGATTGGTGCAGACGAGCCCGAAGAGCATGGCGATCAGGGCCCAGAAGCCCGCCCGGCGGGTCTTGGGATGCAGCAGCAGGGCCACCGACAGGACGATATAGATCATGCCTCCGTTGCCCAGCTGGGTGAAACATGAAAAAAAGGAATCCAGGGCCGGGGTGCGCAGGGTATCCTGCACCCACAGCAGAAAGGCCCCGTCCAGGGCCTGTAGGGTCTCCAGCATGACAGGCTCCACCTCTTGATTCAGAATGGGTCCTCCCGGCGGCGTCTCCCCGCCAGGAGACAGAAAACGGGCGGGGCCTGGGCCCCGCCCGCGCAAAGGCTTGTATGGATGGGTTTCCGCCGGGCCCTCAGCCCTCGCTCCAGGGCTCCCAGGTGCAGGTGGTGATGGTGCCATTGGTGAGCTCAAAATGGACCGTCTTGACGATATGGGTCTTGCCGATGCGGACCTCCTGGGTCCCCACCTCATTGGTGACGGCGTTGACCACATTGGCCTGGATGGTGAAGGTCAGGTCCAGGCCGTCGTTCTCCACCGGGAAGGTGAGCTGGTTCCCGTTGACATCAGTCATAGTGAGGCCGTCGTCGTGGGGGGCTGCGGTGACGCTGGTCACATAGGCGTCCACCATGGAGCCGTCGGCCATGAGCTGGTCGCCGATGCCGCTCTCGCCGGGGACATACTGCTGGATGCCCTCGTAGACCTCCGGGTCCACGTTCTCCACCAGGACCGTATAGGTGAGGATGGTCCGGCTGGCGTTGGAAGCGCCGTCTCTCCGCAGGACCTTCCAGCCCACCAGAGCCACAGCTGCGATCAAAAGCAAAATGACCAGCAGGTCAATGATATTCAGTTTTCCGAAGAGCTTGCCCTTCTCGTCCACCACTTTCATGCTTTGCCTCCGTTGTCTCTTTTCTGAAGGAGGCGGTCCTTTCCGTTGACCGCGCCCCGGAAGCATTGTATAATATTTTCCGTCATGATTCAAGTACTTTTTGGAGGCACGCCATGAAAGTCATCCATCTCATCAGCGGCGGCGACAGCGGCGGGGCCAAGACCCACGTCCTCTCCCTGCTGCAGAATCTCTCCAAGACCATCGACGTCACCATGGTCTGCTTCATGGAGGGCCCCTTTGCCCAGGAGGCCCGGGAGCTGGGTATCCCCACCGAGGTCTATCCGGGCCGGAACCTCCCCCGCATCCTGCGTCTACTGAAAAAGAAGATCCGCAGCGGCGGCTATGACCTCATCCACTGCCACGGGGCCCGGGGCAATCTGATGGGGGTCCTCCTCCGCCGTGCCACCGGGCTGCCGGTGGTGACCACCGTCCACTCCGACTACCGGCTGGACTACCTGGGCCGCCCCTTCTCCCGCATCAGCTACGGTACCATCAACACCCTGGCCCTCCGGCTTCTGGATTACCGCATCGGCGTGTCCGATGCCATGGTGGACCTGCTCATCTCCCGGGGCTTTGACCCGGACAGGCTCTTCGCCCTCTATAACGGCATCGACTTCACCCTGCCGCCCCCCGCCGTGCCCCGACTGGAGTACCTGCGCTCCATGGGCCTCCAGGCCGATGAGGACACGGTGGTGGTGGGCATCGCCGCCCGCCTCAACCCTGTCAAGGACATCTCCACCTTG
>DWWJ01000141.1 GCA_019119795.1 Candidatus Intestinimonas pullistercoris
GGGTTCTGGGTGGCCACGCCCACAGGGCAGGTGTCCAGGTTGCACACCCGCATCATGACGCACCCCATGGTCACCAGGGGGGCGGTGGCAAAGCCGAACTCCTCGGCCCCCAGCATACAGGCGATGGCCACATCCCGGCCGGACATGAGCTTGCCGTCGGTCTCCACCACCACCCGGGAGCGCAGGCCGTTGGCCAGCAGGGTCGGGTGGGTCTCGGCCAGCCCCAGCTCCCAGGGCAGGCCGGCGTTGTGAATGGAGGTCCGGGGGGCGGCGCCGGTGCCGCCGTCGTGGCCGGAGATCAGCACCACCTGGGCCCCGGCCTTGGCTACGCCGGCGGCGATGGTGCCCACCCCCGCCTCGCTGACCAGCTTCACCGAGATGCGGGCCCGGCGGTTGGCGTTCTTCAGGTCATAGATGAGTTGGGCCAGGTCCTCAATGGAGTAAATGTCATGGTGGGGCGGCGGGGAGATCAGGGAGACCCCGGGGGTGGAGTGGCGGCACTTGGCGATCCAGGGGTAGACCTTCTTGCCGGGCAGATGGCCGCCCTCCCCGGGCTTTGCCCCCTGGGCCAGCTTGATCTGGAGCTCCTGGGCCGAGACCAGATACTCACTGGTGACCCCGAAGCGGCCAGAGGCCACCTGCTTGATGGCCGAATTCTTGTCGGTGCCCAGGCGCTCGGGCCGCTCACCGCCCTCGCCGGAATTAGACTTGCCCCCCAGCCGGTTCATGGCCTGGGCCATACACTCGTGGGCCTCCTGGGAGATGGAGCCGTAGCTCATAGCCCCGGTCTTGAAGCGCTTGACGATGGACTCCACCGGCTCCACCTCCTCCAGGGGGATGGGGGTGTCGGCGTATTTCATCTCCAGCAGGCCCCGGAGGGTATGGGGCCGCGTCTCGTCGTCCACCAGGGCAGTGTACTGCCGGAAGAGGCCGTAGTCCCCCCGCCGGGTGGACTCCTGGAGCAGGTGGATGGTCTGGGGATTGTAGAGGTGGTCCTCCCGGCCGGCCCGGGCCTTGTGGGCCCCCAGGGAGTCCAGCTCCAGGCTGGTCCCAAGGCCCAGGGGGTCAAAGGCTCTGGTGTGGTTCCGGTCCACCAGCTCCCCGATCTCCTTGAGGCCGATGCCCCCCACCCGGGAGACGGTGTTGGTGAAGTACTTGTCGATGACCTCCTTGGAGATGCCTACCGCCTCGAAAATCTGGGCGGACTGGTAGGACTGGAGGGTGGAGATGCCCATTTTGGAGGCGATCTTCACGATGCCGTGGAGGATGGCGGCGTTATAGTCGTCCACCGCCACATGGAAGTCCTTGTCCAGCTGGCCGTCCTCGATGAGGGCCACGATGGTCTCCTGGGCCAGATAGGGATTGATGGCCCGGGCGCCGTAGCCCAGAAGGGCGGCGAAGTGGTGAACATCCCGGGGCTCGGCCGACTCCAGGACGATAGAGACCGCCGTGCGCTTTTTGGTGCGGATCAGGTACTGCTCGATGGCAGAGACCGCCAGGAGAGACGGAATGGCTACATGGTTTTCGTCCACCCCCCGGTCGGAGAGGATGACCACGTTGGCGCCGTTGCGGTAGGCCCGGTCCACCGCCACAAAGAGCCGGTCCAGGGCCCGCTCCAGGGGGGTGTTTTTGTAATAGAGGATGGAGACCGTCTCCACATGGAAGCCGGGCTTCTTCATATACCGGATCTTCATCAGGTCAGTGGAGGTGAGGATGGGGTCCCGAACCTGGAGGACCCGGCAGTTTTCCGCCCACTCCTCCAGCAGGTTCCCGTCATCCCCGATATAGACGGTGGTGTCGGTGACCACCTCCTCCCGGATGGCGTCAATGGGCGGGTTGGTGACCTGGGCGAAGAGCTGCTTGAAGTAGTTGAAGAGGGGCTGCCCCTGGTCATCCAGCACTGCCAGGGGAATGTCGATGCCCATAGCAGCGGTGGGCTCCGCCCCGGTGCGGGCCATGGGGAGGATGGTGTTCCGCACGTCCTCATAGGTATAGCCGAAGGCCTTTTGGAGCCGGGCAAGCTCCTCCCTGCTCCGGGTCTCCACCCGGTGGTTGGGAATGGGCAGGTCGGAGAGGTGGACCAGGTTCCGGTCCAGCCACTCCCCGTAGGGCTGCCGGGCGGCGTAGGTCTCCTTGAGCTCGTCATCGCCGATGAGCCGCCCCTGGCGGGTGTCCACCATCAGCATCCGGCCGGGCCGGAGCCGGGATTTCTCCACCACCTGCTCCGGCGGGATGTCCAGCACCCCCACCTCGGAGGAGAGGATGAGGCGGCCGTCCGCCGTCAGATAGTACCGGGAGGGGCGCAGGCCGTTGCGGTCCAGCACCGCCCCCACCACATCGCCGTCGGAAAAGAGAATAGAGGCCGGGCCGTCCCAGGGCTCCATGAGGATGGCGTAGTACTGGTAGAGATCCCGCTTGGCCCGGGAGAGGGCCTTGTCCCCCTGCCAGGGCTCCGGAATGGTGACCATCACCGCCAGGGGGAGCTCCATGCCCGACATCATCAGAAACTCCAGGGTGTTGTCCAGCATGGCCGAGTCGGAGCCCTCGCCGTTGATGACCGGGTAGACCTTGTCCAGCTCGGCGTCCAGGGCCGGGGCGGACATGGTCTCCTCCCGGGCCAGCATCCGGCCGGCGTTGCCCCGGATGGTGTTGATCTCCCCGTTGTGGGCCAGCAGGCGGTTGGGGTGGGCCCGCTCCCAGGAGGGATTGGTGTTGGTGGAGAACCGGGAGTGGACGATGGCGATGGCCGATTGGTAATCCCGGTCCTGGAGGTCCCGGTAGAACCGCCGGAGCTGGCCCACCAGGAACATGCCCTTGTAGACGATGGTCCGGCTGGACAGGGAGCAGACATAGGTGGTGTCCGCCGACTGCTCAAAGACCCGCCGGGCCACATAGAGCTTCCGGTCAAAGTCCAGGCCCTGGGCCACCCCCTCCGGCCGCTTCACAAAGGCCTGCTGGATGCAGGGCATCTTGGCCAGGGCCTTGGCCCCCAGGATGTCCGGGTCCACCGGCACGGTCCGCCAGCCCAGGAACTCCATGCCCTCCTTCTCCACGATGATCTCGAACATCTTCCGGGCCTGGTTCCGCTTGAGGGCGTCCTGGGGGAAGAAGAACATGCCGACGCCGTAGTCCCGCTCCTCTCCGATCTGGAAGCCGCACTCCCTGACCGCCTTCTGAAAAAACCTGTGGGAGACCTGGAGCAGGATGCCCACGCCGTCGCCGGTCTTGCCCTCGGCATCCTTGCCGGCCCGGTGCTCCAGCTTCTCCACGATCTTCAGGGCGTCGTCCACCGTCCGGTGGCTCTTGCGCCCCTTGATATCCACCACGGCGCCGATGCCGCAGGCATCGTGCTCAAAGGCCGGGTGGTATAGCCCCTGCTGGGAATAGCCCTCCATTCTGCTCTTTTCCATTTGCATGACCCCTTTCCGGGTTGATTGAAGAAAAAACGGGGCGGGGGCGCCGCCGCCCGGCGGTCTGTCCCCCGCCCCGTGCGGTCACTATAGGATGCTGCGGACGCGCTCCACCGCCTGCCGGGTGGCCTCCGCGCCCCCAAAGCCGGTAAGGCGGATGTAGCCCTCCCCGCTGGGGCCGAAGCCGGCGCCGGGGGTGGTGACCACATTGGCCTCCCGGAGCAGCCGGTCGAAGAAGTCCCAGGAGCCGGTCCCCTCCGGGGTCCGGACCCAGACGTAGGGGGCGTTGACCCCGCCGTAGACGGTGAGCCCGGCGGCGGAGAGCCCCTCCCGGATGGTCTTAGCATTTCCCAGGTAATAGGAGATATGCTCCATCACCTGCCGCCGTCCCTCCGGAGTATAGGTGGCGGCCGCCCCCCGCTGGACCACATAGGACACGCCGTTGAACTTGGTGGACTGCCGGCGGTACCACAGCTCGTTGAGGGAGACCCCCTCCCGCTGAAGCTCCTTGGGGATGACCGTATAGGCGCAGCGGGTGCCGGTGAAGCCGGCGGTCTTGGAGAAGGAGCGGAACTCGATGGCACAGGTCCTGGCCCCCGGGATCTCGAAGATGGAGTGGGGGATGTCCGGCTCGGTGATGAAGGCCTCATAGGCGCTGTCAAAGAGGATGAGGCTGTCGTTGGCGTTGGCGTAGTCCACCCACGCCTGGAGCTGCTGCCGGGTGGCCGTGGTGCCAGTGGGATTGTTGGGGAAGCAGAGGTAGATCATATCCACCTTCCGGTCCGGGATGGCGGGGGAAAAGCCGTTCTCCGCCGTACAGGGCATGTAGACCAGCCTTTCCCACCGCTCCGCCTGCCTGTCGTAGTTCCCCAGGCGGCCGGCGATGGCGTTGGCATCCACATAGACGGGGTAGACCGGGTCGCACACCGCCACCAGGTTGTCCGTGCCCAGGATGTCCCCGATGCCGCTGCAGTCGCTCTTGGCCCCGTCGGAGACAAAGACCTCCTCCGGGGAGAGCTCCACCCCCCGGGCCCGGTAGTCGTGCTCCACGATGGCCTGGAGCAGGAAATCGTAGCCCCGGTAGGGCGGGTAGCCCCGGAAGGTCTCCGGCTGTCCCATCTCGTCCACCGCCTGGTGCATGGCCTGGGTGATGGCCGGCACCAGAGGCAGGGTCACGTCTCCGATGCCCAGGCGGACAAGGTCCCGCTCCGGGTGCTCCCGGGTGTAGGCCCCCACCCTGCGGTCGATCTCCGCAAACAGATAACTGCCCGGCAGCTTCAAAAAGTTGTCATTGATGCGCACACCAAAACCTCCTTGTTTTGTGTTCTTTAATACGGCCAATCCCCCTCGAAGACGGTCACTGCCGGTCCTGTCATATAGACATGGCCATCGGCCTCCCGGTCCCAGCGGATGGTGAGGTTGCCGCCCAGCAGCTTTACTGTGGCCACTGGGGCGGTATAGGCGTTGAGGACCGCCGCCACCAAACTGGCGCAGGCCCCGGTGCCGCAGGCCAGGGTCTCTCCGCTCCCCCGCTCCCAGACCCGCATCCGGAGGGTGCTCTGGTTCTCCACCTGGACAAACTCCGTATTGATCCGGTGGGGGAAGCTGGGATGGTGCTCAAAGGCGGGCCCCAGCTGGGCCAGGGGGAGGCTGTCTACCTCCGGGACAAAGACCACGGCGTGGGGGTTGCCCATAGAGACGCAGGTGACCTCCCACTCCCGGCCCCCGGCCATCATGCGCCGGGCGATAAAGTCGCTGCCGGAGGCCTCCACCGGGATGCGCTCCGGCTCCAGAATAGGTGCCCCCATGTCTACCGTGACGGCAACAACTGCCCCATTCTCTGTCCGGAGCTCCAGGGCTTTGGGCCCCGCCAGGGTCTCGATAGTCAGGCTGGTCTTGCCGGTCAGGCCCTTGTCATAGACGAACTTCCCCACACAGCGGATGCCGTTGCCGCACATCTCCCCTTCTGAGCCGTCGGCGTTGAACATGGCCATGCGGAAGTCGGCTGTTTTCGACGGGCAGATGCAGATGAGCCCGTCCGAGCCCACGCCGAAGTGCCGGTCGGAGAGTCTCCGGGCCAGCCCTGGCAGGTCCTTCGGCATCTCTCTGGTACAGTCGAGATACACATAGTCATTGCCAAGGCCCTGCATTTTTGTGAATCGCAACGCGGTCCCCTCCTCTTTTCCATCCTGCGGTCCCGCCGTTCCACGGATAAGCGGACGGCGGCAGTCGCGCTTGAGTCGGACTGCCGCCGGGGCGGGGTGAGACATCCTCGTCTGACGATCTATATGCTCCTCACTGACCGCCCAATACCAGCTTTGCGGTTTGGACCATCTTGGCCCCGGAGTCCATGCTTTTTTTCTGTAAAAACCGGTGGGCCTGCTCCTCCGTCATGCCGTGCCGGTCCATGAGGAGCCCCTTGGCCGCCTGGATGATGCCCCGCTCCTCCTCGGTCCGCTGAGGCCGGACAAATTTCTCCAGCCGGTGCCCGATCTGAATGAGCATCCGCACGGAGGCGATAAGGTCCCCCCGGCTCACCGGGGATGCCAGGCGGAAGATATCCTCGTTCTGGCAGAGGTCCAGCAGGCTCTGGACGGCCACCATCAGCATGGCGCAGGAGGTAGGCAGGTCCTCGAAGAGGTCCTGGGCCGTCTGGTCCGGGAGCTTAAAGCCGCAGATCACGGTGGCCACCCGCTGGTGGCTTACCGTCCGCTTGACCTCGGCGGCGGAATGGCAGAGGATGCATTCAGCGGTGCCGCTGCTCTCCAGGATGTCCCGGATGCGCTCACAGGACTTTCCGCTTTCAAAGGCCACGATGACAGTCTCCAGCTTCAACTTCACTCAACTCCTTCTCTGCCGGGCGGGCGGCCCGGAGTCTCCCCTCCCGTACCGAGGGGGTGGAGTTTTCTGAACTTAATAGTTGATGATATACTTCTCCCGCTCCCAGGAGCTCACACGGGTGCGGTACTCATCCCACTCTTTCCGCTTGCCTTCGATATAGTTGGCGGCCACATGCTCCCCCAGGGTGTCTAGGATGAGCTGGTCGGCCTCCATGGCCTTGATGGCCTCCTCCAGGGAGCCGGGCAGGCTCTCGATGCCGTGGGCCTCCCGGGTTGCCTGATCCATGGCGAAGATGTTCTCGGTGATCTCGGCCGGCGGGACCATGCCCTTCTCGATGCCGTCCAGGCCGGCAGCCAGGCAGACCGCCAGGGCCAGGTAGGGGTTGCAGGCGGGGTCGGGGCTGCGGAGCTCCACCCGGGTGGACTGGCCCCGGGCGGCGGGGATGCGGATGAGGGCAGAGCGGTTGGAGGCGGACCAGGCCAGGTAGCAGGGGGCCTCGTAGCCGGGCACCAGCCGCTTGTAGGAGTTGACCAGGGGGTTGGTGATGGCGGCAAAGCCCTTCACATGGGCCAGGAGCCCGGCGATGAAGCTGTAGGCCTCCTTGGAGAGACCCTTCTCCCCATTGGGATCATAGAAGACGTTCTTGCCGTCCCGGAACAGGGACATGTTGGTGTGCATGCCGGAGCCGTTGATGCCGAAGATGGGCTTGGGCATGAAGGTGGCGTGGAGGCCGTTCTTCTGGGCCAGGGTCTTGACCGCCAGCTT
>DWWJ01000142.1 GCA_019119795.1 Candidatus Intestinimonas pullistercoris
CTACAACCTGGCCTTCGGCACCTACGCCCTGGGGATGACCGACCCCATCCGGGACCCCAATGTGCTCCTCAACTGGCCCATCAACACCCCCGCCCGGGGCGAGACCATGCGCAACCGCCCCCTCTACCACAACCTGATGAAGAACGACGAATTCTTTGCCCAGTATCACGCCTATTTCAATCAGTTTCTCACGGAGTATCTGGAGAGCGGCCGGTGTGAGGTGGTGGTCCGCCAGGCGCAGGCCCTCATCGCCCCCTATGTGGAGGCGGACCCCACCGCCTTCTGCTCCTACGAGGACCACCTGCTGGCGGTAGACACCCTGCTGGAGGTGTGCCGCCTGCGCTCTGAGAGTGTCCGCGGGCAGCTGGAGGGTCGCTATCCCTCCACCCTGGCCCAGTGGGCGGAACACCCGGTGTTCGGGGTGGACGCCTCCCATGTGGACCTGCGGGACCTGGGGGATTTTCAGGATCTGGAGTGGGCGCTGTCCCGCAGCGTCTCAGAATAGGTCCAAATTCTTGTTGCCCCAGGCATATAAGGTGGACCGGTGTGTGGTGCTCCGTTCCGTATATGGAGGGGCAGACTTATGCGAGAGGTGCTTTCCTATAGCCTGATTTTATCAGTCCCTGTGCCGGGCTGTAAGCAAGCGCTCTCAACCTATCTGGGCCAGCACATTCAAAAAGCCGAAACGATCTTGTTTCGGCTTTTTTCTATTCCCCCAGCTATCTCATCCTCCCTATTGCTTTTGTCAGACACCGCTGGAAGGACAGGAAGTTTCTTGCGTTTCCTACTGGAAAAGATTATACTGGTTTTGCTCAATGAGAGGAGGATTCGCTCCATGCGGATGAAATACATCAGAAGTCCCCGCATTGACCCTTCCTTTAACCTGGCCCTGGAGCAGTATGTCTTTGATGCCCTGGACCGTTCCTTTGGATATTTCATGCTCTGGCAGAATGACAACACCATCGTGGTGGGGAAGCACCAGAACACGGTGGAGGAGATCAATGCCGCCTATGTGAGGGAGCACGGCATTCAGGTGGTTCGCCGGCTCTCCGGCGGCGGGGCCGTCTATCACGACCTGGGCAATCTCTGCTTCACCTTCATCACAGATCAAAAGGACGGCGTCCCCTTCGACTTCTCCCTGTTCTGCCGCCCTGTGGTCCGGGCCCTGGCGGAGATCGGCGTCACCGCCGAGATCTCCGGCCGCAATGATATCCTGATCGACGGGCAGAAGTTCTCCGGCAACGCCCAGTACCGAAAACAGGGACGGGTCATGCACCACGGCACCCTACTGTTTGACTCTGACCTGGATGTGGTGGGACAGGCCCTGCGGGTCCCCGAGGACAAGATCGCCTCCAAGGGCATCAAATCGGTACGCAGCCGGGTCACCAACATCAAACCCTACGCGCCGGAGGGGATGACCCTATCCGCCTTCGAGGCCGCCCTGGTGTCCCATATGTTCCAGGAGTTCGAAATGGAAGAGCTGCCCCTTGCTCCGGCCGATCTGGCGGAAGTGGAGCGGCTCCGCCAGGAGCGGTACGTCAAGTGGGAGTGGAACTATGGCTTTTCCCCCAGCTTTCAGATCCAGAAAAGCCGGCGGGTGGAGAACTGCGGCCGCATTGAGGTCCGCATGAATGTGGAGGACGGCGTCATCCGGGACATCGACTTCCACGGGGACTATTTTGGCGACGGGGACCCGGCAGAGCTCTCAGAGCGCCTGAAGGGGCTCCCCCTCCGGGAGGACGCATTGCGGAGCAGTCTGAGCACGCTCCACCTCCCTGACTATTTCAGCAATATGGATCTGGAGACCTTCCTCTCCATCCTGCTGCAATAGCGGGCGCGGCGTCGGCACAGACCGCGGCCATCCACTGCCTGGCTCAAGCGCACGGGGCGGCCTTCCAAAGGCATTGACACAAAAAATGATGGATTTCGTTATGAAAACGAAATCCATCATTTTTTATCTTTCCGGGCTGCTCCCCTCGGCTCCGGACGGCCCTCCTCAGCGGTAGAAGTGGTGCACGCCGATGGTCATGACGTAGTCCCGGTTCTCCATGATCCAGTGGTTATCGGTGAGAGACGGGGCCAGGAAATAGAGGCTGTCCCTGGCCACATCGGCCCCCTCCAGGGTGAGCTTGGCTGCAATCACGCTCTCGTCGGTGGGCGTCTGGTAGACCGTGCCGTTGCGGACCGGCTCAAACTGGCCGCCCCAGCGCTCGTCAAAGATCACGCCGTAAATGGTGGCGGGGAATTCGGCGTGGGCCACCCGGTTGAGAACCACGTTGCCCACGGCAATCTTCCCCAGCAGGGACTCCCCCCGGCTCTCGGCGGAGATGATGCGGGAGAGCCAGAGGACGGCGTCCGGATCATAGACCTCGTCCGCAGTGGGCGCTCCCCCGCCGGAGGTGACGGTCACCGCGCCGGTGGTGCTGTTCCAGTCCACAGCGGCTCCCAGGGCGTCAGCCAGCACCCGGACCGGCACCAGGGTGCGGCCGTTCTCCAACAGCACCCCCTGGGGGATGTAAAGGGCGCGGCCGTTGACCTCCAGGTAGAGGTTCCCCGGCCGGGCCGTCAGGGAAAGGCCGCTGTCCTCTGCCGCCGCCTGGCCGTCAGACCAGAAGACAGCGGCATCCGGCCGCAGGGTCTCCACCACCGCCCGCAGGGAGACATAGGTGGTATTATTCCGCACGGTAGCTGCGGCATCCACCGTCTGGCCGTCGATGTGTAGGGGGCCCGCTCCCAGGGCGGTGGTCAGGGTGAGGGTGAGGGCCAGGCCAAGGCTGGCAAAAAATCGTCGCATGGTGAGGTCCTCCAAACGAAAAGTTGTAACCAAATTGTAACTAATTTTCGGCACGCTGGCAAGGCACAATCTTTGCCATCTGTGTGGGGGCCTGCCGTAAGGGGAAAAGAGGGCCTGGCCGGGTTTGACGAACAGGTCCGGGTGGGTGTATGAATGCGTCCCACCCGGACCGCTGTTTTTGTGGAAAACGGGGAGGCAGCGGACGTCCGGACCACCGGAGGGAGGGCCGGCCAGGTCCGGCACCCGGCGGGACACGCCGGAATAGGATGCCGGGGGAGGGGTGCGGCCGCTGGCCGTCCACCGAGCGCAGCAGAGGCCAATAGACCGGAAAGGGAGGAACGCATATGTTTTTGACAGACCATCTTTGGACTATTTTCGAGGTAGCGAAGGAGTACCGGGAGACTGGGAAGGGCGGGGATTTGAGCTTTGCCCCGGACATCTACCTCAACGCCCTCAAGGGCAACGAGGACCTTCAGTGCGTCCAGGCTGACCCTGAGAAGCTGGCCGCCTGGGAGGCCGAGGACCAGGCCGCCGCCCGGGCGGAGTACCGCGCCCTGGTGGGGAACGACCTGGACCACCAGGACGCCCGGCGCTATAAGGAGCTCACCGCCGCCTTCACCGCCGGGGACCGGGAGGCCTTCGAGGCGGCCAAGGAGAGCGGCCTGGCCGAGCTCCACGCTCCCGAGGGCGTGGATGAGCCCACAGACGGCGAAGAGGCCCAGTGATGGAGGTTCACAAGGACTACCCCTGCCATGTGGACAACTACCAGAGGGGACGGGCCCAGCCCGTCTCCTTCCTGGT
>DWWJ01000143.1 GCA_019119795.1 Candidatus Intestinimonas pullistercoris
TTGGACGTGGTCTTTCCGGGCAAGCATCTCTTCAATATCCACAGCAAAAGGGACACCTTCACCGTAGAAGGCGTCAATGCTGACTTGCGTCATTATATTCCCACCCTTGCCCGGAAAAGCAGGTGTTTTCCAAGAAAGCTGGAGAACCTTCAGGCTGTTCTTACTGTTTTTGTTCATGCCTACAACCGGTTTGGCCGTCACAAAGACTCCTATCGTTCCCTCCATCCCGGATCTGCTGTCCCTTTTTCTTTCTTCGACCTCCTTTAACTCTTCGTTTGGACACTCCCCAGGGAAATCTCCTCTTGACAATCCCTGACATGGGAGATATAATAAGCCGACAATTGAATCCCCTTATCAAGAGTGGCGGAGGGAACGGCCCGATGAAGCCCGGCAACCTGCGGGAGACCGCAAGGTGCCAAATCCGGCGGCAGTGATCGAAAGATGAGGACGAAACTCCATGCGCTCCGCCGGTGCGGGGCGCATTTTTTGTGGAAAAAGGGCCTGTACCCCACGCCTTCTCAACCGAAACAGAAAGGAAAGAAAGCAGCTTATGAGTCACCGCGTGTTTACCTCTGAGTCCGTCACCGAGGGCCATCCCGACAAGGTCTGCGACCAGATCTCCGACGCCGTCCTGGACGACATCCTGGCCCACGACCCCAACGCCCATGTGGCCTGCGAGACCTTCACTACCACCGGCATGGTGGTGGTCATGGGTGAGATCACCACCAGCCACTACACCGACATCCCCTCCATCGTCCGGGAGACCGTGAAGGGCATCGGCTACACCGACCCCGCCTACGGCTTTGACTACCGCTCCTGCGCCGTCATGACCGCCATCGACGAGCAGTCCCCCGACATCGCCATGGGGGTCAACCAGTCCTATGAGGTCCAGCAGGGCGGGGACGACGATCCCCTGGACCTGGTGGGAGCCGGAGACCAGGGCATGATGTTCGGCTACGCCTGTGACGAGACCGAGGAGCTGATGCCCGCCCCCATCTCCCTGGCCCACCGCCTGTCCCGGCGTCTGGCCCAGGTCCGGAAGAGCGGCGAGCTCCCCTGGCTCCGGCCCGACGGCAAGAGCCAGGTCACCGTGGAGTACGACGAGTCCGGCAAGGTCCTCCGCTGCCCCGCCGTGGTGGTCTCCACCCAGCACGACCCTGACATCGCCCTGAAGGACCTGCGGGAGGCGGTGGTGGAGACCATCATCCGCCCCGTCATCCCCAGCCAGTACTTAGACGCCGACACCAAGCTCTATGTCAACCCCACCGGCCGCTTCGTGGTGGGCGGCCCTGTGGGCGACACCGGCCTCACCGGCCGGAAGATCATCGTGGACACCTACGGCGGCTCGGCCGCCCACGGCGGCGGCTGCTTCTCCGGCAAGGACCCCACCAAGGTGGACCGCTCCGCCGCCTATATGGCCCGGTATGCCGCCAAAAACCTGGTGGCCGCCGGTCTGGCCCGCCGCTGCCAGATTGAGATCGCCTACGCCATCGGCGTGGCCCATCCGGTCTCCGTGCTGGTGGACACCTTCGGCACCGGTGCCCTCCCCGACGACCAGCTGGCCGAGATCGTTACCCGCCACTTCGACCTGCGCCCCGCCGCCATCATCCGGGACCTGGACCTCCGCCGGCCCATCTATCGGCAGACGGCGGCCTATGGCCACTTCGGCCGCACCGACCTGGATCTCCCCTGGGAGCGGACTGACCGGGCCGAGGCCCTGAAGCAGTACCTGTAAACGCAGCAAAATGCCCGCCCCGGCAGAAAGCCGGGGCGGGCATCTCTTTTTACTTGATTTGGCGGCCCGCGGGATCAGGCCTTGCCGTGGCGCCGGGCGGCCTCCAGGGTGTTGACCATCAGCATGGCGCGGGTCATGGGCCCCACACCGCCAGGGACCGGGGTGATGTAGGACGCCTTCTCCGAGACGGGACCGTAGTCCACGTCTCCGCAGAGCTTTCCGGCGTCATTGCGGTTCATGGCCACGTCGATGACCACCGCTCCCTCCTTCACCATGTCCGCGGTGATGAGGTCCCGCTTCCCCACGGCGGCCACCAGGATATCCGCCCGGCGGCAGACTTCCCCCAGGTCCCGGGTCCGGGAGTGGCAGATGGTGACGGTGCCGTGGGCGGCCAGGAGCAGCATGGCCATGGGCTTGCCCACGATATTGGACCGGCCCACCACCACGCATTCCTTTCCCTTGGGGTCGATGCCGCACTCCCGGAGCATCTCCATGACCCCGGCGGGGGTGCAGGGGACGAAGCAGGGCTGCCCCGTGGACAGCCGCCCCACATTCACAGGGTGGAAGCCGTCCACGTCCTTGTCCGGGTCGATGGCCAGCAGGACCGCCTCCTCATCGTAGCCCTCCGGCAGGGGGAGCTGGCAGAGGATGCCGTCGATGTCCTCCCGGGCATTGAGGGTGCGGATGACCTCCATCAGGGCGTCCTGTCCGGCCTCGGCCGGCAGGGCGTACTCCTCGCTGTAGATGCCGCACTCCTCGCAGTCCTTCCGCTTGCTGTTGACATAGGTGCGGGAGGCCGGGTTGTCTCCCACGATGATGACCGCCAGGCCGGGGCGCCGGGAGAAGCTCCGGACCTCCTGGGCCACCCGGGCTTTGCACTTGGCCGCCAGGGCCTTTCCATCAATCACGTTCGCCGCCATGGTCTTCCTCCTCCTGTTGTTTTGCCTCCTGGGCGGCCTTCCGGGCCGCCGCCATTCGATTCACATAGAGCTCCTCCGGCTTATGCCGGCGCAGGACCAGATGATAAAACAGGAATCCGGCCGCCACCAGGGCCGAGGCAAAGCCCAGCACCTGGGAGACCCGGATGGGGGTGTGGAAAAAGTAGAGGCTGTCGGTCCGCAGGCCCTCAATGAGCCCCCGGCCAAAGCCGTACCACAGGAAATAGCCCCACATGATCTCTCCGTCAAATTTCCGCCTGCCCCGCAGGACCACGCTCAGCAGCAGGAGGAAACCCAGCAGGTTCCACAGAGACTCGTAGAGGAAGGTGGGGTGGACCTCCATATACTGCCACACCCCGTCCACATAGGCGTCGATGCCCATGCGCCAGGGCAGGTCGGTGGGCCCGCCGTAGGCCTCCACGTTCACGAAGTTCCCCCACCGGCCGATGCACTGGCCGATCAGGAGCCCAAAGGCCCCCAGGTCGGCAAAGGCGAAAAAGTTGATCTTCTTCACCCGGCAGAAGACCAGGAGGGTGAGGACCGCCGCGATGACGCCGCCGTAGATGGCCAGGCCGCCGTCCCGGATGTCCAGCATCTCCAGAAAGTTCAGGCCGCCGTCCTCGGTGCGGTAGAGGTCCATGTAAAAGACAATGTAGTACAGCCGCGCCCCGATGATGGCCAGGGGCACGGCAAAGAAGAGCAGGTCGATGACATCATCCGGCTTGACGCCGAACCGGGGGGCCATCTTGTAGCAGAAGACCACCGCCAGCAGGAAGCCGCAGGCAATGATGACGCCATACCAATAGATGGGCAGGCCGAAGAGCTGGAAGGCCACCCGGTCCAGGTGGAACTCCAGCCCCAGGCCCGGGAACAGGACAGTCCTGGTCATGCCGTCTCCCCCTTGGGCCTGACCACGGAGAGGGCGGTCCGCTCCGGGGTCATCCAGCGGCGGATGACCTCCTCCACGTCGGCCTTGGTGATCGCCTCAAAGACCTCCGGGAAGCGGAAGAGCTCCTCCCCGGCAAAGTGGCCCTGGGCCAGGCTGACGCAGATGTGCTCAAAGGAGTTGAGGGCCCGGGCCTTGCCGCCGTAGACTCCCTTCTTCAGCCGGGCAAAGAGGGCCTCGTCCAGGCCCTCGGCCCCGATGCGCGCGGCCTCGGCGGCCACGGCCTCCCGCACCGCCCAGGGGTCCCGGCTCTCGCCGCCCATGGCCAGCAGGGCGCAGCCGGGGTATGCCTCGTAGCCATAGCTGAAGTTCTGGTTCACCAGCCCCTGGGCGTAGAGCCGGGCATAGAGGGGGGTGGAGGTGCCGAAGACCGCCTCGCAGGCCAGCTCCCCCAGGAACTGCTGGCGCATGTGCGCCTCCCCCATGGGAGCGGGGTCGGCCTTCCAGCCCAGCTGAAAGATGGGGGTGGACACCGCCATCTCCTGGACCTTCTCCGGCTGGTAGGCCCCCTGGGGCTCCTCCCCGCCGTAGTCCCGGGGGATGTCCCGGATGCCCTCCTTGGGCAGGATCTCCCGGGCGATGGCGCAGACCTGCTCCGGGTCCACGTTGCCGCAGACGCACAGGGTCATGTTGCCCGGATTGTAGAAGGCGGCGTGGCAGTCATAGAGGGTGTCGGCGGTGATCTCCGCGATGGACTCCACCGTGCCGGCGATGCTCACCCGGGCGGGATTGTACTGGTAGAGGGACTCCATCAGGCCGTAGAAGACCTGGTTTTCCGGGTCGTCCTCCACCATGCGGATCTCCTGGCCGATGATGCCCTGCTCCTTGTCCACGCTCTCCGGGGTGAACCAGGGCACCGAGACAAAGGAGAGCAGGATCCGCAGATTCTCCTCAAATTTCTCCGTGCTCTCAAAGTAGTAGCCGGTGAGGGCGGTGGAGGTGAAGGCGTTGGGGCTGGCCCCGTTGGCCGCCAGGTCCTGGAGGGCGTTGCCATCCTCGGTGTCAAACATCTTGTGCTCCAGGAAGTGGGCCACGCCGGCGGGGGTGTCGTGCCACGCCCCGTTGAGGAAAAAGCGCATGTCCATGCCGCCGTAGTTAGTGGCGAAAAAGGCGAAGCTCTTGGAAAACTCGGGCTTGACGTCCACATAGACATGGAGGCCGTTCTCCAGCTCGGCGTGATAGAGCGTCTCCCCGACGCGGGGGTATTCCTTGCAGACCATACGATCAGCCCTCCTTGCCTTTCAGGAAATAGATGGTGTCCAGCTCCAGCTTGTTGGCCACGGCCACCACCTGCTCCTTGGTGACGGCCGCGATCCGCTGGGCCAGGGCCTGGGGCTCCTCCTCCAGGCCGGCCGCGGCCTGGCCCAGCCAGAAGTCCTCCAGGCGGCCCTGGGCGTCCAGGGCGGCAGACAGGCTGCTGATGATGGCCTGCCGGGCGGCCACCATCTCCCAGTCCTCGATGGCCCCCTGGCGGCAGTTGTCCAGCTGGGCCAGGATCTCCGCCTTGGCCTTGTCGTAGTTGCCAAACTCGATGCCGGAGGACACCAGCAGGATGCCCTTGCACTTTTCCAGGGTGGAGCTGGCAAAGTAGCACAGGGAGAGCTTCTCCCGGACATTGAGGAAGAGCTTGGAGGTGGGGGTCCCGCCGTAAACGGCGTTGAAGACCATCAGGGCGGGGAAGTCCTCCGTCCAAACGCAGCTCCCCCCAGTGCGGAAGCCCAGAGCCAGCTTGCCCTGGGTCACATCTAGGGACTCGGTGACCAGCCGGGGCGTCTCGCAGGATGCCTCTGCCTGGACGCCGCACTCGGGCTCCTCCAGCCCGGCCGCCCGGGGCAGGCCGGCCAGGGCGGCGGTCAGGGCCTCGGCCACCCGGTCCGCCGGGGCCGAGCCGCAGTAGTAGAGCTCCACCGGGGCCTGGGAGAGCAGCGCCTGGTAGCGCTCCCACAGCCGCTCCGGGGTGAGGGCCGCGGCATGGGCCTCATCTCCCAGCTTGTCCACGCCGTAGGGCTCTCCGGCACACATCTCCTGGGTCAGCCGGAGGATGGAGTAGGCCCGCTTCTCGTTGATCTGGGCCTGGATACGGTCGATGAGGTTGGCGCGCTCCTGACTGGTGTAGTCCGGGCAGAACGCCCCGTTCTGGGTATAGGGCTCCAGAAGGAGCTCCCCCAAGAGGCCGACGGCGTCCTCCAGGATGCGGGTCTCCCCGGGGGCAAAGGCGTCGTCCAGGAAGCTGGCCACAAAGCCCACCGCCTGGGTCTCCCCCTTTTTCCGCACCGCCGGCTCGATGGAGCCGCCGTAGAGGTCGTCCAGGGCGGCGGAGAGGGATTCCAGGTCGGGATGGCGGGCGGTGCCCCGCCGCAGCACATAGGGCAGCAGGGCGTTGGCAGAGGCCGTCTCCTCCGACAGGGGGGCCATCAGGGAGAGGGAGAGCAGGTTGCTCTTGAATTTATTGGTATGCACCGCCGTCAGCCGGACGCCGGGCATCAATTCCCTGTGAGTCACTTGGATCATAGCAGGGCCTTCCTTTCCTTTGTGATAGGCCGCAGGGATGCGACAGGCATATTATACTATATTTTTCCCGGTTTGACACCCTCAAAACAAAAAAAGGCGCCCTGCGCCCCAAAGCCCGAGATCCTGTCTGATTTTTTCCGGTACAGGCCCCGGATTTGCTCTTGACAGCAGCGGAAAAATATTGTATGATAATGGCCGTGTAAAGCGGCACAGCTTTACAAATGTCAGGGAGGTGGGACCATGAAGAACCAGGCCTACCGCATGGCCATGCTCTACGACTTCTACGGTGACCTGCTCACCGACCGGCAGAAGGAGTTCTACGACCTCTACTATAATGAGGACCTCTCCCTGGCCGAGATCGCGGAGAACTACGGCATCACCCGCCAGGGGGTCCGGGACGTCATCGTCCGGGCCGAGGCCTACCTCACCGAGATCGAGGACAAGACCGGCCTCATCCGCCGGTTCCACACCATGCAGGGACAGCTCCGGGAGGTGGCCGACTGCGCCGGGCGCATCCTGGCCCTCAACGACGAGCACCTCAACAGCCAGGAGCTGGAGGACCTGGCCGGACGCATCAAGTCCCTGGCCGACACCCTGATCCAGGAGTAACACATGGCATTTGAAGGACTGACTGAAAAACTCTCCAACGTCTTCAAAAAGCTCCGGGGCAAGGGCCGCCTCTCCGAGGCCGACGTGAAGGAGGCCATGAAGGAGATCCGTATGGCCCTCCTGGAGGCCGACGTGAGCTACAAGGTGGTCAAGGAGTTCACCAAGATGGTGACCGAGCGGGCCATCGGCGCCGATGTGCTGGAGAGCCTGACCCCCGCCCAGATGATCGTGAAGATCGTCAACGAGGAGCTCACCAGCCTCATGGGGGGAGACAGCGTCAAGCTGAACCTCTCCTCCAAGCCCCCCACCGTGGTGATGGTGGTGGGCCTCAACGGCGCGGGCAAGACCACCAACTGCGCCAAGCTGGCCGGCTTCATGAAGCGGCAGAACGGCAAGCGGCCCCTGCTGGCTGCCTGTGACACCTTCCGCCCCGCCGCCATCCACCAGCTGGAGGTGGTGGGAGAGCAGCTGGACATCCCCGTCTTCCAGATGGGTCAGGCCGACCCGGTGGACATCGCCAAGGCCGCCATCGAGCACGCCAGGAAGCACGGCAATGACCTGGTCTTCCTGGACACCGCCGGGCGGCTCCACGTGGACGAGGAGCTCATGGAGGAGCTCAAGGTCATGAAGGCCGCGGTGGAGCCCGACGAGATCCTGCTGGTGGTGGACGCCATGATCGGCCAGGACGCGGTGAACGCCGCCAAGGCCTTCGACGAGGCCCTGGACATCACCGGCGTCATGCTCACCAAGCTGGACGGCGACGCCCGGGGCGGCGCGGCCCTCTCTATCAAGGCCGTCACCGGAAAGCCCATCAAGTTCGTGGGCATGGGGGAGAAGCTGGACCAGGTGGAGGTCTTCCACCCCGACCGCATGGCCTCCCGCATCCTGGGCATGGGCGACGTGCTGACCCTCATCGAGAAGGCCCAGCAGAACTTCGACATGAAGAAGGCCGCCGAGCTCCAGGAAAAGATGAAGAAAAACCGTCTCACCCTGACGGATTTTTACGAGCAGCTGGTCCAGTTCAAGGGGATGGGCTCCATGGCCGATCTGGCCGGGATGCTCCCCGGCGTAGACGCCAAGGCCCTGGAAGGGGCCGACCTGGACAAGAACGCCCTGGGTAAGACCGAGGCCATCATCCTCTCCATGACCCCGGAGGAGCGGGAGAACCCCTCCCTCCTCAACAGCAGCCGGAAAAAGCGCATCGCCGCCGGCAGCGGGACCCAGGTGGTGGATGTCAACCGACTTTTAAAGCAGTTCGAGCAGATGCAGATGCTCACCAAGCAGATGGCCGGCATGTCCGGCGGAAAAATGGCCCGGAAGCTGGGCCGCATGGGGAAGTTCAAGCTCCCCTTCTGAGTTCATTGGTCCGTACCGCTGGGGCACGCCCCAAGGTACTGCCACATAAAGGAACATTTTTATTGGAGGTGACGATACCATGGTAAAGATCAGACTGCGCCGCATGGGCGCCAAGAAGGCTCCCTTCTATCGTATCGTGGTGGCCGACTCCCGCTATCCCCGGGACGGCCGCTTCATCGAGGAGATCGGCTTCTACAACCCCACCGTGGACCCCGCTGAGCTGAAGGTGGACGTAGACCGGGCCCAGGCCTGGATCAAGACCGGCGCTCAGCCCACCGAGACGGTGCGTACCCTGCTGAAAAAGGCCGGCGTGTAAGCCAAGGAGGCGGGCGGCATGAAAGAGCTTCTCACCTATGTGGCCCAGCACCTGGTAGAGCACCCGGAGGCGGTCTCCGTCTCCGAGCGCCAGGAGGACGGTGAGACCCTGCTGGAGCTCCGGGTGGCCCCGGAGGACATGGGCAAGGTCATCGGCCGCCAGGGCCGCATCGCCAAGGAGATCCGCACGCTGATGCGCTCCGTGGCCCAGCGCAAGGGAACCAGAGTTTCCGTCGAGATCGTCGACTGAAAAGCGGCGGGATGTGCTCCCGCCGCTTTTCCTTTTGTCAACCGGACGGCCGCCCCCGCGGCCGCGAGAAAGGACGCCACACATGAAAAACAAATTTCTGGAGGCCGGGCAGATCGTCAATACCCACGGCATCCAGGGGGAGGTCAAGATCGTCCCCTGGTGCGACACCCCGGAATTTCTCTGCTCCTTCGACATCCTCTATATCGACGGCGCCCCGGTGCGCGTGACCGCCGCCCGGCCCCACAAGGGCAACGTCCTGGCCCGGCTGGAGGGCATCGGGGACATCAATGCCGCCATGCGTCTCAAGGGCAAGACCGTCTTCATCGACCGCACCGGCGTGGAGCTCCCCGACGGCCGGCACTTCCTGGCCGACCTCATGGGCCTGGAGGTCCGGGACGCCGACACCGGGGCCGTGCTGGGCACGGTGGCCGACATCCTGACCCCTCCCGCCCACGAGGTCTATGTGGTCCGCGGGGAGGGCCGGGAGTACCTCATCCCCGCTGTGGATGAGTTCGTCAAGGAGATCGATGTGGAGGGCGGCTTTCTCCGGGTCCGCCTCATCGAGGGGATGGAGAGCTGAGCATGTACCGTATTGATATTATGACCCTCTTTGATGAGACCGTGGGCGACATGATGAACGAGTCCATCCTGGGCCGGGCCCAGGAGCGGGACCTCCTGCGCATCGAGGCCCATCAGATCCGGGACTACACCCTCAACAAGCAAAAGCAGGTGGACGACTACCCCTACGGGGGCGGCCGGGGGGCGGTGATGCAGGCCGACCCCCTCTACCAGTGCTGGAGGCACATTACAGACACCTTCGGCCCCGGCCATACCATCTTCCTCTCCCCCGCCGGAAAGACCTTCACCCAGGAGGAGGCCAAGCGCCTCCTGAACCACTATGACCACCTCATCCTGGTCTGCGGCCACTATGAGGGCATCGACGAGCGGTTTATCGAGGAGTGTGTGGACGAAGAGCTCTCCATCGGGGACTTTGTCCTCACCGGCGGAGAACTCCCCGCCATGGTGGTGGCCGACGCTGTGGCCCGGATGGTCCCCGGCGTCCTCCCGGACCCGGAGTGCTTCCAGGAGGAGAGCCACTACAACGGGATGCTGGAGTACCCCCAGTACTCCCGGCCGGAGACCTGGCACGGCCGCACTGTCCCCCCCATCCTCCGCTCGGGGAACCACGCCCTGGTGGCCCGCTGGCGGCGGAAGCAGAGCCTCCTGCGGACCTGGCGGCGGCGGCCTGACCTCTACGAAAAGCTGGACCTCACCTCCAAGGAGGACCAGAAGCTCCTCACCGAGCTGCGGGAGGAGGAGCCGGATTTCCAGGGCTGAAGGGCGGTTTTCCGCCCTTTTTTGCCGTCAGACTCCACAAAGTTTCGTGGGACAGCCCTCCCCCTTTTCTGACAGCCCTCCCAAATATTTTTTCCAATTTTAAGGAACATTCTCTTAATATTGGTCTGATTTTCCCTAAATTCAGGGAATTTTGCCGAACGAAACCGGGACCTGCCGACGCCCTTCCGCCTCCGGCCGGTCCCCCTTCGCCCCTCTTCGGCAGGATCACCCTCGAACCCCTGTGCGCCAAGGCTTTCAGGTCGTAACTTTTTGTAACTACTTGTTACTTTTCTCCCTGTCCCGCGACAGGAAACGACACGGGTTTTCGCCCTTATTCCTGACTGATTCCTTCTGAAAGTTTCTGCTTTGTTTGACTTTTGCGGAAAATGTGGCTATAATCCATGCAAATCCACGCGATGCAAAAGATTACAAACTGACGCGATGCTTTCAGGAGGAATTTTTCCATGTTGGACCGAATACCCCGGGCCGGGCGGGCGGCCGCCCTGCTGGCCGCCGCCCTGCTGACCCTGACCCTGGCCACCGGCTCCGCCGATCCCAGCACCACCTTCGAGATCGTGGACGGCGAGACCAGTTATGTGGTCTATGGCCGGAGCGGCGAGGTGGAGACCGCCCTAGCTCAGGCCGGCGTGGCCGTTGGCCCCAGAGACCTGGTCACCACCGACGTCCAGACGGACGGCACCGTCCGGGTGCTTGTGGAACGCCCTGTCACCACCTATGAGGAGACCATCCGGGAATATCTGCCTTATGAGACTCTGCGCCAGGAGGACCCCGACCTCCCCCTGGGCCAGGAGACCGTCCTGCAGGCCGGGACCCAGGGGGTGGTGGTAGACCGGACCAAGGTGGTCACCGACCCCGACGGCACGGTCCACCGCTATGACCTGGGCAGCGCCGTCACCGCCCAGCCGGTGGACGAGATCGTGGCCTACGGCACCAAAGTGGAGGCCGTACCGGCCTCCTGGCTCAGCGTCAGTGACGACGTCCTCACCAACCTGGACCCGGACGGCTCCGGCGGCGGGGTCCTCACCACCGCCTCCGGGACGGAGATGGCCTATACCCAGGTCCTCCGCTGCCGGGCCACCGCCTACACCACCCAGCGGCAGTCCTGGAAGCTCACCGCCACCGGCACCACCGCCCGGGTGGGGGCCATCGCCGTGGACCCCGACGTGATCCCCTACGGCACCCGGATGTTCATCGTCTCCGCCGACGGCACCATCACCTACGGCGTGGCCACGGCCGAGGACTGCGGCGGCGCCATCCAGGGCAACCGCATCGACCTCTTCTTCGACACCTATGACGAGTGCATCCAGTTCGGCGTCCGGGACTGTGACGTCTATCTTCTGGCCTGACAGCCCCGCCTTCGCCCCCGTCCCCCGTTGACTTTCTCTCCTGTCTATGGTAAAATCTAATTTAGAAAATCAGATTAGGAGATTTTTGTCATGAGTTTTAAGGTGATCGTGGACAGCTGCTGTGACCTGACGCCCTCCCTCCTGCGGGAGGACGACTTTCTCAGCGTCCCCCTCTCCATCCGGGTGGGGGGCAAGGTCTTTGTGGACGACCGGGACCTGGACCGGGCGGAGCTGCTGTGGCGGATGAAGGAGTCCGAGGCGGCCCCCCAGACCGCCTGCCCCGCTCCCGCCCAATACCTGGACGCCTTTGCCTGCGGGGCCGACGACCTGTATGTGATCACCCTCTCTGCCCTGCTCTCCGGCTCCCACAACAGCGCACAGCAGGCCCGGCAGCTCTGGCTGGAGGAGCACCCGGAGTCCCACGTCCACATCTTCAACTCCTGCTCCGCCTCTTCCGGCGAGGTCCTCCTGGCCCTGAAGGTCCGGGAGCTGGCCGCTTCGGGCCTCCCCTTCCAGACGGTGGTCCAGGAGGCCACCCGCTTCTGCCAGGAGATGCAGACCCTCTTCGTGCTGGAATCTCTGGAAAACCTGCGGAAAAACGGCCGCCTCACCGGCCTCCAGTCGGTGGTCACCTCGGCTCTGCGCATCAAGCTGCTGATGGGGGCCACTCCCGAGGGGCAGATCTGCAAGAAGGGCCAGGCCATGAGCATGAAGCAGGCCCTCTCCAAGATGGTGGAGCTCATGGCCAAAGATCCCGAACACCAGGGAAAGCTGCTGGTGGTCACCCACTGCGACTGCCTGGAGCGGGCCTTCCAGCTCAAGGAGATGGTCCGCGGGAGCTGCGGCTTCTCCGATGTCTTTGTATGCGAGGCAGGCGGTGTCAGCACGGTCTACGCCAACGACGGCGGCATCGTGGCGGCCTACTGAGGTCCCCTTTCCCGTTATCCCCTGCGGGCCGGTCCTTTGGACCGGCCCGTTTTTTTGTCCGTCTGTGAAAAATCGCACTTGACTTTATTGATTTTATGCGTTAAACTTCAACACATCAAAGTAATAAATCAAGAGGGGATGCGGTACACATGGCAATCAAACTTCTGTTGCTCCTGGTGTTCTTCGGCGTGATGGTGGCGGTGGGGCTCTACTGTCGGAAGCAGGCCGCCGACGTCAGCGGCTTTGTGCTGGGCGGGCGCTCAGTGGGGCCCTGGCTCACCGCCTTCGCCTACGGCACCTCCTACTTTTCCGCCGTGGTCTTTGTGGGCTACGCGGGGCAGTTCGGGTGGAAGTACGGCATCGCCGCCACCTGGGCGGGCATCGGCAACGCCCTGCTGGGCTCCCTGCTGGCCTGGGTGGTGCTGGGCCGCAGGACCCGCATCATGACCCAGCACCTTGACTCCTCCACCATGCCGGAGTTTTTCGGCCGCCGGTTTGGCAGCAGGTCTTTGAAGCTGGCCGCCTCGGTCATCACCTTCCTCTTCCTGATCCCCTATACCGCCTCCCTCTACAACGGCCTGTCCCGCCTCTTCGGCATGGCCTTCCACATCGACTACTCCATCTGTGTCATCGTCATGGCCGTCCTCACCGGGGTGTACGTCATCGCCGGGGGCTATATGGCCACCGCCATCAACGATTTCATCCAGGGCATCATCATGATCGTGGGCATCTGCGCCGTCATTGGGGCAGTGCTGGGCAGCCAGGGGGGCTTCCTGGCCGCCCTGGAGTCCCTGGCCCAGGTCAGCGATCCATCGGTCTCCCAGGTCCCCGGGGTCTTTGCCTCCTTCTTCGGGCCTGACCCCCTCAACCTGCTGGGGGTGGTCCTCCTGACCTCCCTGGGGACCTGGGGCCTGCCCCAGATGGTCCAGAAGTTCTACGCCATCCGCAGTGAGCACGCCATCGAGACCGGCACCGTCATCTCCACCCTCTTCGCCGCCATCGTGGCGGGGGGCTGCTATTTCCTGGGGGGCTTCGGACGGCTCTACGGCGGAGCGGTGGATGTGGCCGCTGAGGGATACGACGCCATCATCCCCACCATGCTCTCCGGTCTCTCTGACCTGCTCATCGGCATCGTGGTCATCCTGGTCCTCTCGGCCTCCATGTCCACCCTCTCCTCCCTGGTGCTGACCTCCAGCTCCACCCTTACCCTGGACTTCCTGAAGGAGCATTTCTTCAGGGACATGCCGGAAAAGCGGCAGCTCCTCCTGATGCGCTGCCTGATCGTGGTCTTCATCGCCATCTCGGTGGTCATCGCCCTGGTGCAGTACCGCTCCAATGTTACCTTTATCGCCCAGCTCATGGGGGTCTCCTGGGGAGCCCTGGCCGGGGCCTTCCTGGCCCCCTTCCTCTACGGCCTCTATTGGAAGCGGACCACCAAAGCGGCCTGCTGGTGCTCCTTCCTCTTCTCTACTGTGGTGATGCTGGCCAACATCTTCTTCGGCTCCTCCTTCCCCGCCCTGCTCCAGTCCCCCATCAATGCTGGGGCCTTCTGCATGGTGGCCGGGCTGGTGCTGGTGCCCCTGGTCTCCCTGGTCACCCCCAGGCCGGACCAGGCCCTGGTGGACGGGGCCTTCGCCTGCTACGACCGACGGGTGCTGGTCCCCCAGCGGGAGGCCCTGGGCGAGACCGAGAAGCCGTGACCCCTCAGGCGCCCCGCCCGGTTCCAGCCGGGCGGGGCGCCTCTCCTGAATCCATCGACATAATTCACAATTTGTTTACCATATATTTATATATTATATACAAAGACCCTCTTGCCTTTTTCCAAAGGGGCTGGTATAATAGGGTCAGAATTGAAAAGGAGGTGTTGTGCAGTATGATGAATTCTATTTCCATTCTGCGGGCTCTGGATGTCGATGATCTGATTTTCGGCGGCAGCATGGAGCAGCCCATCAGCGACCGGTAAAATCGGATCACACGGAGGCAGGACCACACCGAAGGGTGTGGATTTTTTGTTCCCTCCGATAGAGATAGAATGCCCGCGCACACAAAGGAAGGCCGTGGAGAGCTGTTTCTCCCGGCCCTTTTTCTTTGTCTTCTGTTGGAAAGCCTTTCAAAAATCTTAATGCTTTCGTAATGGTATTCTCCGCCCAACTGTGGTAGTCTTAAGGCAGAAGAAACGGGGGATCACCAATGAAGAGAAAGAAATGGACTGTGACCCTGCTGGCCACCCTGGTCCTCCTGGGGGCGGGCGGTTACCTGCTCTGGCGGACGGGCTTTTTTGCCGCCGCCACCTCCCTAGAGGGCATCCAGCGCTATATCGAGGCCTTTTCCCCCTACTCTCAGCTGGTCTTTCTGGCCGTCCAGCTGGCCTCGGTCATCCTGGCCCCCATCCCCAGCAACATCACCGCCGCCGGAGGGGCCCTCCTCTTCGGCATGTGGGAGTCCTTCCTGCTGACCTGGCTGGCGGTGACGGCCGGCTCCATGATCGTCTTCGGCCTCTCCCGGGCCCTGGGTCAGGACTTTGCCGACCGCTTCGTGGGCCAGAAGGTCTCCAGCCGCTACCTGGACATCATCCGCCGGAAGCAGGATGTCTTTCTGGCCCTGGTCTTCCTCTTCCCCTTCTTCCCCGACGACTTAATCTGCATCCTGGCCGGCCTCACCCAGATCCGCTGGACTCGGTTTTTGGGCATCGTCCTCCTGTTCCGGCCCTGGGGACTCCTGGTGGCCAGCGCCGTGGGAAGCTCGGTCATCTCCATCCCCCTCTGGGGCATGGCCCTCATCGGCATCGCCGGGGCTGCCTTCTTCCTGGTCGGCCTTAAATACGGCGACCAGGTGGAGGAGGCCCTGTTGCGGCGGTTCCGCCGGGATCAGACCCCTCCCCCGGACGCTCCCCCGGACAAGCCGGCCCATCAGGCCGGCGAATGAACTCTTTCAGACCGAAACAGCGGCCGCCCGGACACCTCTCGGTGCCCGGGCGGCCGTTTCCGCTCTCATTCCCGCTGGTCCGTCCGCCGGACCTCCTCCGCGTAGCGGGCGCACAGCTCCTCCGCCGCCTCCATGCTGGCGGCCTCCACCGACACCCGGAGGGCAGCGCGCCGACTCAGGGGTGAGAGCCACACCACACCCTCCTCCCCGCTGACCCGGACCCCCTGCCCGGCCTCGCCGCCCAGGCGCTGGGCCAGGTCGTGCATAACCGCGCCCCGGCCCCGGCGGAGGGGGACCTCCCGGCGGAGGACCACAAACCGGGGCACCCGGGCCGCCAGGGTGGCCAGGCGCTCCCCGCTGCGCCCCAGCCGGGCGCAGACCCGTGCGGCGGCGAAGGCGGCATCCCGGAGGGCGGGCAGTCCGGCGTACAGCGCCTCGGCCTCCGGGCCGTCCCGGTCCAGGGTGAGGACGGCCCCCTCCCGCTGCCCCGCCAGGGCCTCGATGGCCACCGGGGAGCCGGTGGGCAGGGCCACCCGGCCCCCGCCGTTTTCCAGCTCGATGAGGCTCACCAGGGCCAGCATCTGCTCCGGCGGCAGGGCGCGCCCCTCCTCGTCCCAGGCCGACAGCCGGAGGCCGCCGTACTCGGCGGCAAAGCCGGGGACCCCCGCGCTCCGCTTCCCCAGGACCACACAGCCCAGGTCCTCTAGGGTGGAGGCCAGGAGCCGGTCGGCCGGCGAGGTCCCCGGCACCGACACCGCCACCGGCGTCAGGGGGCCCCGGCCGTACCTGGCCCGGCGGGCGGCGTCGGCGGCGTGGGCGGCGGGGATGCCGCTCAGGTGCTCCCAGGTGCCCACCCGCTCCGCCGCCGCCCGGTGGACCTCCCCCCGCAGCAGGGCCCCCTCCAGCCTCCGCTGGCGGGCCCGGGAGAGGGGCAGTCCCCGGCTGTCGAAGAAGTGGAGGAACAGCCGCTCCCCCTCCTGCTCCACAAAAAGGGAGACCGGCAGGGCGTACCGCTCCGCCGCCCAGGCCCCGGCGGCGGGACAGGTCCCGTCGTGGAGGAGGACCTCCGCCCCGGCTGCCGCCGCCCCGCCGGCGGCACAGCGGGCCAGCATCCGGGCGCAGGGGGTGCCGCTGGCCCCCAGGCCCACCCGGCCTCCGGCCCCCAGGCTGCCCCCGATGGCCAGCAGGAGGGCGGGGCTGATGCCCCCCTCCAGGGTCCCCCGGATGACGCCGCCGTCTCCAAAGGAGACCGCCCCGGAGGCCCCGCCCGCCACCAGGGAGGTGGTGAGCCGGGCCTCGTCCCGGACCCGGAGCCCCGGCCAGACCTTCACCCGCTCCATCAGAATGCTGTTCTCCCCGGCGGCGCTCTCGGCCCCCAGGACAGCCCCCTCGTTGAGGACGGCCCCCCGCCCGGCAGATGCCCCCCGGCAGAGCACCGCCCCGTAGAGGGTGCAGCGGTCCCCCACCCGGGCCTCCTCCATGAGGACGCTGCGCTGGACCAGGCTCCGGCGGCCCACGGAGCTCCCCCGGCCCAGAATGGCGTGGGGCCCCAGGAGGCTCCCCGCCCCCAGGGTGACCCCCGACCCGATCCAGCAGGGGGGCACCAGGGTCACGTCCGCCGGGGGCTCCTCCGCCGCCCAGATGCCCGGAGCCCGGAGGGGCAGCCCCAGGTCGATCCCCGACCGCCCTGACAGCACCTGGGCGGCGCAGTCCAGATAGGCACCGCAGTCCCCGATGTCCCACCAGGAGCCCGAGGCGATGTGTCCGTAGAGGGGGGCCCCCTGCTCCAGCAGCCTGGGAAAGAGGTCCCGGCTGAAATCATAGGCCGTCCCCTCCGGCACCCCCTCCATGGCCTTGGCGGTGAGGAAGTAGATGCCGGTGTTCACCGTGTCGGTGAGGACCTGGCTCCAGGCGGGCTTTTCCACAAAGCTCCGTACCTTTCCGTCGTCTCCGGTGAGGACCTGGCCATACTCCAGGGGAGAGCTGTGGCGGCAAAGCACCAGGGTGGCCGCCGCCCGGCTGGCCCGGTGGAAGCCCGCCGCCTCGGTCAGGTCGATGTCGGTGATGATGTCCCCGCTGATGACCAGGAAGTCCTCCTCCCCCAGCCAGGACATGCACCGCTTCACGCTGCCCGCCGTGCCCAGGGGCTCCCGCTCCACGAAGTAGGTGAGCTTCACCCCCAGCTCGGCGCCGTCGCCGAGCCAGGAGGCCACGGTCTGGGGCATGGCCTGGAGGGTCAGGGCCAGGTCGGTGATGCCGTGGCGCTTGAGCAGCCCGATGACATGCTCCAGGACAGGCCGGTCCAGGAAGGGGACCATGGGCTTGGGGAGCCCCGCCGAGATGGGCCGCAGGCGCAGCCCCTCCCCACCGGCCAAAATGACTGCTTTCACTGGGAAACCATCCTCTCTCAAAAGGTGATTTCCTCTAGTATTGCCAGGGCGGGCGGAATTAAAACCCAGGGGGCCTGCCTGCCGGGGCAAGGACCGTTTCTTTTTCTGCGGAAAAAGAAACGGTCCTTCACTCCTCGTCAGAATAAATTCCATTCCGCTCCGTCCCCCTGCGGGGGACATACGCTCCACTTCATTCATTCTTCCTCTCCCCACAAAAGCTCCGCTTTTGCGGGGCCCCCTGGCCGGTCTACGGTTGGTTTGTGATAGAACACGGCGGCTTGCGGCTTTACGCTCTGTTTGGGGACCACTCCCGGCCGTTACGGCCATCCCATAGTGGAACAGGAAAGACTGTGGTTCTATCCGGCCGCCGCCTGCTTGTGCCGCTCTCAGGGACGGGGTGGTCGGGTGCTTTGCCTGCCCATGGTGGAGACTTTTGGGGCCCGCGGGGAGGAAAGCCGGCGGGGCGTCAGGGGCTGTTTCTGGGCCGCCAGTGGAGGCAGGTCTGGTCCCGGACCCGCTGTTTGATCCGGGGGAAGACACAGTGCCCGCATCCCACCGCTGTGAATCCCTTGGAGGTCTTCCGGTAGTGCTGGCAGAAATATGCGCAGTTTCCACAGATCAGATCGTCCTGCTTGATTACCTTTTTCATATCCACCACCTCGCCGAAATTATATAGGTATCACCTATATTTGTCAATATCGGAATTGCCTATATGTTATTCTGGCTGTGGGTGATCGATATGTTTCCTAGACTAGCTGAGCTGCGGGCGGACCACGACATCAAACA
>DWWJ01000144.1 GCA_019119795.1 Candidatus Intestinimonas pullistercoris
TGGACGGGTACAACATCATCTTCGCCTGGGACGAGCTGAAGGCCATCGCCCGGGACAACCTGGACGCCGCCCGGCAGAAGCTCATGGACCTGATGAGCAACTACCAGGGCTATAAGAAGTGCCAGGTGATCCTGGTATTCGACGCCTATAAGGTCCCCCGGGGGACGGGGGAGATCTCCAAATACCACAACATCTATGTGGTGTACACCAAGGAGGCGGAGACGGCGGACGCCTACATCGAAAAGACCACCTACGAGCTCAGCCGGAAGAAGTACCGGGTGCGGGTGGCCACCTCCGACTACGCCGAGCAGATGATCATTCTGGGCCACGGGGCCCTGCGCCTGTCCGCCACCACCTTCCACGCCGAGGTGGAGCAGGCCGCCGGACAGATCAATGCCCTGCTCCAGCGGCAGAACAACCGCCTCAGCCGCTCCCGCCCGGTGGCGGCGGCCATGGAGCGGGCCGAGAAGCGGCGGTGACCGGTCCCGACCTCTGCTTCTGAGACCGGAACAGCATCGGTACCAGAGAAAAAGCCCCCGAAAGCAATACGCCTTCGGGGGCTTTTTGTCGAAGTTGTACGCAGAAGCGCAGATCACTTATTCAGAGTGGGCTTCTTGTCCAGGACCGGGTTGACGCCGACCTTCTTGCCGTGGTCATAGACATAGAAACCAGCGCCGGACTTGCGACCCAGGTAACCAGCGGCCACCATCTTTTTCAGCAGGTGGGCGGGGCGGTACTTGGTGTCGCCCAGATCCAGGTAGAAGGTCTCCATAACCTCCAGCAGGATGTCCAGACCGATCATGTCGGCCAGGGCCAGGGGGCCCATGGGGTGGTTACAACCACGCATCATGCCCTCATCCACGTCCTCCACGGTGCCGATGTCTTCGTCCAGGACCTGCACGGCCTCGTTGAGCATGGGCAGGAGCATACGGTTGACGATAAAGCCGGGCTTATCCTTGGCCAGGATGGTGCGCTTGTTCATGTGCTGGCCAACTTCGGTCACTGCGTCGACGGTCTCCTGAGAGGTGCGCAGACCGTAGACGATCTCCACCAGACCCATGACAGGCACGGGGGAGAAGAAGTGCAGGCCCACGACCTTCTCCGGGCGGGCGGTGGAGGCAGCCAGGCTGGTCATGGAGATCGAAGAGGTGTTGGAAGCGAAAATGGTACGGTCATCGCAGATCTTGTCCAGCTGCTGGAAGATGGCGCGCTTGGCGTCCAGATTCTCATAGATGGCCTCGATGACCAGGTCCACGTTGGAAGCGGTGTGTACGCTGGGGGTGATGGTCAGACGATTCATGCAGTCCTGTTTCTCTTCTGCGGTCATCTTGCCTTTCTCCACCAGGCGATCCAGACGGGCGCTGATGCCGGCCTGCCCCCGCTCAAGGGCTGCCTTGCTCTGGTCGTTCAGGATGACCTCATAGCCGTACTGGAGGGCGGTCTGGGCGATGCCGCTGCCCATCAGGCCGGAACCAACCACAAAAATTTTACGGATTTCCATTTTGATCTCCTTCTTTTTATGATGAAATTGTACACTCTGGAGAGTCTCCAGGGGACCGGCTTCGGCGGAAATCGGTCGTAATTATCTTAGCACACTGGTACTTTTTTGTCCAGCAAAAATCCGCGCGCCCCCTGATTTTATCCCGATGTGCCTGATACACTGTGGGAGCTTCCTATGATGAACGGCTTCTTTGTGGGGAAGCTACAAAGAATGTGTAAAAAACACCGGGGTTCACTTGCCTTTCGCCAGAGTGTTTTGTATAATAAGTGCATCGGTGGGCCGGCCCGGCCGTTCCCTTTCTGAGTGGGGCCAGGTGCCTGCCGGGTGTGAGTTTGGAGAGCGGATGAAAGGAGTGTTCCGTGATGAAACGATGCAAGGCTGGGCTTATGGGGGCTCTGGCGGTGTGTGCCATAGCTCTGACGGCCTGTGATGCGATCCCCGGTATGGGGGGAAATGACACCGGCGAGTCTCACGTGGGGGACGCCGTCTCCACCCTGTGGTTCGACTATGTGGTCAACAGTGCCGAGCCCATGGATACTTACGAGGGGTATACCGCCGCAGAGGGCAACAAGCTGGTGGTGGTGGACCTGACCATGAAGAACACCTTTGATGAATCCGTTCCCATGTTTGACACCGATTTCCAGCTGTACTGGGGGGAGTACGGCGACGACGAGTGGGCCCTTCCCCTGGAGGTGTACTGTGAGGCCCAGTTCCCGGCGGACTACTACCTGTCCATCAATGAGACCCGGGAGGGCGTCCTGGTGTATGAAGTCCCCTCTGATATCCGGGACTTTACCCTTGCCTTCCTGGAGGTCAAGGACAACGGCACAGAGGAGGGTGAGGAGGGAGACCTCTACCTGACTTATTTTACTGCCGCGTGACTTTTGCTCCGCGGATATGCTCTGCATGGAGGCCCACCGGCCTCCATGTTTTTTGCCGCCCTTGCATTTCCACGACGGAGGGAGTATGATAGAGGCGATATCCACCACGAGGAAGGAAGACAACATCCCATGCGAGTATTTGATACCCACGCCCACTACGACTCCGGAGCGTTCAACGCCGACCGCCTGGAGCTCCTGGCCTCCATGCCGGAGCAGGGAGTGGAGCTGATCCTGAACCCGGGCTGTGACCTGGAGAGCTCCCGCACCGCCGTGGAACTTTCCCAGCGGTTCCCCTTTGTCTATGCCGCTGTGGGGGTCCACCCCTCCGACTGCGGGGGGTGGGAGGACAGCTGGCTGGAGGAGCTGCGCGCCCTGGCGGCCTGCCCCAAGGTAAAGGCCGTCGGCGAGATCGG
>DWWJ01000145.1 GCA_019119795.1 Candidatus Intestinimonas pullistercoris
CGCGCAAGCAGCCTTTTTACCACCTGCTTATCACGAAAGCCGTAGTATTCTGCAACTTCTCGTTGGGTTTTCCCCTCTGCCAGCATTGCCTTGATTTCTGGCAACAGTACTTGAACGTGTGTGTATTTCCGTTTCTCCATGACTAGACCCCCTGATGTAGTCTATTTTCCTACATCAGGGGGCCTTTTGTCACTGTCCGTTTTTACTGGACCGGTTCACTTCGGCCCGGGGGTGCCTTTTCCTTATTACTTATATATCAGCGAATACCTAGGAGCTGGATCGTCTTCCCTTCGGGCAAATAATAGGTCCAAGTGTTATATGTTAGACGGATGTCCATCATCTCCGCGAAGGTACATTCCGCATATCCGGCGCCGCCAGGATCGCCAGAACAGAATGTTTGTACTTGCCGGTTCTTATCATGAAACGGCAGAAAAACCAGCAGGAACGGACCGACCGCTGTCCGCATGAGGTCCCCACCCGGAGAATAAGCCTTTGTTTGCCCTTGATTGACATCGACATAAAAGGCAGAATTTGTCTCTGTTGAGGGTAAATAATCAAAAAAGAAACCAACAAATGTCCATTGATCCCAACTGACATCAGATAAATCCATTGTGAGACGTCTAGTTGGACTATTGCCCGTGGTGAAAGTCTTGATGACTTCACATGGACCTAACTTTCTCTCTTCTAGCTCCGCCAGGGCGGCGTCGATCCTGGCGTTGTCCTGGTTGAACTCGGTCCGGACGAAGCTGTCCCCTGGCTCCCACTGGCAGAGGCCATAATTGGTCGTGTAATTGCTTGCCATAAATATCCCTCCTCACAGACAGCGAGGACCGGGGCCGGAAGTTGTATGTGCCTTCCAGCCCCGGTCCTCGCCGTGCTTTTGAGGCGTGGATCGTCCCGTTTTCCGCCCCCATGCGGGGCGCTTTTTCTATTCTCCCCGACAGGCGCGGGCGGATGGTGTCTTTTGGCCACAGACATAAAAAAACGTGGCCGCAAAGTGAACTTTGCAGCCACGTGGTGCGCGAGGCGGGAGTCGAACCCGCACGCCCTTGCGAGCACTGGCACCTGAAGCCAGCGAGTCTACCAATTCCACCACTCGCGCGAATGGCGGAGAGCTCTGGTGCTCAACGCAAGAAATATATTACCACAGCTCTCCCGGGATGTCAACAATTTTTTTGCTTTTTTCGCATCGAATTCTCAGCCCCCTCTCCGTCCAGCACGCAGGCACAGGCGCGGCCCTTTCCCAGCCCTTTGGCCTCGTACAGGGCCCGGTCGGCCGCCTCATAGAGGGCCCGGTAAGAGACGCCGACCCGGTCTGTCCGGCAAATGCCCGTGCTGCAGCAGATCTGGAGCGGCTTTTCCTCCCAGTGGAACCGGGCCAGCGCCGGGAGCAGCCCCTGACCAATGCGCTCCGAAGCCCCTTCGGCCCGATCCCGCAGCAAAACGGCAAACTCGTCTCCCCCCACACGACCGATGCCCGCAGCCTCCGGGAAGACCTGCCGGAGCGCCTGCGCGGTATGTACCAGCACATCGTCCCCGCAGGGATGCCCATAGTGGTCGTTGATCCCCTTGAAGTCGTCCAGGTCCAGGAGAAGCAGGGTCAGGTCCTGCCCACGCTCCCCGTCCTCCAGAATGCGCTCAGCGCAGCTCTGAAAGGCCACCTTGTTGAGGAGCCCGGTAAGGGGGTCTCGCTCCAGCAGCTCCTGGAGTTGGGCGTTGGCCTCGTCGATCTGCCGGCGCTGGGAGACCATGATCACCAGATTCCGGCTGGTGGTCAGGGAGACGGCTAGGGAGACAATGGTGGTGAAGGTCAGGTTGAGCAGGTCGCCCCCGGCCAGATGCTTCCCGGCCAGGAGGAAAAAGAGCCCGTAGGCCAGTCCGTAGGCCGGGATGCTGAAGGTCCATGGCATATGGATAAAGACGGCCAGGGCCAGCACCGCAGTGACAAAGATGCCAGTGGAGCCGTAGGGGTCCCGCATCAGGTCGTAGGCATTCAGCACCGCATGCCAGAGGAAGAAAAAGAGCATGGAGCCGTATTGGGCCGCCCAGCGCCGCATCGGGGCTGCCTGCCGCAGGGCGTGCTCCAGCAACAGGCAGAGGATGGCGGAGAGGAAGAGGGAAGCGTAAAAGCCGAAATAGATCCGGTTATTGAGGGTCCCAAGGCCGGAGGAAGACCAGAGCAGCACCCGGGCCATGTTATAGAGCTCCATACCCAGGATCATGATGCAGATGACCACCAGGGACAGGTGGTTCTTCTGCAGGACCTCCCGCCAGAACTCCGCCCGGACCGCTTCCGGGACGTGGAAAAAGTCCAGAATTGCTGCCTTCACCGCGCTCTCCCCCCCCCTGACCAAAGACCGCTCCTCCCGCCGCCCCTTGAGGCGCTTGGGTCGGGAAAAGGCAGCGCGCTGAAGGGTCACAGACGAGAATATAAATTTTGCCTACTTGACGGGCCGATATACACATGCTATTTTATGTTTGACGTTTTTGGCTATACCCGCTGTCATCTTATCATATCAGACCCTGAGAGGCTGGAAAAGGCGGAGCGCAGAATTGGCGCGGTCCTGTGCAGAATTTGCTCGAGACGCGGGGGAGGGAGGTGCGGATATGCTGAGGGTGGCGCTCTGTGAGGATGAGCCGGCGGAGCTGGCCCGGACTGCGGCCCTGCTGGAGGACTATTTTCAGGCCCGTCCGGACCAGGAGGGACAGGTGTCCTTGTATGCCGGCGGCAGCGCCCTGCTGGAAGGGGTGGAGGCCCAGGGCGGCTTTGACCTCTACCTGCTGGACATCCTGCTGCCCGACCTGGACGGCATCCAGCTCGGGCGGCGGCTCCGGGCCCTGGGGGACGGGGGCGAGATCATCTATCTCACCATCTCCAGCGATTACGCCGTGGACAGTTATGAGGTCCGCGCCTTTTTCTACCTCCTCAAGCCGGTAGACCGGGAGAAGCTCTTCCAGGTGCTGGATTCGGTGGTGGACGCCCTGGACCGGCGGCGGACGCGCGGCGTGCTGGTCTCTACCCAGAACGGCCCCCGCCGCATTCTGCTGGACCAGATCCTCTATGTGGAGCGGGTGGGCCGCCGGATGCGCTACTACTGCACCAACGAAACGGTGGATACCCAGACCATACGCGCCTCCTTCCAGGAAGAGGTCCGGCCCCTGCTGGATGACCGGCGGTTCTGTCTTTGCGGGGTCAGCTTCCTGCTCAATCTGGAGCATGTGGCCGGCGTGGAGGGCCGGACCGCCCTGCTGGACAACGGCGAACGGCTCACGCTGCCCCGCAGCGCCTCGGGGTTCAAGCATGTCTGGGGCCGCTTCTGGCTGGAGAGGGGACCTGTATGATCTATCTGTGGGCCATACTCTACCTCACCGTGGTGGGCATAACCATGAATTTCCTGCTGATTGAGAGCCGCTTTCCCCGGCGGCAAACCCTTCTGCTTTTTGGGACGGCCACCGTCCTGCTGTGCGGCGCTTTGGTCCTGACCTATTTCCATCTGGGGCTCGACACCCTGGTGCGGACCTATTCCCTGATCGTCCACCTCCCCGTCCTGCTACTCTTCCTCTGGATCAGCCGGTACCGGGGCTGGCGGCTGGTCTTTCAGGCCCTCTCCACCATTTTGTTCTGCGGCCTGATCCACCAGGGGGGCGGCCTGGCCTATTACTTCTCCGGCCAAAAGCCATGGGCCCTGATTCTGGCCTACCTTCCGCTCTCCGCCCTGTTCTTTTGGTTCCTGCTGCGGTACCTGCGCCCCCTCTACCGGCAGGTGCTCTTTCAGCTCCACCGGGGGTGGTGGCTGATGTGCCTGGTAATGGCGGCCCACTATGCCATCTACATCTACCTGATTCCCGGCTATGTGGGAGACACCCTGTTCAGCACCATCCTGAAGCCGGCCATCTCCTGCCTGATGGTGGGGTTTTACACCATTTTGATGGCCGTCTTTGTCCTGGTCCGGCGGGAGGCTGATGCCCAATACAGCACCCAGCTCTATGCCCTCCGCCTCTCGGCCCTCCAGGACCGGATGGATGCGGTCCGGGCGGCTGAGGAGGCCACCCGGGTGGAGCGCCACGACCTGCGCCACCGGCTCCAGGCCGCGGCCAGGCTGGTGGAGCGCGGAGAGCGGCAGGCGGCCCTGGACTTCCTGGATGCCGCCCAGCGGCGGCTGGACGAGCAGGCGCCGGTCCACTGGTGCCGTCCCCCGGTGCTGGATGCCGTGCTCTCCTCCTATTTCGACCAGGCCCAGCGCCAGAGCATCCGGGTGGATGCCCGCATCTCCCTGCCGGAGCGGCTCCCCGTAGACGAGGGAGAGCTGGCCATCGTCTTCGCCAACGCCCTGGAAAACGCCATCCACGCCTGTATGGCGCTGCCCCCGGAACAACGGGAGCTCCACTTTCAGGCCATCGGCCATCCGGGCCTGATGTTCGAGCTCACCAATCCCTGCAGGGGGCCGGTCCGCTTCAGCGACCAGGGCCTGCCCCTCCCGGACCGGGAGGGACACGGCTTCGGGACCCAGTCCATCGCCTCCTTCTGTGAAAAATACGGCGCCCTGTGCGCGTACGAAGCCAAGGACGGCTGGTTTTCCCTGCGGGTGATCCTGTGATCCCGCTGAGGGTTGCCTCTCCGAAACCCAAAAGCCCCGGGCCATCCGAAGATGGCCCGGGGCTTTTTCCCTCCGCCGCTGGCCCGGCCGCTATGTATCTGCTCCGGCGTCCCCCTGGTGGGTTACCGCTCACGGCTTTCCCAGCCTCCGGCGGTAGAGGGGGCCATAGGTGAGCCGGCCCTGGATGCGCTGAGAGCGCATAAGGGTGAGGCGGTCCACCCGGCAGGTCAGGCGGGGGAGGGCGGCTTCCCAGGCGGCGGCGTCAAAATCCTCCCGGAGGCGGACCTGCCGCCCCAGGGTCAGATGGGGGAGGAAGGGCTTGGGGTCCATCCACAGCCCCTGGCCGTCCAGGGCCCGGACCAGGGCCTCCCGGGCCGCCAGCAGCCCCGGGGCGGGCTCCAGGCCCACCCACCAGAGGGTGCCCCGCCCTCCGGGAAAGCGGCCCGGCGGCGCAGTGGTCAGGGAAAAGCCGGGGACCCGGACCTGCTCCAGGGCCCGGACGGCGGCCTCCGGTCCGGGGAGCTCCCCCAGAAAGGCCAGGGTGAGGTGGAAGTTCTCCCGCCGGGTAAAGGTCCCCTGGCGGCTTCCGGCGGCCAGCCGGCGGGCGGCCTGGTCCAGGGCGTCCTTCCAGGGCTCCGGCAGGTCCACGGCGATGAATAGGCGCATGGGCAAGCCCTCCTTTTGTGTTTTCGGGTCCGGGATACGAGGACAGGGGTCCCACGCGGTCAGGCGCGGGACCCCTGGGGAAGCCGCCGCGCAAGGGGCGTCAGCTCTCCATGTGGCGGCCCAGAAAACCGGCGATGGCTTGGGCCAGCTTGTACTCCGAGTCGCCGGTGGGCGGATCTCCCGGGGTGGAGATAAAGGTCACGCACCCCAGCACATCCCCTTCGGAGAGGATGGGGGCGGCCACCTCCAGCTGGTATTTGTCGTTCTCCTCACAGATGGGGAGGGGACTGTCCCCCTCGCTCCTCTGGTAGATCTGGCGGCCCTCCATGATGCTCTCCAGGTCTCCGGAGACCCGCTTGTCGGCCAGCTCCCGCCGGGCGGTGCCCGCCACGGCGATGCAGGTGTCCCGGTCGGTGATGACGCTGACCCGGCCTGTGGTCTTGTTCAGAGTCTCGCACATCTGATTGGCAAAATCGCTGAGCCCTCCCATGAGGGAATACTTCTTAAAAATCACGCCGCCGTCCTTGTCGGTGTATATCTCCAGAGGGTCGCCGTCACTGATAACATTGGCATGGAACACCTTGTCCGGGCGCTTACTGGAGGTCTGGACAAGGGTGACGGGCGGGAGAAGTCCCATGCCCTGCTTAAAATTTGCGGCGTCCCCCTGAGCCGCGGTGGCCTCTGCCGGCGCCTCCGGCAGGGTCCCGCTGCGGAGGATGGAATCCACATCCGCCTGGAGCTGGATCTCCAGGTGGTCCTCATAGACCTTGATCTGCCGCAGGATGAGCTCTAGGTCCCGGCGGTCCAGACGGTCCTTGTCAAGGATGTCCTGAAAGACCTCCAGGGCGGTGCGGGCGGCCCGGTTCACCTGGATGATGGTGTTTCGCCGGTCGGACAGCAGGTCGATCTGGCGGCCGATCCCCTCGATCTTCTTTTGGAGCTCCTGCTCCAGCTCGTCGTAGGTCTGCTCCAGGAGCTCCTCCTGGTCGGGGTGCTTCATCAGGTCCCGGATGCGCTGGCGCTTGGTGACCTTCAGCTCCTCCTGGAGGTCAGCGAGCACCTCCGCCAGATGGTCGGCGCTCTGCTCGGTCTCGGCCACGTCCTCCCGCTCCCGGGCCAGGTCCTCATTGAGCCGCTGGATCATGCCGGCAGAGTGCTCCATCACCTGCCGGACATAGCTCTTGAGCAGCTCGTCCAGCTTATCGGCCCGGATGTGGTGGGAGGTGCAGCCCTTCCGCCCCCGGCGGTGGTAGGTGCCGCAGGTGTAGGCAGGGCGCAGGTCTCCCCGGCTCATGGCAAACAGGGGGGCCCCGCAGTCCCCGCAGACCAGGAAGCCGGAGTACACGTTGTCGTACTTCTTCACCCCCCGGTAGTGGGAGACGGTGCGCTTCTCCCGCAGGGCCCGGGTAGTGGCGAAGGTGCGGTAGTCGATGACGGCCTGGTGGTGGTGCTCAATGACGATCTGCTCCTCCTCGTCCTGCCGCACGTCCCTGCCGTTGATCTTCTTCCGGGTGTACTTCCCCTGGCGCAGGGTCCCGATGTAGAAGTCGTTATCCAGGATGCCCTGGACCGTTACGATGGCCCAGGCGGGCTTCACCTGGCGCTTGTACTCCTCTCCGGCGGCCTCCTTCCGGTCCCGCTCCGCCATGCGGGGGGTGGGGATGCCCTGGTCAGTGAGATAGCCCGCGATTTTCTTGTAGCCCCAGCCCTCGTCGTTGTAAAGGCGGAAGATGGTGCGCACGATGTCGGCCTCGGTGGGGACGACCTCGAACTCCTGCCGCTTGTTGATGATGTAGCCGTAGGGTGCGGCGCAGATCCATCTGCCGTCTGCCTGCCGCCGCTTGATGACGTTCTTCACCTTTTTGCTGGTGTCGGTGACAGGCATCTCGTTGATGAGGAACTGGAACTGGATCTTCAGCCAGTCATCGTCGTTGGGAAAGTCGATGTTGTCCCCGATGGAGATGATGCGCACCCCCGCGTCCCGCAGGTCCTCCAGCTCCACCAGTCCCCGGCTGTTCCGCCGGGAGAACCGGGAGAAGTCCTTGACGATGAGGATGTCATATTGATGGCTCATCAGGCCCTTCCGCATGGCCTGGTACCCCTCCCGCTGCTCGAAGGTGTAGCCGGAGCGGTCCCGGTCCTCGTAGAAGGTGAGGATGCTGCCGGGGAACCTGTGGCGGACAAAATCCTCCATGATGGCCTTCTGGTTTTCAATGGAGACATTGTCCCGGTCCAGCTCGTCGTCCACAGAGATGCGGCAGTACCCGGCGATCTCAAAGGTCTCGGTCATGTGCCGTCGCCTCCTTTCCGATCTTTCCCTGCCATCCGGTCAGAGCCGGAGAATCCGCCGGCCTCCTGCCAGGAGATGCGGCCCTTGCGCTCCGGAGCCTTCCGGCGGCTTTGTGAGGGAGCGGCCTGAGTTCCATCACCGCTCCCCATCCACAATAAAATCTATTATTTATTGAATATTTACAGATAACATTGTACAAAAGTCTTTGCAGAATTACAAGTGGAAAATACAGCGGCGGGGGAGACAGTTTGCCCTGCCTCCCCCTGTCCGTCACGAACTTATGGTCAGCCCCTCCCGCTTTGCCGCCTGGACCTCCCGCTCCGCCTGCTGCTGCCGGTTATAGAGCAGCAGCTCCCGGGTCTGCTGGTAGAGGTCGGCCTCTCCAGATAAAAAGACTGCTACCAGATACTTCTGAAGCTTGTACTGATGCCAGACCGGTTTCAGGGCCTCCCGAAAGGCGGAATCATTTTTTTCCTCCTTTGTGAGCCAGAACTCTACGGTCTTGCTCTGCTCCTTGACTTCCATATGCAAGCGGCTCCCATCCCCTTTTCCATATCTTTCTTCCACATGTCAAAAATATTCACAGTATTTGCCCCCATTTGTATGCCTCCTCGTGAGCAAAAGAGAGGTGCTCCTCTCTTCCGCCCATTCTTTCCGCAAAGGGGTGACCAGGACGGATACCGTGCCGTTCCTCCCGCTTCCTATGCGCGGAGAGGTCTGCTCCGCTCCGCAAAGGTATCGTTGGTTTCTGGAGCTCCTGCCCAAGGATACGGCTTAGGAAAAGAAAAAGGGCCAGAGGAAAGCACCTCTGGCCCTACAAATCAGGAAATATTGTTTGGAGCCCTATGTAGCGGGGCAAGCCTGGGTGATGACCCGGCGGCGGACGCCCCCCGGGTGAACATCCAATTCGCGCTGAAGGCGCGGCCCAAGCGTGCGCCGGAGCTTGTGGAGCGGCTGTACTTTGCCCGGACCCGGAAGGGCACCATGA
>DWWJ01000146.1 GCA_019119795.1 Candidatus Intestinimonas pullistercoris
TTCATGGCGTTGGCCCGGGCCTCCTGGGCGTTCTTCTTCAACACCTTGGTCTGGCCCACCATGCAGTTTTGCAGCACCGTCATGTTGTTGAAGAGGTTGAAGGACTGAAAGACCATTCCCACCTTGGTCCGGTAGGCGTTGGGCTTGACCCGCCCGTCCGTGACGCTCTCCCCGTGGAAGATGATCTCTCCGCTGGTGGGCGTCTCCAGGAGGTTGATGCACCGCAGGAGGGTGGACTTGCCGGAGCCCGAGGCCCCGATGATGCTGGTCACATCTCCGGGCCGGACGGTAAAGTCGATGTCCTTGAGCACCTGGTTGCTGCCGAAGGTCTTTGAGAGGTGCCGGACCTCTAAAATGGCGTCGTTCATGCTCATCGCTCCCCCCTGTTCCGGCCGTGCTTGAGCTCCTGGCGCGTCCGCTCCCGCTGCTCCTTGCTGCGCTCGTCGAAGGGCGTGCCCCGGTCGGGATAGCTGTAGGTGCCCGCCGCCATGACCAGCTGGTCATTTTGGACCAGCTCATAGCTGTCGGAGCCGTCCAGCACCTTTTCCAGCTTCCGCAGCAGGAAGGAGGCGGTGAGGGTCATGCACAGGTAGCCGATCATCTCGATGGCGGCGGAGGGGAAGTACATGTTGTTGGTCCCCACGATGTTCCGGTGCTGGGCGAAGAAGTCAAAGAAGCCGATGATGAACATCACCGAGGTGTCCTTGATGTTGATGATAAAGTTGTTGCCGATCTGGGGCAGGATGTTGCGGATGGCCTGGGGCAGGATCACGCTGGTCATGGTCTGGACGTGATTCATGCCGATGGCCTTGGCCCCCTCGGTCTGGCCGGGATCGATAGAGAGGATTCCGCCCCGGACGCTCTCGGCCATATAGGCCCCCGTGTTGATGGAGACCACGATCAGGGAGGCGATCCAGATGCCCGTCGTCCCCCGGAAGGCCACCGCGTTGTCCGTGAAGTAGGGCAGGCCATAGTAGATGAAGACGGCCTGGAGCACCATGGGGGTGCCACGGAAGACCTCCACATAGACCCGGACCACCACCCGGACCAGCCCAAGGAAGAACCGTTTGACCACCGGGTCCCGGCGGTCGTGTGGGATGGTGTTGAGCACGCCGCAGAGAAAGCCGATGAGGCAGCCCACCAGCGTGGCGGCCACCGCCAGGATCAGGGTGTTGAGGATGCCGTTGAGGTAGCGGGAGGCGTAGGTCCCCCAGAGCAGGGCAATGTCTGCCCCCAGCTCCGCGAATTTATCCATGCCGGAGTGGCTCCTTTCTACCGTTAGACAGCGGGCTGGATGGCAATGGCCTCGTCCATGAGGGCATTGAAGTCATCCTCGGTCATGGTGGAGAACACGTCGTTCATGGCGGTCTGGAGCTCAGTGTTGCCCTTCTTGACGGACACGCCGATGTTCACGTTCTCCGCCCGCTCTTCCTCGCTGGCGAACTGGAAGTCCCCGTCGGTGCCGGAGAAGTTGAGGACCACCAGGTCGGAGTTCTTGGCCACAGCCCCGTTGGCGGTGGGCAGGTCGGTGCAGATGAAGTCCACGGTGCCGCTCTCCAGAGCCATGATCATGGCCGGGGCGGTGTCGGCAGGGGGCTGGATGTCGGCGCCCTCGATCTGGGGCAGGCAGGAGTCATACCAGATGGTGCCCGACTGGGCGGTGCAGGCGCCGGAGAGCTCAGAAATGCTGGTGGCAGAGGCGTTGGGGCTGTCCTTGGTGGTGACGCAGACGATGGTGGCGTAGTAGTAGGGCCCGGCCATGTCCACCTCGGCCATCCGCTCGGCGGTCATGGACTGGCCGGCGATGGCCACGTCGATGGTCCCGGCGGCCAGGGCGGGGGCGAGGCCGCCCCACTCCAGGGCCATGACCTCCAGCTCCCAGCCATAGGTGTCGCAGACCTTCTGGGCCATCATCACGTCATAGCCGTTGGCGTAGGAGCCGGGGTTGTTGACGATGGGCACGGCCCCGTTGGAGTCGTCCATCTGGGTCCAGTTGTAGGGGGCATAGGCGCACTCCATGCCCACGGTGAGGACGCCGTCCTCCACGCCGGAGATCACGGCTCCAGCCGTCTCAGCGGGGGTGCTCTCGGCGGGGGTGGTGTTCTCGGGGGCAGGGGTCTCGGCGCTCCCGCCGCCGCAGGCGGCCAGGGTCAGGGCCATTGTCGCGGCCAGGAACAGGCAGGACAGTCTTTTCATTGCAGCATCTTTCCTTTCTCGTCTCATTCTGATGGGCGCAAAAAACGCCAGACAAACCAAAAACGACCACGGCGCATGGCCGACGGTCGTTTTCCAAGCATCCTCATATGGACGAAAAAAGGAAAAGATCGATAGCACTCCACGCAACGTGACAGTCGGCTGGATGTTCTCCAGCCGCCCAACAGTCCGCCTCCCAAACGGCGTCCCATTTCGGCGAAGCTCCCTTTCCTCCCGCGTCGCCGGCGTTTGAGCGCCTCGGCGGGGCTACTGATGGTCTTCGCGCCTCTATCATCTTTGATTGAATGGGATTTTACCATGAACGTCGGCGTTTGTCAACACGGTCCGCCGGATTTTTCGTCCTTTTCCGGAAACAGGCGCTCCAGGGCCTCCGGAGAGAGGGTGCGGTCTTCCCGGGCCACCCGGCCCCAGGAGAAGCCGGCGGCCAGCTCCGCCGCCGTCACCGGCCCGGGCTCCTCCCGCAGGCCCGCCAGGGCGGCCAGGACCCCCAGCACCTCCTGGGGCCGCTTCCGGGCCCGAAGGGCCCCGAAGTCCAGGTCCCGGTCCCGCTTGGCCAGGCGGCGGCCGTCCCCGGCCAGCAGCAGGGGCACGTGGGCATAGACCGGGGCGGCCCAGCCCAGCCGCTCCATGAGCCAGAGCTGCCGGGCGGCCGAGTCCAGCAGGTCTCTCCCCCGGACCACCCGGGTGACCCCCATGAGGGCGTCATCCACCGTCACCGCCAACTGATACCCGAAGACCCCGTCGGCCCGGCGGACCACAAAATCCCCGCAATCCCGGGATAGGTCAAAGGACTGGGGCCCCTGGAGGAGGTCGGAGAAGGAGACCGTCTCATGGGGCACCGCCGCCTTCCAGGCCGGGGCCCTGACCAGGGCCAGCCGCTCCCGCTCCGCCCGGGAGAGGTCCCGGCAGGGGCAGCGGCCCAGGTCCCTGGTTTCCCCCGGATGGGGGGCGGAGGCGGCCAGCCGCTGATGGCGGCTGCACCAGCAGGGGTAGACATCCCCCTGGGCCTGGAGCCGCCGGAAGGCCGCCTCATAGAGGGCGGTCCGCTCCCGCTGGCAGTAGGGGCCGTGGGGCCCTCCCACGGCGTAGCCCTCGTCCCAGTCCAGGCCCAGCCAGCGCAGGTCCTCCACCAGCAGCTCGCTCCAGGCCGGCCGGGTGCGGTCCGGGTCCAGGTCCTCCATCCGCAGCACCAGACCGGCCCCGGAAGCCCGGGCGTCCAGCCAGGCCAGCAGAAAGGAAAAGGCGTTCCCCAGGTGCATCCGCCCGCTGGGGCTGGGGGCAAAGCGGCCCTTTTCCGGCATGGCGTCTCCCTCCCTCATGTTCTGCAATCTACCGCCTATAGCGTACCACAGTTGGAGGCGGGAGAAAAGAGGGAAGAACGGCAAACGGAGCGCGGAGTCATTCGGCTCCGCGCTCCTGGTGTTTCTCCTATGCCTTTTCAGCGGTTGAGCTGATGGATGCTCAGGCCCAGTCCGGCCTCGGCGGCCTCGGAGATGCCCTCCGAGAAGGTGGGGTGGGGTCGGACGATGGCGGAGAGCTCCTCCAGGGTGCGGCGCTCGGCCACAGCGGTGGTGAAGGCCCCCACCAGGTCGGTGGCCCGCTCACACATGAGCTGGGCCCCCAGCACCACGCCGGTGCCGGCGTGGCTGACCACCTTGATAAAGCCCCGGTCAGCCCCGGCGATGAGGCTCCGGCCGTTGCCGCTCATGAGGTATTTGGCGGTGCGGACGGGGATGCCCTCCCCCTTACACCAGGCCTCGGTCCTGCCCACCGAGGCCATCTCCGGCTGGGTGTAGACACAGGCGGGGATGGCCGTCAGGTCCATGGGGGGCTCCCGCCCGGCCAGCAGGCTCACGGCGTTGATGCCCTGAGCCGAGGCAGCATGGGCCAGCTGGATGCTCCCCGCCACCGCGTCCCCCACAGCGTAGACGCCGGGGATGCGGGTCTGGAACCGCCCGTCCACTGGGATGGCCCCCCGCTCCAGCCCCAGGTCCACGCCGGGGGCGCACAGCTCCTCGGTGTTGGCCCGCCGGCCGGTGGCCACCAGCACAGCGTCGGCAATGACCGCCTCCTGCTTTCCCTTGAGGGCATAGCTGCACCGGAGGCCCTCTTCTGTCTGCTCCAGGCGCTCCACGGCCACCCCGGGGCAGAGCTTCACTCCCCGCTTCTTAAGGAGCATGCTCAGGTTCTGGGAGAGCTCCCGGTCCAGGGTGGGCAGGATGCGCTCGGCCGCCTCCAGGACGGTGACCTCCGCCCCCAGGGCGCTATAGAGGCTGGCGAACTCCATGCCGATGACGCCCCCGCCGATGATGGCCAGCCGGGGGTAGAAGTCCGCCTTGGTGAGCAGGTCGTCGCTGGTGAGCACGCCCGGGAGGTCCAGGCCCGGGATGGGGGGCAGGGCGGGCCGGGACCCCACGGCCAGGAGGATATTCCTGGCCTCATGGAGCTCCTCTCCCACCCGGACCCGGCCGGAGCCCTCCAGAACGGCGGTGCCGGAGATCACCTCCACCCCGTTGCCCTTGAGGAGGCTCTGGACCCCGGCGCGAAGCTGGTCCACCACCTGGTCCCGTCGCGCGCACATGGCGGCGTAGTCAAAGCCCAGGCCCTGGACCTGGATGCCGAAGCGGTCGCAGTCCTGCATCTCCCGGTAGAGCCCGGCGCTGTGGAGCAGGGCCTTGGTGGGGACACAGCCCCGGTTGAGGCAGGTCCCCCCCACCGCGTCCCGCTCGATGAGGGCGGTCTTGAGGCCCAGCTGAGCGGCCCGGATGGCGGAGACGTAGCCGCCGGGGCCGCCCCCCACCACAATGAGGTCCCAGCTCATGGCCGGACCTCCGGCGGACGGTACCGCAGGACGGGGTGGCGGGCGGCCTGGACCTCGTCGGGCCGGCCGATGGGGGTGGTCACCGGGGCGGCGTGGAGGGCGGCGGGGTCGGTGTCCGCCTGGGCCCGGATGGCCTTGAGCACCTCCGCGGCCTGGTCCAGGGTCTCCCGGGACTCGGTCTCGGTGGGCTCGAACATCAACGCCTCCTCCACAATGAGGGGGAAATACATGGTGGGCGGGTGGATGCCCTGGTCCACCAGGGCTTTGGCCACATCCAGGGCCGAGACGCCCGTCTCTTTTTTCAGCTTTTCCAGGGTGAGCACAAACTCGTGCATGCAGGGGCCGTCTCCATAGGCGATGTCATAGGTCCCCCGGAGCTGTTCCCGGAGGTAGTTGGCGTTGAGCACCGCCCCCTGGGCGGCCTGGGGGATGCCTTCCACTCCCAGGGTGAGGATGTAGGCCAGGGCCTTGACCACCACCGTGAAGTTGCCGTAGAAGGCCTTGACGCTGCCGATGGTCCCCGCCGGGTCCCGGAGCTCCAGGCCGTCGGGGCCCTCCTCCACATGTCCGGCAGGCAGGAGGTCCCGGAGGAAGTCCTTGCAGCCCACGGGGCCGGAGCCCGGCCCGCCCCCGCCGTGGGGGGTGGAGAAGGTCTTGTGGAGGTTCAGGTGGACCAGGTCGAAGCCCATGTCCCCGGGCCGGGCCACGCCCATGACGGCGTTGAGGTTGGCCCCGTCATAGTAGCACAGGCCCCCAGCGTCGTGGACGATCTGGGTGATCTCCAGAATGTTGGGGTCGAAGAGGCCCAGGGTGTTGGGGTTGGTGAGCATCAGGGCGGCGGTGTCCGGCCCGGCGGCGGCCCGGAGGGCCTCCAGGTCCACCCCGCCCTGGGGGTTAGAGGGGACGTTCACCACCGTGAAGCCGCACATGGCGGCCGAGGCGGGATTGGTGCCGTGGGCGGAGTCGGGCACCAGGATCTTGGTGCGGCCGGCCTCTCCCCGGTCCAGGTGGTATTTCTTCACCATCAGCAGGGCGGTGAACTCCCCGTGGGCCCCGGCGGCGGGCTGGAAGGTCATGGCAGCCATGCCGGTGATCTCGCACAGCAGCTCCTCCGCCAGGCGCAGGACCTTCAGGCAGCCCTGGACGGTCTCCGGACTCTGGCTGGGGTGGACCCCGGTGAAGCCGGGCAGGGCGGCCAGCTCCTCATGGAGCTTGGGATTGTACTTCATGGTGCAGGAGCCCAGGGGGTAAAAGCCGTTGTTCACCCCGTGGGCACGGCGCTCCAGGGCGGAGTAGTGCCGGGACAGGTCCACCTCGGAGAGCTCCGGCAGGTCCAGAGGAGTCTCCCGGCCCATGCCCTCCATCAGGTGGGCGGGGGGCACGTCCAGGGGGGGCAGCAGGTCGCAGCCCCGGCCGCTCCGGCTCTTTTCAAACAGCAGTTCCACTCATACCACCTCCCGCAGAGCTTGCTCCAGGGCGTCGATCTCGCCCTTGGTGTTGACTTCTGTGGCGCACCACAGCAGGTTCCCGTCCTCCAGGGGCAGTCCGCCCAGGATGCCCCGCCGGGCCAGCCCCTCCAGCACCCGCGCCGGGTCCCCGGGACAGGTGGTGACAAACTCGTGGAAGTAGGGGCCCGGATAGACCAGATCAAAGCCCTTCACGGCGCAGATGCGCTCGGCGGCATACCGGGCGTGGGCCATGCAGCTCTCGGCGGCCTGCCGGAGGCCCCGGGGCCCCATGGCGGCCAGGTACACGGCTGCGGTCATGGCGCACAGGGCCTGGTTGGAGCAGACGTTGGAGGACGCCTTCTCCCGGCGGATGTGCTGCTCCCGGGCCTGGAGGGTCAGGACGTAGGCCCGGCGGCCCTGGTGGTCGGTGGTCTCCCCCACAATGCGGCCGGGGAGCTTCCGGGTCAGGGCGGCGGTGGCGGCCATAAAGCCCAGGTAGGGCCCGCCGAAGCTCAGGGGCAGGCCCAGGGGCTGGCCCTCTCCCACGGCGATGTCGGCCCCGCACTCCCCCGGCGTTTTGAGGACGGCCATGGCGATGGGGTTGACCCCCATGATGAACTTGCCTCCGGCGGCGTGGACGGCCCCCCCCAGCTCCCTGGCCTGCTCGATGCGGCCGTAGTAGTTGGGCTGCTGGAGGTAGAAGCAGGCCACCGTGTCGTCCAGCAGCTCGGAGAGGGCCTGGGCGTCGGTGAAGCCGTTCTTCATGGGCACGGTCTTCACAGTCATGCCGTTTCCGAAGCAGTAGGTCTCCACCGTCCGGCGGACCATGGGGTGGGCGGCGGCGGAGAGCAAAACCGTGCTCCGCTTCCGTTCCCGGCACATGGCCACCGCCTCGGCAGCGGCCGAGGCCCCGTCATAGAGGGAGGCGTTGGAGGCGTCCATGCCGGTGAGGGCGCAGATCATGGTCTGGTACTCAAAAATGGACTGGAGCACCCCCTGGGAGAGCTCGGCCTGATAGGGGGTATAGGCGGTGACAAAGGTCTCCTTGCTGGTGACGCTCTTGACAATGGCGGGGATGTAGTGCCGGTAGGCCCCCGCCCCCCGGAAGACCGCGGGGAAGACAGTGTTTTCAGCGGCCAGTCCCTCCAGGATGCGGCGGACCTCCAGCTCGCTTTTGCCCTCCGGCAGGTCCAGCTTCTCCACGCGCATCTCCGGGGGCACCTGGGCGTAAAGGTCCTCCATGCTCTGGCAGCCGATGGCCTCCAGCATGGACTGCCGCTCCTCAGCGGTGGACGGCAGATAGCTGCCCATACAGTTCCCCTCCTTTCTGATCACAGCGGGTCATCTTCAATCCTCCTGGGCGCAGAGCTCCTGGTAGGCGGCGGCGTCCAGCAGCTCCTCCTGGCTGGTGATGTCCTCCACCTCCACCAGCCAGGCCCCGTAGGGGTCGGCGTTGATGGACTCAGGGGCGTCCAGCAGGGCCTCGTTGACGGCCTTCACTGTTCCGGTCACCGGGCTGAAGACGTCGGAGACGGCCTTTACCGACTCCACATCTCCCAGGGCCTCGCCGCAGGTCAGGGCGTCTCCCACCTCCGGCAGGTTGACAAAGACCAGGTCGCCCAGGGCCTCCTGGGCGTGGTCGGTGAGGCCCACCTTGGCAGTGCCGTCGTCGGCAAAGAGGACCCACTCGTGGGACTTGGTATAGCGCAGATGCTCCGGGGTATTCATAACAAATGACCTCCTTCAAAAATCATAAACAATGGTTCCTTTTCATGCGGGCTCACCGCTTGTAGAAGGGCAGCTCCACCACCTTGCAGGGGACCCGCCGGCCCCGGACGTCCACCTCCACCGCCGTGCCGGGGGCGGCGTCCTCCGGGGAGAGGTAGGCCATGGCGATGGCCTTCCCCAGGAAGGGGGCGTGGGTGCCGGAGGTGGTCTGTCCCGCCAGCCGGTCCCCGAGGTAGATGTCCTGGTGCTCCCGGACGATGCCCCGGCCGGTGACCTCCAGGCCCACCCGGGTCCGCCGGAGGGGCAGCCGGGCTTCCAGGCCCGCCTTGCCGAGGAAGTCCTCCTTCCCCATCTTCACGGCGAAGTCCAGTCCGGCCTCCAGGGGGCCGGTGTCCTCGGTGAGCTCATGTCCATAGAGGGGCATAGCGGCCTCCAGCCGCAGGGTGTCCCGGGCCCCCAGGCCGCAGGGGATGAGGCCCAGGTCCTTCCCGGTGTCCAGCAGCAGGTCCCACAGCCGCTCCGCGTCGGCGTTGGCGCAGTAGAGCTCATAGCCGAACTCCCCGGTGTACCCGGTGCGGGAGACCAGGCACTTCATCCCCTGGAGCTCCACCTCCCGGACAAAGCTGTAGTACTTCTGGGGCAGGGCCTCCTCCGGCAGGAGCCGGAGGAGGATCTCCTTGGACCTGGGGCCCTGGAGGGCCACCTGGGCCACGGAGTCGGAGAGGTCCTCCATCCGGCAGTCCCCGGTGAGGCGGGCGGCCATCCAGGCGGCGTCCTTCTCCCGGTTGGCGGCGTTGACCACCACCAGATAGGCCCCCTCCCGGACCTTGTAGACGATGAGGTCGTCCACACAGCCCCCCGACTCGTTGCACATGGGGGAGTAGCGGACCTGCCCGTCGTACATGTTGGTGAAGTCGTTGGTGAGCAGATGGTTGAGGTTGGCCAGGGCGTCAGGGCCGGTGAAGACCAGCTCCCCCATGTGGGAGACGTCGAAGAGCCCGGCGGCGGTGCGGACCGCCATGTGCTCGGCGATGACTCCTGCGGGGTACTGCACCGGCAGGAGATAGCCGGCAAAGGGGACGATCTTCCCTCCCAGGGCCACATGGCGGTCATAGAGCGGCGTCTTTCGTTCCATTTGGCATCCCTTCCTTTCTCGATTTTGAATGGGTAGGACCAAAAAGCAAAAACGGAGGCGTGCCAATGAAAGGCACGCCTCCGTCTCCTTACCTGAAAGATTCTCCGCCCCGGGTCCGGGACAGGTTGCTTCTTCGGTCCGCCGGGGCAGAGGCCCCTTTGGTCTTCGGAGTTTCGTCCGGCATCGGTACTTTTGCCTGAGAGTTTCTCGCCAAGCCCCTTCGGCGCCGCAAGCGCGGTCTCTCCCGATGCCATCATCCGCCGGTTCACTTTTTCAAGTCCAGTATAACCCACCCAGCGGCATTTTGCAAGGGCGGATTTTCCAGACGGCCCGGCCTCAGCGGAGACAGCCCCTGACGAATTTCAGCGGGACATCCATGCGGGCCGCCGTCTGCTCGGGTGTCAGGCCGCTGTCCAGGAACCTCCGGCAGACCGCTTTCAGACTCTCCCCCACCTCGATGATGTGCCGGTCCGGGTCATAGAGCCGGACCACCCGCTGCCCCCAGGCGTGCTCCCGAACGGGGTGGACATAGTCCACCGCAAGGCCGCTGAGCCGGTCCACAAATCCGTTGAAGTCCTCCTCTTCAAAATAGACCTCGGCATCCCTGCCGCCGAAGGAGACCGCATCCGTGCCGAGAAACCCACGCCAGCTCTCCAGTGTCTGGAGGGCCAGGCCGCCCGTCAGGGTCTTGTTGGCGCCGAAGTCCATCACCACCCGCAGGCCCAGGACCCTTCGGTAAAAGTCCACTGACCGCTCCATATCGGATACCACCAGCATGGGATTTTTGCATTTCATGGCGGAGCCCTCCCAACCGCAGTTTTCCAGTCGATTCTACCATATCCTCCCCCCGGCCGCAAGGCGGTCCCAGGTGTCGGATTGGCCGTTTCGCCCGTTTCCGCCGGAAAGCGGGCATGGGCGGGCCCTCCTTTTCCCCGGAAAGCGGAAAATCCCCCGGCGCTCTCCCCCAATCCGACGGTATATTTCCATAATATGGATTATACTGACGCTACGAACTGATACATAGGAGGAGACATCCATGGCGGCGAAGTCGGATTTGAAGGTAAAGGCGGCTCAGATACGGGAGGAGATGGCCCAGACAGGGAAGCTGGTGCTCCGGGCCCCGGCCCTGGTGCGGGCGGCGGAGTATCTCATCCGCTTCACCCTGGGGGCTGTCCTGGCCGGAGCGGAAATTTTCGGTGGCTACGCCCCCTTCGGCCTGTCCATGGTGGGCTGCTCGGGCTCCGGGCTGGACGGCTTTTCCGCCCTGCTGGGGGCCTGCTTCGGCTACCTCTCCTTCCGGGGCCTTACCGATGGGCTGCGATATGTGGCGGCGGCCATTCTCATCTTCTCGGTGGCCTTCGCCTTCTTCGACATCCGGCTCTACAAGCGGACCTGGTTCATGCCGGTGGTGTCGGCCCTCCTCAGCGGAGCCACCGGCTTCGTCTACCTGGGGGAGGAGGGCTGGGAGGTGTCCACGGTGATCTTCTTCCTCACAGAGCTGCTCCTCACCGGGGCGGGGGTCTATTTCTACCGCCTGGCCTTTTCCCCCTGGACCTCCCGCCGGGAGGACGGGGCCCTGACCCCCCGGCAGCTCACCAGCCTGTTGATCCTGGGGGGCACGGTGCTCATCTCCCTGGCCCAGCTCACCGTCCTGGGGGATACCATCTCGGCGGGCCGGGTCCTGGCCGCTCTGGCGGTGATGGTGTGCGCCTCCCAGGGGGGACTGGGGATGGGGGCCGCCGTGGGGGTGGCCGCCGGACTGTGCATGGACCTGGCCCAGGGCGGGCCGGGCTACTTCTTCACCGTGGCCTACGGCTGCGCCGGGCTCGTGACCGGGGTCCTCCAGGGTCAGAGCAAGACGGTCTGCGCCGTGGCCTATGACCTCACCAACGCCGTGGTGGTCCTCTGGGCCTGGGAGGGCGGGGTGGAGCTCCCCCTGCTCTACGAGGTCTTTTCCGCCTCGGTGCTCTACCTGCTACTGCCCGACCGCTTTCTCCGAAAGGTCCGCTCCCGGCTCATCCGGGAGAAGGGGACCGACACCGCCGACCGGGCGGCGGCCTACGTCCGGGAGCGCCTGAACGAGACGGCCTCGGCCTTCCGGGAGCTCTACGACACCATGAAGGGGGCCTTCCGCCGCCCCGCCCCCAACGACGCCGACCTCACCACCATCTTCGACCGGGCGGCCGACCGGGTCTGCCGCCGGTGCGCCCTCCGGGACGCCTGCTGGCAGCGGGGGTACAACGACACCTTCAACGCCCTCAACGATGCCCTGCCCGCCATGGCCCAGCGGGGGCGGGGGGAGGCCTCCGACTTCCCCCAGCACTTCACCAGCCGCTGCCTCCACTTCCCCCAATTCCTGGCGGCGTCCAACGAGGCCCTCACCGCCGTCCTCTGCCGCCGCCAGTACAAGAGCCGCCTCCAGGAGAACCGGGCGGCGGTGTGCCGGCAGTATGGGGAGCTCTCCGCCCTGCTGGGGGCGGCGGCCGCCGAGCTCTCGGCCGAGCTCACCCCCGACCCTGTCCGGGAAAAGCGGCTGCGCCAGCACCTCACCGCCCTGGCCCTGGAGGGAGATGCCTGGGTCTACTACGACGAGCACGGCCACCTCCGCTGTGAGGTAGAGGGCCCCGACCTGGCCCCCCTCCGGGAGGAGCAGGAGCGGGCCAGCCTCTCCGCCCTGCTGGGGGTGGAGCTCCGGGAGCCGGAGGAGGGGGCGGCCTCCGGGGAGAACGGCGGCCCGGAGCGGCTGGTCTTCACCCAGGCCGAGCCCCTGCGGGCGGTAATGGGGGCGGCCGCCCGGCAGAAGGACGGGGAGACGGTGAGCGGCGACGCCGGGGCCCTCTTCCGCTCGGCGTCGGGAAAGGTCTACGTCCTCCTCTGCGACGGCATGGGCAGCGGCCCGGAGGCCAGCCGGGAGAGCCGCCTGGCCGTCCGCCTGCTGGAGAAGTTCCTCCGGGCGGGGGTGGAGGCCGAGACCGCCCTGAAGACCCTCAACTCGGCCCTGGCCCTCCGGAACGAGGAGTCCGGCGGCTTCACCACCGTGGACCTGCTGGAGGTGGACCTCTTCACCGGGGAGGCGGCCCTCTACAAGCTGGGGGCGGCGCCCACCTATGTCCGGCGGGGGAGCTCGGTGAGCCGGATCACCGGCTCGGCCCTGCCGGCGGGGCTGGCCGCCGGAGACCGGGTGGCCCCGGACATCAGCCGCCTCCGGCTGGAGGCCGGGGACCTGGTGGTGCTGGTCAGCGACGGGGTGACCACCGGCCGGGAGGACCAGTGGCTCCGCTCCGCCCTGGCCGCCTTCCATGAGGGGAGCCCCAAGGACCTGGCCCGGACCCTGGTCTCCCCGGAGGAGGGAGAGAAGGCCGCTGACGACCGCACCGCCCTGGTGGTGCGCATCGACGCCCGGAACCCATGAGAAAGCCCCTTCCGCAGAGATGCGGAAGGGGCTTTCTGTATGCGCTTGGACTTATCTGGCCAGGATGACCCGGATGCGGCCGCCCTCGCTCTCGGCCTTGTCGTACCAGCCGGTGAGGGAGTAGTCCCCGCCGGTGACCAGGGCCAGGGAAGTGGGATAGTACTCGTTGTCCCGGACCTCGTAAACGATGACGTCGTCCCAGATGGCATACTGCCGGTTGTCGGCGTAGGCGGTCATGCCGTCCACCGAGTCGATGCGCACGCTGGTGAGGTTCACGAAGCGGTCCACATCGGCGCCGTCGGTCTTCATCAGGAAGGGGCCGGGCTGGACGTTGTAGACCCGTCCGCCGGTGAGGGTGCCGGGGGTGCCGTTGCTGTCGTAGACGTAGGTGCCGGAGGTCATCATGTCGGTGTTGACCTCGCTGACCGAGGTGATCACGCCATAGGTGTGCATATCCCCGGTGGCGTCGGAGAGGACCATGCGGCTGATCTCCCCGTCGCTGTTGAGGAGGTAGTAGCGGACCATGCTCCGGGTGATCTCCATGCCGGCGAGGCGGGAGGGATAGACCCGGATGCCCCGGTCGCCGTAGACATCCAAAATCTCCACGTCGGGGGCGAAGGCGTAGTCCCCCAGCCGGGTGCCGCTGGCGTTGACCCGGCCGGAGAGCGAGGAGGCGGAGAGGTTCTTGACCTCCACCCCGCTGCTGGTGGTGGTCACCTGGACCAGGGCACCCACCCGGAGGTTCCGGTCGGTGCGGTAGGTGTAGGTGTTGCCGTCCGTGGCCAGGACCTGGATGGAGGAGGCGGTGTAGTCATTGCCGTTCTGGTCGGTGTAGCTCTGGGGGTCGGCCGAGATGACCACGCCGAAGACAGCTCCGCTGGAGACGCTGTCAGGGGCCACGGCGGAGACCACCTTCCCGTCCCGGCCCAGCAGGAGGGTCACCGAGTCGCCCACCTCGAAGGTGCCCAGGTCGCTGAGGGCGTAGGCGGCGGTGGAGGTCTCGATCTCATAGGACTTGCCGGAGACCGTCACCGAGGTGGGAGAGGATGTGGGGGCCACGGCCTGGATGGGGCCGGTGACCTTGTTGGTGTAGACCCACAGGGCCTTCTGGGCGTCGGACCAGTAGACCACGTCATTGTTCACCAGAGCGGCGGAGGTGGTGGAGGCCCCGTTTCGGGTCACGCTGGCCTGGGCGAGGTCGAAGGGGATCTTGTCCCGCCAGCCGGGCTCGCCCACCACCACAGGGCCGTCCATGGTCTCATTGAGGAGGGCCAGGGTGTCCACCTTGCCGTCGGCGGTGAGGCTGTGGCCCAGTACCGAGGAGAGATAGGGCTGCCCGGTGGTCTTGCTGGTGGCAGTGAGGAGGTTGTAGAAGAGGTACATGGCGTCCTGCCGGGTCATGGTGCCGTTTTGGTCCAGGGTGATGCCCTCGTCCAGGTCCAGGGTGCGGTACATGGCCATCTGCCCGGCGGGGAAGGAGCCGGAGAAGTCGCTGTTGCTGTAGCCCAGCAGCCGCAGGGCCATCACCACGCCCTCGGCCAGGGTGATGGTGTTGCCGGGCCGGAAGGTGCCGTCCAGGTAGCCGGTGACATAGCCGGCGGAGACGGCGGCCTCCACGTAGGGGGCGGCCCAGTGGGAGGCGGGGACGTCGGGATAGGGGGAGACGTAGGTCACGTCTCCCACGCTGATGGGGGAGGCGGCCATGAGCATCTTCACGAACTCGGCCCGGGTCACCGGGGAAGAGAGGTGCAGGTCCCCGTTTTCGTCGCCGGTCATGATGTCCAGGGCGGCCAGGACCTCCGCCGCCTCGTCCCGGCTGGTGACCGCCAGGGTGGGCGCGGCCAGGGACAGGGTCAGCGCCGCCGCCAGGAAGGCGGAAAGGACTCGTTTCTTCATCTGGTTTCGCTCCTTTTTATATGGCTGTAGGGAAAATCAGTCGTAGCGCAGGGCGTCGATGGGGTTGAGCCGGGCGGCCTTGTTGGCGGGGAGGTAGCCGAAGAGGATGCCCACTCCCACAGACACACCAAAGGAGACCGCGATGCCGCCCAGGGTGGGGATGGCCACGAAGCCGTCGTTGCCGGTGCCCAGGGCAAAGGCGATGATGTTAGTGAGTACATTGGCCATCAGGATGCCCAGCACGATGCCGATGGCCCCGCCGATGGCCGAGGTGGTACCGGCCTCGATGATGAACTGGCTCCGGATGTCCCGGCGCTTGGCCCCCAGAGACTTCCGGATGCCGATCTCCCGGGTGCGCTCGGTGACCGAGACCAGCATGATGTTCATGATCCCGATGCCGCCCACCAGCAGGGAGATGGCGGCGATGAGGATGAGGATCATCATCAGGGTGTTGAGCATGGCGTCCATGGCGTCCATCATCTCGGCGCTGGACATGGCGTAGTAGGCGTCCTCGGTCTGGAAGGTCTGGTAGAGCCGGCTTTCGATGATGCCCTTGGCCAGGTTGGCGGTGTCCTTGTCGGCGCTGTTGAAGAGATAGAGGTCCACCCAGCCAGAGCCGTTGAGCTGCATGGCGTTGCCGTAGGGGATGAAGATGACATCGTCAGAGCTGCCCTCGGTGCTGTCGGCGTACTCGGCCATGACGCCGATGACGGTGAAGGGGGTGCCGTTGATGGTGATGGACCGCCCCAGGGCGTCGCCGCCGAAGGCATCCTGGGCCAGATAGCTGCCGATGACGCACACATTCTGGTGGCGCTCCACGTCGATGTAGCTCAGGAACCGGCCCTCCCCCAGCTGGGACCCGCTGAGGACCTGGTTGCGCTGGGCGTTGTAGAAAAATTCGCTGACGCCGTAGACGCTGGTGCGGGTATAGTCGTCGGCGCCGCGGCGGACGATCCCCTGGGTCATGACATAGGGGCTGACTCCCGACAGATACTGGGGATATTTGTCCACCAGGGCATACATGTCGTCGGGGTCCACCGTGCGGGAGCTCATCCCGCCCAGGCCCCAGATCTGGACCTGGATGAGGTTGGCGCCCAGCTGGTCGAACTGCCGGTTCATGTAGTTTTGCATCCCGTTGCCCAGGCTGGTGATGACGATGACGGCGGCCACGCCGATGATGATGCCCAGCATGGTCAGGAGGGCCCGCATCTTGCTGGCGATCAGGGACTTGACAGCCAGGCGGAAGGACTGGGTAAAGTTCATGCCCGGACCTCCTCTCCCGGGGTGTCCGCGTCGGCGAAGCCCTGGATCTCTCCCAGGTCCTCCTCGGGCTGGACCACCGCCCGGGGGTCATGGGCGTCGCCGTCGTAGATGATCTTCCCGTCCTGAAGGCGGATGATGCGCTTGGCCTTGACGGCGATGGAGTTGTCGTGGGTGATGAGGACCACCGTGTCCCCCTCGGCGTTGAGCTTCTGGAGGAAGGCCAGGACCTCCCGGCCGGTGTGGGAGTCCAGGGCGCCGGTGGGCTCGTCGGCCAGGATGACAGAGGGGTCCCCGGCCAGGGCCCGGGCGATGGAGACCCGCTGCTGCTGGCCGCCGGAGAGCTGGCTGGGCAGGTTCTTGCGCTTGTTGGCAAGGCCCACCCGCTCCAGGGCCTGGATGGCCCGCTGGTGCCGCTCCTCGGCCCCCACCCCGGCGTAGAGCAGGGGGAGCTCCACATTTTCCTGGACGTTGAGCTTGGGGATGAGGTTGTACTGCTGGAAGATGAAGCCCAGCATCTTGTTGCGGATCTCGGCCTGCTGGTCGTCATCCATGGTGGAGACATCCACGCCCCCCAGGTGGTAGGTACCCGAGGTGGGGACGTCCAGGCAGCCGATGATGTTCATGGCGGTGGACTTGCCGGAGCCGGAGGAGCCCACGATGGCCACAAACTCCCCCTTGTCCACCGTCAGGCTGACGCCGTCCAGGGCGTGGACGCTCTCCTCCCCCATCTGGTAAATTTTATAGACATCCTTGAATTTAATGAGGTGTTCCATCCCGACATCACCCCATCATCAGGGCGTTGGAGCCCACGGACTGGTAGATGTAGACCGTCTCGCCCTCCTCCAGGCCGGAGAGGATCTCGATGTAGGTATTGTCGTTGCGGCCGAGGGTGACCTCCCGGGTCTCCAGCTTGGTGGGGTCCACCACGTTGCCGGTCTCGTCCACGGCGCCGGGGCCGGCCACCGTCACCAGACTGGTGCCGTCCTGTCCCCGGCTCACCGCCTCCACGGGGACACAGAGCACGGAGCCCACGTCCTCCACGATGATCCTGGCCGAGACGTTCATGCCCGGCTTGAGCTCCTCGGGGGTGCCGTCCACCAGGACGGTAACGGGGTAGTTGGTGGTGCCGTTGGTGGTGGTGCCGTTGATGTTCACCTTGTCCACGGTGCCGGTGAAGCTCTGGCCGTCCAGGGCGTCAGCCGTGATCTCCACCTTCTGGCCCACCTGGATCTTGTTGATGTCCAGCTCGTTGATGCTCACGTCGAAGGTGAGGGCGGACATGTCGTAGATGACGGCGGGATAGGCGATGCCGGTGGAGCTGGCGTTGGAGGTGTCCAGGGTGTCCCCCACGTCGTAGTTCTTCTCGATGACAGTGCCGTCGATGGTGGAGGTGATGGAGTAGTCCTCCAGGCTGTCCTGGGCGTTTTTCAGCGTGAGCTCGGCGTTCTGGACCTGGATGGCGGCGTTGGCGATCTGGGTCTCCATGTCGGAGTCGTCAAAGGCGCCGATGACCTGGTCCTCGGTGACCCGGTCCCCCTCCCGGACGGTGAGGCTCATGAGCTCTCCGGAGGTCCTGGCCACCACCTGCTTGCTCTCCCCATACTCAAAGGTGCCGCTGGCGGCGCTGGAGGCGGTCCCCACCGAGGCTGTGCCGCTGGAGGTGTCGCTGAGGGCGCCGGGGTTCCGGACCAGGATGGTGACCTCCCGGACCAGGGTGCCGCCGGCCCCCACCGAGTCGGTGGCGGCGATGGCGTCAATGGTGCCGGGGATGGTCTCCAGGGTGCCGTCCACTGTGACCGAGGCGGCCTGGCCCACATAGAAGCCGGCGGCATCGGCGGAGTGGAAGGGGACCTTCAGCTTCATGTTCTCCCGGTCCAGGATGTCCGCGATAGGGGAACCCGCGGAGACGATGTCCCCCTCGTCCACATAGAGCTCGGTGATGACGCCGGTGGCGGTGGCCTTCACCGTGGCATTCTTCTGGCTGTCCTCCT
>DWWJ01000147.1 GCA_019119795.1 Candidatus Intestinimonas pullistercoris
TTCATGCCTACAACCGGTTTGGCCGTCACAAAGACTCCTATCGTTCCCTCCATCCCGGATCTGCTGTCCCTTTTTCTTTCTTCGACCTCCTTTAACTCTTCGTTTGGACACTCCCAGATTTTTGCCGCCCCTTTACGGCGGCTCGAACACATGTTAGAATGGAGGGGAAATTTCCCCTCCATTCAGGCTGTCAAAAAGCCCGGTGGGCTCTTTTGGCAGCCTGAAGAACTTTTTCGATGAAATCGAAAAAGTTTCGGACTGCACGCGAAAGGGGGGCTCTCCGCCCCCCTTTCACACTTTTCCCCCGTTACCAGTCCCATGTAGTTTCCCCTTTTTCGACACGCTGAATGGAGGGGGATCTCCCTCCATTTCTTCTCTAGGGAGGTCTTTTTATGGCATACCGGCCCCTGGCGGATGAGATCCGGCCCACCAGCCTGGACCAGGTGGTGGGCCAGCGGCACATCCTGGGCCCAGACGGGCTCCTCCGCCGGATCATCGAGAGCGGGAACATCCCCAACCTGGTCTTTTATGGCCCCTCCGGCACGGGGAAGACCACGGTGGCCAACCTCATCGCCGCCCGGACCAACCGGACCCTCCGGCGCATCAACGCCACCACCGGCTCCCTCTCCGACGTGAAGGAGGTCCTGGCCGAGGTGGGCACCATGATGGCCCCCAACGGCATCCTCCTCTACCTGGACGAGATTCAGTACTTTAATAAAAAGCAGCAGCAGTCCCTCCTGGAGGTCATCGAGAAGGGGGACGTGACCCTCATCGCCTCCACCACGGAAAACCCCTATTTCTACGTCTACAACGCCGTCCTCAGCCGGTCCTCTGTCTTTGAGTTCAAGCCGGTGGAGGCCGCCGACGTGCTGCCGGCCATCGACCGGGGCCTCGAGCGGATGGCCGAGCGGCTGGGGGCGGAGTACGCCTGTGAGGACGGGGTGCGGGAGGCCCTGGCCTCGGCCTGCGGCGGGGATGTCCGGAAGGCCCTCAACGCCGTGGAGCTGCTGATGAACTCCGCCCGGCGGGAGGAGGGGCGGCTCTTCCTGACCCTCTCCGACGCCCAGGCCGCCGCCCAGAAGTCGGCCATGCGCTATGACCGGGAGGGGGACGACCACTACGACATCGCCTCCGCCCTGATGAAGTCCCTCCGGGGCTCTGACCCCGACGCGGCGGTCCACTACCTGGCCCGGCTGCTGGAGGCCGGGGACCTCATCACCGCCATCCGGCGGCTCCTCTGCTCGGCCAGCGAGGACATCGGCCTGGCCTACCCCATGGCGGTGCCCATCGTCAAGGCCTGCGTGGACAGCGCCCTCCAGCTGGGCCTCCCGGAGGCCCAGCTCCCCCTCTCCGAGGCGGCCATCCTCCTGGCCACCTGGCCCAAGTCCAACTCGGCCTGCATGGCCATCGGCGCCGCCATGGCCGACGTCCGGGCCGGCCGCACCGGTGCCATCCCCCGGGAGCTCCAGAACGTCCACGCCGACTCGGCGGGCATGGAGCGGGAGCAGGGCTACCGCTATCCCCACGACTTCCCCCGCCACTGGGTCCGGCAGCAGTACCTGCCCACCGAGCTTTTGGGGCGGCGCTATTACCAGTACGGGGACAACAAGACCGAGCAGGCCGCCCGGCGCTACTGGGAGGAGATCAAGGGCCCGGACGAAAACTGATCTCCCGCCCGCGCATCTGACAGGCCAGATACGTTTGGAAAACAAGCATGTGAATGTATCAAAAGGAGGGAAGCGTGTGAAAATCTACAACAAAGGCTCCTTCCTGGCGGGAGTCCTCTGCGCGTTTGCCCTGCTCCTGTTCCTGCTTGACCTTGTGCGGGCGGAGTGGTGGCAGTGGATCATTGCGGCCGCTTTTTCTGTGAAATTTTTGTATGGTGGGCTCTCGAAGACCGCGTCTGCGTGCAGCCAGTTTCACGCCCAGCATTACCAGCAGGCCGCCCGGGCGCTCTTCGGAAGGTACCATTGGGTGAAGACCGACCTGCCCTATCTGGGAATGGGTTTCTTCTTCGCTGCCGCAGTCCTGGCGCGCTTTGCGTTCCAGGTGATCCTTCCGATCTGGTTGTGGGTCCTCTTTTTGATGTTTCTGACGGTGGCGGTCGCTTACAGCATCGGGGTGAACCGCAAGATCACAGAATATCTTGACACCCTGGCGGAAGAACAAGAGGACGGGCGGCCATGAGACCCTTCCCGAGGCTCTCCCAACGGGAGAGGGCAGGCAGAGGAAGGGCAAACAAAGTGACCCGGCGGCCGCCCCCTCAAAGGGGTGGCCGCCGGGTCACTTTCTTACGGCTTCAGGCGGGGTCCAGGAAGTCCTGGACCCCGCCCACCAGCTGGCTCAGGTGCCAGCCGTCCAGGAGGCGGTGGTTGAGCTGGACGGCGTAGGGCAGCGTCAGCTTCCCGTCCCGGTCCTCGTACCGTCCCCAGGTGATCCGGGGGATGGAGTCGTCCGGGTCCAGGTCCATCTCGTTGGTGAGGCTGGTGAAGGAGAACCAGGGGAGGCAGGAGATGTAGACCAGGTCGTCCCGCCCCTCCGCCTCCGGGGAGGGGAAATAGGAGGTCTGGGCGGCCTCCCTCCGGGCGCACTGGGCACAGAATTCCTCCAGGGTGCCGCCGAAGGGGACGTTGACGATCTTCAGCAGATGGGTCTCCGGGTCCAGGGTCACGAAGCTGGGGTCCAGCTTTTCGTGCTTTACCACCTGCTCCCCCCGGATCTTATAGAGGAAGTCGGGCAGGCCGTTCATGACGGACAGGGTGGCGTAGATCAGGGCGTGGTAAAAGGACAGGCCCCGGGCCCGGACATAGGCGTGGAGGCGGGTCACATCCAGGCTGGTGGTGACGTTGTAAAAGGGAAAGCCCAGGCCGGAGAAGAAGCGGAAGTGCTCCCGCCGGGGCCAGGCGGCCAGATCCACCACTTCCATCTCAGCCCACCTCCTTCTGGAAGAAGGCGCACCAGGGCCGCAGGGTGCAGTTCTGGCAGTCGGGCTTCCGGGCGGTGCAGACCGCCCGGCCGTGGAGCACCAGCCGGTGGCAGAAGTCGTTGGACTCCTCCGGCGGCAGGATGGCCCGGAGCTGGGCCTCCACCTTGGCCGGGTCCTTGGTGCCGTCGGTGAGTCCCAGCTTGCCCGAGATGCGGATGCAGTGGGTGTCGGCCACCACCACGCCGGGGGTGTGGTAGACATCCCCCAGGATGAGGTTGGCGGTCTTGCGCCCCACGCCGGGGAGTTTCAGCAGATCCTCCATATTGTCGGGCACCCGGCCGCCGAACTCCTCCACCATCATCCGGGAGGCGGCCACGATGTCCCGGGCTTTGGCCCGGAAAAAGCCGGTGGAGTGGATGTAGGTCTCCACCTCGCTGACGTCGGCCTCCGCCAGGGACTCCAGGGTGGGGAACCGGGCGAAGAGCGCCGGGGTCACCTGGTTGACCCGCTCGTCGGTGCACTGGGCCGCCAGGCGTACCGAAAAGAGGAGCTCATAGGGCTTGGGGTAGTTCAGGGAACAGATGCCCTCGGGGTAGAGGCGCTTGAGTTCCTCGATGATGGACAGGACATCGGCCTTCTTTTTCTGTTTGGTCATTTGGCTTCCCTCTCGATCCATGATGCTTTGGGCACTATCATACCACAACCGCCGGCAAAATGCGACTGTGTTTTTCTATGTATGACAGTTGTTTTTCTCTGAGAGATTCGATATAATAAAAAGCAGATATTTTTCGACCCGCGAGATTCTGAAAATAGAAAATGAGGAGAGGTGCGACGGCAATGGTACAGGAAATGATCGACTTTCTCACTGCCGCAGACCCGGAGATCGGGGCCTGCGTCTCGGCGGAGCTGGCCCGGCAGCGGCGGAACATCGAGCTCATCGCGTCGGAGAACATCGTCAGCGAGGCGGTGCTGGCGGCCATGGGCACGGTGCTCACCAACAAGTACGCCGAGGGCTATCCCGGCAAGCGGTACTACGGCGGCTGCCAGGAGGTGGACGTGGCCGAGAACATCGCCCGGGACCGGGCCTGCAAGCTCTTCGGCGCCGACCACGCCAACGTCCAGCCACACTCCGGGGCCCAGGCCAACTTCGCCGTCTACCAGGCCCTGTGCGACCACGGCGACACCGTACTGGGCATGGACCTGGCCAACGGCGGCCACCTGACCCACGGCTCCCCGGTGAATTTCTCCGGCAAGAACTACCACATGATCTCCTACGGCCTCAACGAGAAGGGCTACATCGACTACGACCAAGTCCGGGACCTGGCGCGGAAGGAGAAGCCCAAGATGATCATTGCCGGCGCCTCCGCCTATCCCCGGATCATCGACTTCAAGGCCTTCGCTGACATCGCCCACGAGGTGGGGGCCTACCTCTTCGTGGATATGGCCCACATCGCCGGCCTGGTGGCCGCCGGGCTCCACCCCTCTCCCGTGCCCTACGCCGACGTGGTCACCACCACCACCCACAAGACCCTTCGGGGCCCCCGGGGCGGCATGATCCTCTGCAAGGAGGAGCTGGCCAAGAAGATCGACTCGGCCATCTTCCCCGGCTCTCAGGGCGGGCCCCTGCTGCACATCATCGCCGCCAAGGCGGTGGCCCTGGGGGAGGCCCTCAAGCCCGAGTTCAAGGACTATCAGCGGCGCATCCTGGAAAACGCCGCCGCCCTGGCCGAGTCCCTGACCGCCGCCGGCTTCGACCTGGTCTCCGGCGGCACCGACAACCACCTGATGCTGGTGGACCTGCGGAAGGCCCACATCACCGGCAAGGAGCTGGAGCACCGCCTGGACGAGGTCCGCATCACCGTCAACAAGAACGCCATCCCCAACGACCCGGAGAAGCCCTTTGTCACCAGCGGCATCCGGGTGGGCACCCCCGCCGTCACCACCCGGGGCTTCGGGGTGGAGGAGATGAAGGTCATCGGCGGGCTCATCTGGCAGACCGCCACCGACTTCGACGCCAAGGCCGACAGCATCCGGGAGACGGTGGACGCCATGTGCGCCAAGTACCCCCTGTACGCCTGACCCCCTTTCTCAGCGGCCTTATAGCGGGCCGGCCCCTTGCGGCCGGCCCGCCGTTTTTTTCATTTGTTGGAGAAACAACATACAAGGGGCCGCCCGGATGATAGAATGGGGACACAAATCCAGAGAACAAAGGGAGGACGACCCCATGCTAAGAAGGATCATTCGGATCGACGAGGAGAAGTGCGACGGCTGCGGCCTGTGCGCCAGCGCCTGCCACGAGGGGGCCATCGAGATGGTGGAGGGAAAGGCCCGGCTGACCCGGGAGGACTACTGCGACGGCCTGGGAGACTGCCTGCCGGCCTGCCCCACCGGGGCCATCTCCTTTGAGGAGCGGGAGGCCCCGGCCTACGACGCCCAGGCGGTGCAGGCGGCCCAGAGGGCCAAACAGGTCCCCGACCTGCCCTGCGGCTGCCCCGGCTCCCAATCCCGGGCCATCCACAGGGCCCCGGCGGCGGAGGCCGCCCCCACGGCCCCGGCGGGCAGCCAGCTCTCCCAGTGGCCGGTGCAGATCAAGCTGGCCCCCCTCCGGGCCCCCTATTTTGAGGACGCCGACCTCCTCATCGCCGCCGACTGCACCGCCTATGCCTATGGCAGCTTCCACCAGGACTTCATCCGGGGCAGGATCGTCCTCATCGGCTGCCCCAAGCTGGACGAGGGCGACTATGCCGAGAAGCTCACCCAGATCATCGCAAGCAACGCCATCAAGAGCGTGACCATCGTCCGCATGGAGGTGCCCTGCTGCGGCGGCATCGAAAACGCCGCCAAGAGGGCCATCCAGGCCAGCGGGAAATTCCTCCCCTGGCAGGTGGTGACCCTCTCCACCGACGGGCGCATCCTGCGGTAAGTATCTCTCTTCCTTTAGAAAAAGAACAGGTCCGCCGTCCCCGCTGTTCAGGGGGCGGCGGACCTGTTCCGTTCAGCCCTGCTCCAGAGGGTCCAGGGCCCGGACCGCATCCACGAACCGCCGCACGTCCTCCGGCGGGTCCAGGGCATAGAGCAGGCCGTAGGGGATGGAGTAGTCCCAGTCCACCGGGAGGGTCACCAGCCCCGGGTGGACATCCCGCCAGCACTCCAGTGTGAGCAGGACGTTGCCGGTCTCGGCACAGCGGTTGAAGACAGAGATGTCATAAAACCGGGGGGTGTCCTCGATCTGGATCTGGGGGTGGTTGCGCTGGAGGTCGTTGCGGATGAAGTCGTTGGTCTGGGAGTCCCCCGCCTTCACCATCATCAGGGTCTGGCCGTATAGGTCCCGGACCGTGAGCCGCTCCTTCCTGGCCAGGGGGTGGTCCCGGGCGACGGCGCACATCTTCCGGTAGCGCCCCAGGGGCAGCAGGCTGCACTGGTCCAGCCAGAGCTTGGAGTCGCAGACCCCCACCAGAAAATCGAATTTTTCCCCCAGGGCGCCGATCTCGTCCAGAATGCTCTGGTGGTCGTCCTCAAAGGGGACCAGGTGGAGCTTATAGCTGGGAAAATCCCGGTTCACCCGGTACCACAGGTCCATAAAGGGCTTGGCCGGATTCAGGAGGGAGGTCCCCACACAGAAGGTGGTGTCCTGGGCGCCCATGGCCTGCCGAGCGCTCTCGATGGAGCGCCTGGAGTAGTCGAAGAGGAACTTGGCGTCCCGGTAGATGACCTCCCCGGCGGGGGTCAGGCGGATGCCCTGGCGGGTCCGCTCCACGAGCTTCAGGTCCAGATGGGCCTCCAGGGCGTTGATCTGCTTCATCACAGCGGTGGGGGAGATGTAGAGCCGCTCCGCCGCCTTGGTGAAGCTGCCGCAGTCCGCCACGCATACGAAGGCCGGCAGGTGGCTGTTGAACAAGCTGCTTCCCTCCTGTTGGTATCAACTTTTGATTGATACTACCATAACAGATCGGAGATTCCCTGTCAAGGCGCCGGGCCCTATAATAGAGGAGAAAACGGAGACAAAGCGGGAAAGGAGCCAAAGTCATGGCGGCATTGATCGCGTACTTCTCCCGGGCGGGTGAAAACTATGTCAACGGCACCATCCGGGACCTGGCGGTGGGCAATACGGAGGTGGCGGCCGGGCTGCTCCAGGAGCTCACCGGGGCCGACTGCTTTCGGATCGAGCCCTGTCAGCCCTACGCCAAGGACTACGACACCTGCATCGAGGAGGCCCGGGCCGACCAGCGCCGGGACGCCCGGCCGGAGCTGAAGCGGTATCCGGCCAGCCTGGAGGGCTACGACACCCTCTACCTGGGCTACCCCAACTACTGGGGCACCATGCCCATGGCCGTCTTCACCTTCCTGGCGCACTTCGACCTCACCGGGAAGACCATTCTCCCCTTCTGCACCCATGAGGGCAGCGGCCTGGGCGGCAGCGTGGAGGACATCCGGCGGCTGTGTCCCGGCGCCCGGGTGGGCAGGGGTCTGGCCATCCACGGCGGCAGCGCCGGCAGCGCCGGCCCGGCCCTCCGAAAGTGGCTGGAGGAGAACAGGGACAGCAAACAATCCTAAAAGTCTGCAAATAAAGAGGCAATAAGGAGGAAAACAGCATGGAATATGTGACCTTGAACAATGGCGTTCAAATGCCGATGCTGGGCTACGGTGTGTATCAGGTAGACCCGGCGGAGTGTGAGCGGTGCGTCTCCGACGCCATCGCCGTGGGCTATCGGTCCATCGACACCGCCCAGGCCTATGCCAACGAGGAGGGCGTTGGAGCGGCCGTCCGCAAGAGCGGGGTGCCCCGGGAGGAGTTTTTCCTCACCAGCAAGGTATGGATCACCAACGCCGGTTATGAGAAGGCAAAGGCCTCTATTGACGAGTCCCTGAAAAAGCTCCAGACCGACTATCTCGACCTGATGCTGATCCACCAGCCCTTCAACGACTACTATGGGACCTACCGGGCCATGGAGGATGCCTACCGGGCTGGGAAGCTCCGGGCCATCGGCGTGAGCAATTTCTACCCGGACCGCTTCATCGACCTCTATCACTTTGTGGATGTCAAGCCCGCAGTCAACCAGATCGAGACGCACCCCTTCCAGCAGCAGCGGCAGGCCCACGCGCTCCTGCAAAAATACGGTGTCCAGCACGAGTCCTGGGGGCCCTTTGCCGAGGGGCGGAAGGACCTCTTCCAAAACCCCGTCCTCACCGGCATCGGGGGAAAATACGGAAAGAGCGCGGCCCAGGTGGTGCTGCGGTTCCTGATCCAGAGCGGTGTGGTGGTCATTCCCAAGTCCACCCACCGGGAGCGGATGGAGGAGAACCTTTCCGTCTTTGACTTTTCGCTTTCCCAGGAGGATATGGCGGCGGTCCAAGCCCTGGATGAGGGAGAGAGCGCCTTCTTCTCCCACTACGACCCGGACACGGTGGAATGGTTTATGGGGCTGGTCCGGTGAGGGAGATGGGCATGGAAAAGAAATGGCTGATCGTCTGCTATTCCCTCTCCAACGGCAACACCCGGCGCATCGCCCGGGAGATGCAGCAGGTGACAGGGGGCGACTTGGCGGAGCTCCAGACCGTGGAGCCCTACACCGGCACCTATGAGGAGATCGTGGAGCAGGGAAAGCGGGAGGTGGACCGGGGGGACTGCCCCGCCCTCCAGCCCCTGGAGGCGGACCTGGAGAAATACGACGTCATCGCCGTCGGCACGCCCACCTGGTGGTACACCATGGCCCCGGCGGTGCGCACCTTCCTGACCGGCCACACCTGGGCCGGGAAGACCGTGGTCCCCTTCCAGACCCATGGCGGCTGGCCGGGGCACACGCTTTCGGATATGAAAAAGGCCTGCCCCGGCGCCCGCTTCCCCCAGGAGAAGGCCATCCGCTTCGACTCCAGCGGCGGGGCGGAGCTGGTGACCCCTCAGGCCGAGCTGGACGCCTGGCTGGCATCCCTGAAAGAAATTTGAACAGGAGGCAGAAGCATCATGAGACCGGAAGAAGTCAGCGTATTCCCCGTAGGGGAGAAGAATGTGGCTTTTGGGCAGTACTTTGTGGGCCAGAGCTACCTCAATATGCTCACCACCCAGGGGGTGGCCATCGGCAACGTGACCTTTGAGCCCGGCTGCCGCAACAATTGGCACATCCACCACGCCAAGAGCGGCGGAGGACAGATCCTGCTGTGCACCGCCGGACGGGGCTACTACCAGGAGTGGGGGCAGGCCCCCCGGGAGCTCCACCCCGGTGACGTGGTGGTCATCCCGCCGGAGGTCAAGCACTGGCACGGCGCGGCGCCCGACAGCTGGTTTGCCCACCTGGCCGTGGAGGTCCCCGGCGAGGAGACCTCCAACCAGTGGCTGGAGGCCGTGTCGGAGGAGGAGTACCGCAACCTGAAATGAGAGCCGGGCCCCGGCGGTGGGTAACACTGCCGGGGCCAAATGCTGCCCGGAGGGCGGCGCTGGAGCGGGGGAGGGGCTCTGCCGGCCGCGCAGACAGGGGAAATCCCGCGCCGCCTCTTGCAATCACAGGCGCAATCGGATATAATATTACGGAATTTCCGCAGACTTTGCCGGCCGCTCCAGGTCCGGCGCAGAAATAGAGGAAAGTGTGATTGCTTTGAAGTACGATTTCGCATCCATTGAGTCCAAGTGGCAGAAGCGGTGGCTGGAGGAGAAGACCTTCCACTGTGAAAACCACAGCGACAAGCCCAAGTTCTACGCCCTGGTGGAGTTCCCCTATCCCTCCGCCGCCGGCCTCCACGTGGGCCATCCCCGGCCCTATACCGCCATGGACGTGATCGCCCGGAAGAAGCGCATGGACGGCTACAACGTCCTGTTCCCCATCGGCTTTGACGCCTTCGGCCTGCCCACGGAGAACTTCGCCATCAAGAACCATGTGCATCCGGCAGTCATCACCAAGCGGAACATCGAGAACTTCACCCGGCAGCTCCACATGCTGGGCTATTCCTTCGACTGGGACCGGGTCATCGACACCACCGATCCCAGCTATTACAAGTGGACCCAGTGGATCTTCCTCCAGCTCTGGAAGCACGGCCTGGCCTATAAGACCACCATGCCGGTAAACTGGTGCACCTCCTGCAAGTGCGTGCTGGCCAACGAGGAGGTGGTGGAGGGGGTCTGCGAGCGCTGCGGCGCCCCCGTGGTCCGCAAGGAGAAGAGCCAGTGGATGCTCAAGATCACCGACTACGCCCAGAAGCTCCTGGACGGCCTGGACACCGTGGACTATATCGAGCGGGTCAAGACCCAGCAGCGCAACTGGATCGGTCGGTCCACCGGCGCGGAGGTCACCTTCAAGGCCACCACCGGCGACGACATCGTGGTCTACACCACCCGGCCCGACACCCTCTTCGGCGCCACCTATATGGTCATCTCCCCGGAGCACGCCTATGTGAAGAAATGGGCGGACAAGCTCTCCAACCTGGAGGAGGTGGAGGCCTACGTGGCCGCCGCCGCCCGGAAGAGCGACTTCGAGCGTACCGAGCTGGCCGCCGACAAGGAGAAGACCGGCGTGATGCTCCAGGGCGTCCGGGCCATCAACCCGGTGAACGGCCGGGAGATCCCCATCTTTATCTCCGACTACGTTCTGGCCTCCTACGGCACCGGCGCCATCATGGCCGTTCCCGCCCACGACACCCGCGACTGGGCCTTTGCCAAGAAGTTCGGCTGCGAGATCATCGAGGTGGTCTCCGGCGGCGAGGATGTGCAGAAGGAGGCCTTCACCGCCAAGGATGACACCGGCATCCTGGTCAACTCCGACTTCCTCAACGGGCTCACCGTCAAGGATGCCATCCCCGTCATCACCAAGTGGCTGGAGGAGAAGGGCATCGGCCACGCCCAGGTCAACTACAAGCTCCGGGACTGGGTCTTCTCCCGCCAGCGGTACTGGGGCGAGCCCATCCCCATGGTCTACTGCGAGAAGTGCGGCTGGCAGCCCCTCCCTGAGGACCAGCTCCCCCTGCTGCTCCCCGAGGTGGAGTCCTACGAGCCCACCGACGACGGCGAGTCCCCCATCTCCAAGATGACTGACTGGGTCAGCACCACCTGCCCCTGCTGCGGCGGCCCCGCCCGGCGGGAGACCGACACCATGCCCCAGTGGGCGGGCTCCTCCTGGTATTTCCTGCGGTATATGGACCCCCACAACGACAAGGCCCTGGCCTCCAAGGAGGCCCTGGACTACTGGGGCCAGGTGGACTGGTACAACGGCGGCATGGAGCACACAACCCTCCACCTGCTCTACTCCCGCTTCTGGAACAACTTCCTCCACGACATCGGCGTGGTCCCCTGCGCCGAGCCCTACGCCAAGCGCACCAGCCACGGCATGATCCTGGGCAAGAACCCCCACTATGTGGGGAACTTCGAGACCCAGGAGGAGAAGGACGAGATGCTCCGCAAGTACGGCAACCAGGCCCTGCGTCCGGCGGTGAAGATGTCCAAGTCCCTGGGCAACGTAGTCAACCCCGACGACGTGATCCGGGACTACGGCGCCGACACCATGCGCCTCTATATCATGTTCATCGGGGACTTCGAGAAGACCGCCACCTGGTCCGACGAGGCGGTGAAGGGCTGCAAGAAGTTCCTGGACCGGGTGTGGAACCTCAGTGAGAAGCTCCAGGAGGGGGCGGAGTACTCCTCCGACAATGAGACGGCCATCCACCGGACCATCAAGAAGGTCTCCAGCGACATCGAGAACATGAAGTTCAATACGGCCATCGCCGCCCTCATGGCCCTGGTCAACGACTTCTATGCCAAGGGCCTCACCCGGGGGGACTACAGGGCCCTGCTGCTGATGCTCTCCCCCTTCGCCCCCCACATGGTGGAGGAGCTGTGGGAGTCCCTGGGCTACGCCGCCGAGGCCGGCGGCATGGCCTGCGCCCAGCCCTGGCCGGCCTACGACGAGGCCAAGACCGTGGAGGCCCAGGTCACCCTGGCCGTCCAGGTGGGCGGCAAGCTCAAGGGCACCGTCACCGTCCCTGTGGACAGCGACGA
>DWWJ01000018.1 GCA_019119795.1 Candidatus Intestinimonas pullistercoris
AAGCCTGGGTGATGACCCGGCGGCGGACGCCCCCCGGGTGAACATCCAATTCGCGCTGAAGGCGCGGCCCAAGCGTGCGCCGGAGCTTGTGGAGCGGCTGTACTTTGCCCGGACCCGGAAGGGCACCATGAGCAAGGCAGACTTCGAGGCCTGGTCCCGGGAGACGGAGCGCCTACGGGACCAGGCCTTGAAGAGATACGATAATACAAGTGTTTTAAAAGAAAGGGAACAAATCGCACAGGAGTTAAAGGAGAGGCTCAACCACATTTAATTGGTAGCTCGAGAAATGCTGGATCTGTGCTTCAGAGCATCGCGATCTCTGATATGCCGAGATTAGACGCAGGATACACGGTATCCTCTAAAAAAGCGCCTGTCGATTTACTTGAGCAGATTTCTGGAGATGACCATTTTCTGGACCTCGGAGGTGCCCTCATAGATACGGAGGATGCGGGCATCCCGGTACATGCGCTCGATGGCGTAGTCCTTCATGTAGCCATAGCCGCCGTGGATCTGGAGGGCCAGGTCACAGCAGAAGCAGGCCGCCTCGGCGGCATACCACTTGGCCATGGCGGCCTCGGTGGTGCAGGGCTTCCCCTCCTGCCGCAGTGCGGCCGCCCGGAGGGTCAGAAGCCAGGCAGCGTCCGCCCGGGTGGCCATGTCCGCCAGGTACCACTGGAGCCCCTGGTTGGCGTTGATGGGCTTGCCGAACTGCACCCGCTCCCCGGAGTACTTCACCGCCTCCTCAATGGCTCCATAGGCCACACCGCAGGCCTGGGCCGCTATGCCGATCCGGCCCCCGTCCAGGCCCATCATGGCGATCTTGAAGCCCTCACCCAGCTGGCCCAGGATGGCCGTCTTGGGCACCCGCACGTCCTCCAGCACCAGCTCGGACACCGAGGCACCACGAATGCCCATCTTGTCCTCGGTCTTCCCGCAGGAGACCCCCGGCATGCTCCGGTCCACCAGGAAGGCGGTGGTCCCCTTGGTGCCGATGCCCGGCTCTGTCACGGCGATGACTACGAAGTGGTTCCCCTCCTCGGGGCCCAGGTTGGAGATGAAGCACTTGGTGCCGTTGAGGATGTAGTCGTCCCCGTCCTGGACGGCCCGGGTCTTCATGCCTCCGGCGTCGGAGCCAGCCCCGGGCTCGGTGAGGGCAAAGCCCCCCAGCTTTCCCTGGGCCGCCTGGGGTAGATACTTGGCCTTCTGCTCCGGAGTACCCTTCCGCATGAGAATGTCCGTGGAGAGGTAGTGGACGTCCAGGATCTCTGCCGTAGAGGCGCAGCACTTGGACACCTCAGACACCGCCAGGCACTTGGCCACCTCGTCGTCCATGCCAGTGCCGCCGTACTCCTCCGGGATGGTGAGCTGCAGGATGCCCAGGTCCACCAGCCCCTGGATGTTCTCCTCCGGGAACCGCCCGGTCTTATCGATCTCGTCTGCCAGGGCCTTGATGGGGCCCTGGGCGTAGGTGCGAACCACATCCTGAATGGTAAGCTGGTCTTCTGTCAATTGAAACATGATCGTGTCCTCCTGTTTTCTGGAATATGATAAACTAAAAATCGCTTCCATGGGTATCTTTTAGCGGAAGGAAGCGGGTCGTTTCTGCAGGAAGGCCTCCATGCCCTCCCTCTGGTCGTGCTCGGTGAAGGTGAGGGCAAAGACTCTCTGCTCAAAGTCCAGGGCCCGGGCCAGGTCCAGCTCCAGGCCGGTGCTCATGCACTGCTTGCCATAGCTGATGGCCCCCGTGCTGTTCCTGCTGATGGCCTCCGCCAGCTCCAGGCAGCGCTCCAGCAGCTCCTCCGGCGCCACCACCTGGTTGACCAGCCCCATCTCCCGGCACTCCTCCGCCTTATAGGGCCGGCCGGTGGCGAGCAGCTCGACGGCCTTCCCCAGCCCCACCAGCCGGGGCAGCCGCTGGGTGCCTCCAAAGCCCGGGATCACCCCCAGCGTCACCTCCGGGATCCCCATCTTTGCCCGTGTGCTGGCGATGCGGATGTCACAGGCCATGGCCAGCTCACACCCGCCGCCCAGGGCGTACCCGTTCACCGCCGCGATGGTCACTGGGCGCATGGAGGCGATCCGGTCCATGGTCCGGTGGCCGGTCCTGGAAAACTCCGCCGCCTCTCCGGGAGTCATCTGGCTCATGGAGGCGATGTCCGCACCCGCCGCAAAGGCCTTCTCCCCCGCCCCGGTGAGGATCACCACCTTCACCTCCGGCCGGCTGTTGAGCCCGTCCATCACCTCATAGAGCTCCGAGAGCACCTGGACGTTCAGCGCGTTCAGGGCCTTCGGCCGCTCCAGGGTCACGATGGCCGCCGCGCCACGCTCCTCACACCGAATGTATTCCGCCATCCCGCTCACCTCACTGATACTGGTAGAAGCCCCGTCCGGACTTCTTGCCCAGCCAGCCGGCCTTCACATACTGCCGCAGCAGAGGACAGGGTCGGTACTTGCAGTCGGCGTACCCCTCGTACAGCGTCTCCATGATGGCCAGCACCGTGTCCAGCCCGATGAAGTCGGCCAGCTGCAGCGGGCCCATGGGGTGGTTCATCCCCAGCTTCATCACCGTGTCGATGTCCTCCGGGGAGGCCACACCCTCGTACAG
>DWWJ01000148.1 GCA_019119795.1 Candidatus Intestinimonas pullistercoris
GCAAGGGTAAAATACCACATCATATATCGTCACAGAGAGGAATATCCAATATCCGTCATGTGCGCGTTTTTTGCAGTATCCAGAAGCGGCTACTATGCCTTTGTCCACCGCCTGGACAGGCCAGAGAAGGATGCCGCCCTTGCGGAAGTTATCGCACAGCAGCAGGAACGCAGCTTCCGTACCTATGGCTACCGGCGGATGTGGCTATGGCTGAAAAGTCAGAATATGTTCCGTGATCCCAAAACTGTGCTGCGGGTCATGAAGAAGTATGGTTTGCTGTCAGAAATCCGCCGCCGCAGGAAATGGCAGCAGATGGGGCAGCAGGTCCACAGGTATGAGAATCTGCTGAACAGAGACTTTCACGCGGACAGGCCCGATCACAAGTGGGAACGGACATCTCTTACATCCACACCAAGCAAGGTATCCTGTATCTGTCCATGATCCGGGATCTCTATGACAACAGCATCGTGGCTTATAAGACCGGAACTCAGCAGACGGTGAATCTGGTCCTGGACACCATCCGTCTGGCGATGAAGCAGCAGAAAAAGACAGTCGCTGCGGAGTTGCAGCTCCACAGCGACCAAGGATTTCAGTACACCTCACGAGCATACTTCAATCTGACTCAAGCATACGGCATTACGCCTTCCATGTCAAGGAAAGGAAACCCATATGACAACGCCATGGCCGAAAATTTCTTCTCCATCTTCAAAACCGAGTGCATTTACCGCCACAAACCGGCCACCTTCTCGGAAGCCAACGAGATGATTGACCGATATATCCTCTTTTACAACCATGAGCGCATCCAGCTAAAGACTGGAGAGGCGCCGCTAGCGCGACGCCTCTCCTACTAAAACTCAATATTTCCTACCAGGGTACTTTTTTGTACTGTCCGCACATAATGGGGCAGTGCAAGGACGCCCGTGGGGCGTCCTTTTTTCTGCCGGTCATCCGGGACGCTACACTTTCCTCTCCGTAAGTATCTCACAAATATGTGCGTACTTGCTTTTTTTTCTGTTTCTGATAAGATCACAGTGACAAGAGCGGAAGGGACACTTCCGCGGACAGGAAAGGAAGTTGCAGCCATGAAAAAAGATTTTGGTGTGAAGCCCTATCTCTACCCCATGCCGGCCTATATGATCGGCACCTACAACGAGGATGACAGCGTAGACGTGATGATGATGGCCTGGGGCGGCATCTGTGCCGAGGACATGGTGGCCCTGAACCTGGAGGCCGAGCACAAGACCGTGGCCAATATCAAGGCCCGGAAGGCCTTCACCCTGGCAGTCCCGGGCACGGACACCCTGGAGGCGTCCGATTTCCTGGGCATCGCCTCCGCCAACAAGATGGCGGACAAATTCCGGCGGACCGGGCTCCACGCCGAAAAGAGCCAGCGGGTGGACGCCCCCGTCATTGAGGAATATCCCCTGACCCTGGAGTGTGAGCTGGTGGAGATGCAGGACCAGCCCTACGGCCTGCGGGTCCTGGGGAGGATCGTCAACGTGCTGGCCGACGAAAAGGTGCTGGACGAGGCCGGGAAGATCGACGCCGGGAAGCTCCAGACCTTTGCCTTCGACCAGATGCGGCACGGCTATTACGCCATGGGCGAAAAAGTGGGCCAGGCGTGGCACAGCGGCGCGGGGCTGATGAAGCAGGAGGGCTGAGCCCATCCTCAGACGGCCCTTCGGCGGCAGGAGAAAAAGACCGGGCTCCCCTAGAAGAAGGGGAGCCCGGTTTCGTTCATGTTAAGCGCAGAAGCGGTGGTTGCCGATGACCTTGATGAGGGGGCGGGACCAGATCCAGCCGCTGGTGGCAGTGTTTGGGTTGAAATAGTAGATGGCCCCGCCGCTGGGGTCGGCGCCGTTGAGGGCCTCCCGGGCGGCCCGGACGGCCGACTCGGCCACCGGCTGGTCGATCTGCCCGTCCACCATGCAGGTAAAGGCCCCGGGCTGGTAGACCACCCCGGCGATGGTGCTGGGGAAGGAGGGGTGGCTCACCCGGTTGAGGATCACCGCCCCAACGGCCACCTGGCCGCTGTAGGGCTCGCCCCGGGCCTCTGCCGAGATGACCCGGGCCAGGAGGGCCAGGTCGTTGTCCTGGGCAGAGGAGGAGCTGCTGCTCCCGGTGCCGGAGGACATGCCCAGGGCCCGCAGGGTGGCGGGGCCCACGATGCCATCCACGGCCAGGCCGTTCTTCTCCTGAAAGGCGCGGACCGCCGCCTCGGTCCTGGCGCCGAAGAGGCCGTCCACCGGCCCGTCGAAGTAGCCCCACCGCACCAGCTTTTCCTGAATGGTCCGCACCGCCTGCCCAGAGGAGCCCTGGCGGTAGGTGGCCGCCTGGGCCGACTGGGCCAGCAGGATCAACGCGATATTGAGGATAAAGACCAGGGCCAGGGAAAAAAGGAGCCGTTTTCTGCTTGTTTCCACGTTGCCGCCTCCCGGAAAAGTTCTGTCCCTAGTTTACGGAAGGCCGGGAAGGCTTATGCCAGGCGAATAATGGCAGGAAAAGCGGGTCATACTGGAAGGGAAAACCTGGAAAAGTAAGGAGGGCGCGCCATGGTAAAAGGCGTCAACAAGCATGTGATCCTGGTGAAAACACCAGATCCGAAATATTTTGAGGAGGCCATCTTTATCCTGCGGGAGGAGGCCTTTGCCCAGGGAGTCAGCGCCGAACAGGTCCTGCGGGAGGCCCGGCAGGCGGCCAAAAGCTACGTCCGGGGCAGCACCCGGCCGGGGAAATGGTTCCGGCAGATCCCGGCCCCGGCCTACGCCGCCGCCGGGGCCCTGGCGGCCACCGCCGCCTGGAGCCTGGCCCTCTTTTTCTAGGGCCGGATGGAAAATTGTCCACATACCCGCCCGGCGGACCTTTTGTCCGCTGGCACATCGCCGAGGTTCAAACAGGCCCCGGAGGCGGGGGACTCACGCCCGGAAGAGGGTGACCAGGAGCTGGTAGTCCTCCTCCATCCGGGGCAGGAGGGGGTAGCCGTAGCGGTGGAGGACCCAGTCGATGACCACCCCGCGGAAGTGCCGGAAGCAGAAGTCGGCCACCCACTCCGGGGAGTGCCCGGGGGCCAGGGTCCCCTCCCGCTCCGCCTGGCGGAAGCACGCCAGCATGGCCTGAAGGGTGTAGCGGCTGCGGTCCATGCTCTTCATGCCGGGAGCCGAGATGCGCCGCTGGTAGTAGCGGCCGATGAGCTCCCGGCTCTCCTCCATAAACTGGGTGTAGGCCGCCAGGAGGAGCCACAGCCGCCGCTCCGGCGGCTCCTCCCCGTGCCCCTCCAGGGCGGCGGAGAGGTAGTCGTCCAGGGGGGCGAAGCCGTACTCCAGCAGGGCGTCCTTGGAGGGGAAGTGGTGGTAAAAGGCCCCGGTGGTGATGCCGGCGGCCTTGCAGATATCCCGGACCGACACCGCCTCGAAGCCCTGCTTTCGCATGAGGGCCAGGGCGGCGTGCAGGATACGCCGCTGAGTGGCCTGGCTTTGGAGCTTTCTGCGCTGCGCGTATTCCATGGGCTCTCCCCCTTTTCCTGCCATTGACATTCTCCCCGGCAGGGCCTATAATAGGAGTCACATAACGATGTTATGTGACTATTATAGGTCAGGGCCCCAGCCCTGTCAAGCGAGGAGATGTTGCCGGATGGCCCCCCGAAAGATCGCCCTGCTCACCGATTCCTGTGCGGACCTGTCCCCCCAGCTGGCAGAGGAGAACCACATCCATGTGGTCCCCCTGCGCATCCGCTGCGCCGATGGCGAGTACCGGGACGGCGTGGACATCTCCGCCGCCGACATCTACCGGCGGCTCCGCTCCGGGGAGCTGCCCAAGACCTCCCTCCCCACCGGGGAGGACATCGAAGCCCTCTTCGACCGCCTGGCGGCGGAGGGCTATGACGGGGTCATCGCCGTGATGCTCTCCGGAGGGCTGTCGGGGACCTACAACCTGACCCGCCTCCTGGCCCAGGAGCGGAAGGACCTGGAGATCAAGGTCTACGACTCGGTGAGCGGCTCTCTGGGCGTGGGCATCACCATGCTCCAGCTGGCGGAGGACCTGCGGGCAGGTGCCTCCTGGCGGGAGCTCACCAAAAAGCGGGTGCCCCAGCTCATTGAGAACACCTATCCCTTCTTCTCGGTGGATACGTTGGAGTATCTCCAGAAGGGGGGGCGCATCGGCAAGATCACGGCCATGGCGGGGACCATGCTCCAGATCAAGCCCCTCCTCGGCTTCGCCCCGGACGGGCAGCTCCAGTCGGTGGCCAAGGTCCGGGGCCGCCGGCAGGTCCAGGATAAGCTCATCGACCTGGCGGTGAAGGCCTGCGGGAGCCACCGGAAGTATAACCTGGCGGTGGCCAACGGCGGCGCGCCGGAGGAGATGGCCGAACTGAAGGAGAAGCTCAAGCAGGCCCTCCCCGACTATGACCACATCTGGGAGGGGGAGCTGGACGGCACCCTCAGCGTCTACATTGGGGACGGTGTCCTGGGCGCCGGGGTCCAGGTGCTGGACTGAGCAGATAGCTGAAAAGAGAAGGCCGCGCGGACACCTGTTCGTCCGTGCGGCCTTCTTCCGCTTTTGAAGGGGGGAAACATCCGCCTCCTCCGGCATAGGCTGGGGAGAGGAGGGATCCATATGAGACGACAGCGCATCTGCGCTGGGGCCCTTGCCCTGGTGCTGGGCGTGTTCTGCCTGTCAGCCCCTGCCATGGCCCTGGGGCCGGACCCGGAGAAGACCTACCGGGGCATTGATGTGAGTGTCTACCAGGGGGACATTGACTTCCAACAGGTCAGGGAGAGCGGTGTGGAGGTGGTCTACATCCGGGCCGGGGAGGGCTCGGGCTACACAGACCCCTATTTTGCCGCAAACGCGGAAAAAGCCGGCCAGGCCGGCCTGCGGTACGGCTTCTACCTCTACGTGACCGCCCGGAGCGAGGCCGAGGCCCGGACTCAGGCGGCCTTTTTCGCCGGGCTCATCCAGGAAAAGGAGTACCACTGCCGCCCGGCTATGGACTTTGAGGACTTCTCCGGCCTGTCCATCCGGGAGGTCAACGCCATCGGCCTGGCGTTTATGGAGGAGCTGGAGGAGCGCACAGGCGTGACGCCCGTGCTCTACAGCGACGCCTATGCGGCGGACCACGTGTGGGGGAGCGCCCTGGGGGCCTATCCCCTCTGGGCGGCCGACTACGGGCCCTCAGAGCCCGACATCACCAGCGGCCACTGGGCCGGCTGGGCGGGCTTTCAGTATGCCGATGACGGCCAGGTGCCGGGCATTCGGGGGCGTGTGGACCTGGACCATTTTACCGGAGCGATCTTTGTGGAGAAGGACGGGGGAGACCCAGAGCCCACGCCGGAGGAGACCTACACGGTCCGGCGTGGAGACACCCTCTGGGCCATCGCCCGGCGGTATGACACTACGGTGGCGGTCCTGGCCCAGGCCAACGGGCTTTCTGACCCTGCACGCATTTTCCCAGGGCAGGTCCTCCGCATCCCGTATGGCGGGGAGGACCCAGAGCCCGCGCCGGAGGAGACCTACACGGTCCGGCATGGGGATACCCTCTGGGCCATTGCCCGGCGGTATGGCACTACGGTGGCGGCCCTGGCCCAGGTCAACGGGCTTTCTGACCCTGCACGCATTTACCCAGGGCAGGTCCTCCGCATCCCCTGACTGGCCCCGAAGAAAATACAGCGCCCTGGTCTTTCCGGACCAGGGCGCTGTTGACATAGGAGACCGGAGGTTACAGCCCGCCCAGATACTGTCCCGCCTTGCTGGCGGCCATGGCGCCGTCGGCGGCGGCGGTGACCAGCTGCCGGAGCTCCTTGGAGCGGGTGTCCCCGGCGGCAAAGACCCCGGGGATGTTGGTGACACAGTCCTCGCCAGCCTGGAGATAGCCGTACTCGTTGAGGGCCAGGGGCGGGGAGAACTTGGCATTGTCGGGAATGAGGCCCACCGCCGCGAAGACGGCGGAGACGTGGAGGATGCGCTGGTGGTCCGGACCCATGAGGCGGATGGACTCCACCTGCTTCTCCCCCTGGATCTCCATGACCTTGTGCTCCATCAGGAGCTTCACGTTGGGCTTGTCCTTCAGGCCGTCCACCAGGTATTTCTGAGCGGTGAGCTTGTCCCGGCGGTGGATGAGCCAGACGGTGGGACAGATGGAGGCCAGATAGATAGCGTCCTCCACGGCGGTGTTGCCGCCGCCCACCACGGCCACGTCCTTCCCCTTGAAGAAGCTGCCGTCGCAGGTGGCGCAGTAGCTGACGCCCTTGCCGCCCAGACGCTCCTCCCCGGGGACCCCCAGCTTCCGGCGCTGGACGCCGTTGGCCAGAATGAGGGCCCGGCCCTGGAACTGCTCCTCCCCGGCCAGGACCACCTTCACGCTGCCCTGGTCCTGAAAGCCGGTGACGGCGGCGAACTGGATCTCCGCCCCCAGGTCGGTGCACTGCTGGTAGAGCCCCATGGCAAAGTCGGGGCCGGAGATGGACAGGGTGCCGGGCCAGTTCTCCACATGGGGGGTGGTGACGGCCTGGCCGCCGGGGACGCCCCCCTCCAGCACCAGCACGGAGTGGCCCGCCCGCCGGGCGTAGAGGGCCGCCGTCAGTCCGGCGGGGCCGGCGCCCACGATGATGATGTCGTACATAGAAAAACCTCCCAGAAGGCAGTTGGATGGGTCTGCCCTCATTCTACCCCAAAAGCCGCCGGGAAGCAAATCTTTTTCGCCTGCGTGGAAAAAGAGCCGGGCGGATGCGTTTTGGCATCCGTCCGGCCCGGCTTTTTTGACAGGGCGGGGCCGCCTCAGCCTTACCCGGAGGCGCCCTGGGGGCCGCCGGTGAGGGGGAGGGGGTCCCGGTACTCGGGGAAGACCACCACGGCCTTGAAGAGGTCGCCGTCGATATCCAGGCGGAAGGTGCCCCCCTGGAGCTCGGTGAGGCTCCGGGCGATGGAGAGGCCCAGGCCGGAGCCCTCGGTGGTCCGGGAGTCGTCTCCCCGGACGAACCGCTCCATCAGCTGCTCCGCCGGGAGGTTCAGGGGGTCCCGGGAGACGTTCTTGATGGAGAGGGTCACATTGCCGTCCCAGCTCTTCACATCCAGATAGACCCGGGTGCCCGCCAGGGCGTATTTCACGCAGTTGCCCAGCAGGTTGTCGATGACCCGCCACAGGTGCCGGCCATCGGCCTCCACATAGAGCTCGTGGTCGGGGGTGGTGAGCACCGGCGTGAGGCCGCTTTTGCGGAACTTCTCCTCGTACTCCCCCAGGGCCTGGTCCAGGAGCTGGGTAAAGCCCAGCCTTTCCCGGTTTACCGCCAGCGCCCCCGTGGAGGCCTTGGAGGCCTCCACCAGGTCCTCGGCGAGCTTTTTGAGCCGCTGGCTCTTCCGGTCCAGCACCTCGATATACTCCAGGGCCTTGGGGTCCTGGATGTCCTCCTTCTTCAGCAGGTCCACATAGTTGATGATGGAGGTGAGGGGGGTCTTGAGGTCGTGGGAGACGTTGGTGATGAGCTCGGCCTTGAAGCGCTCGCTCTTGAGCCGCTCCTCCACGGCGCTGGAGATGGCGCAGCCCAGGTCGTTGAGCTGCTCGGCGTGCTCCCGCAGGTCCCGGTAGAGGTGGGAGGTGTCGATCTTGTAGTCTGGGTCGCCCCCCACGATGCGCCCGGTGCCCTCCCGGATGGCACTCCACTGGCGGAACCACAGGCATAGCCGCCAGAGGACAAAGCCCTGGTAAAAGGGGATGAGGATCACGGTGATGCCGGTGAGTACGGTGCCCAGCAGGTACAAAAGGAAGGTCTTGACCGGCCGCCGGGCCACGCTCCAGTTGGCGGCGGCCTCCGCCGCCAGCCGGCGGAGCCAGGAGAACAGGCGGGCGGTCAGGGTGTTGCGGAGCATGTGCCCCGCCTTCCACCGGACGGCCAGTGTGCTCATCAGCAGTAGGAACAGGGCCGACCCCGCCAGGGTGAAGCAGGCCAGCCCCACAAAGACGGTCATCCGGGGGGCGGTCTGGTTGGAGGCGTAGGCGGCCGAGTCCCCGGCGGAAAAGAGGAAGAGGAAGGCGAAAAAGGCCAGCACTGCCAGCAGGTCCAAGGGGACCCGGTCCAGAGGGCTGAGCACCAGCCCCTCCCGGCCCCGGCGGCGGCCGGCGCAGGAGCACAGGGCCCAGAGGCACCAGAGAAAGGCCAGGGAAGAGAGAATGGCTGTGATCGAGATGGCGGGCAGGAAGGTCTGGAAGACCTGGTAATCGTCATAGTCGGTGGAAAAATAGTCCTGGACCGCCAAGGGCCAGCGCATCCCGCTCTGGATGGTATAGGTGAGGGAGTGGATGCGGCTGTCTTCTCCAGGCCAGTAGCTGCTGGACCAGGTGGTGCCGTCGCTGCTGGCGCGGTAGCCATAGGCATTGTAGCCGCTAGGGTCCGCGGCGGGGTCGCAGCGGAGGTAGGTCCCGTCCTCCCGGTAGACCACAAGCCAGGTCTTGTCAGTGAGCTCGTCATAGTAAAAGTAGTCGTACTCGACCAGATCGTCCCCCCAGGTCAGGACCTGCTCCCCCAGGGTCAGGGCCTGGCAGTCCTCCAGGGACTCCCCCGCCGGCAGGTTGGTGTAGTGGAGGGTCCCGTCCTGGCCGTGGATGGCCACCCGGTAGTTGGTGTTCTCCGGAGAGAGGAATTTTTGGAGGTTGGAGAGGCGCTGCTGGTCCGTGTAGTCCAGCCGCCCCTGAAGAGCCTGGGTCTGAAGGAGCTCCTCCACCTCCTGGGCGTAGTACTCATAGAGCCGCACCACTCGGCTGGCGTTGTAGCTCTCGGGATAGCTCTGGGCGGTCCAGAGGTTGTCCCACTGGCTCCCGGTGATGAGCACCGTCCAGAAGGCCAGGGTGCACAGGAGGGTGCCCGCCAGGAAGAGCACCCCCCGGCCCGTGGGGGTGGTGAAGACGCGTTTCACGGGATCACTCCTTCGTTACAGAGAGTCAAGCCTTCTCCATTTTGTAGCCCAGGCCCCAGACCACTTTGATGTACCGGGGATTGGCCGGGTCGATCTCCAGCTTTTCCCGCAGGTGGCGGATGTGGACGGCCACAGTGTTTTCCGACCCCAGGGAGGGGTCGTTCCACACCAGCTCATAGATCTGGCCGGTGGAGAAGACCCGGCCGGGATGCTTCATCAGCAGGAGGAGGATGTTGAACTCGATGGGGGTGAGGGAGACGGGGTCTCCGTCCACCGTCACCGACTTGGCGGCGTCATCCAGGGCGATGCCGCCGTTGCGGAGGACCTGGGGGGCGTCCTCCGCCTTGTGCTGCCCCCCCAGGGTGGTGTACCGCCGGAGCTGGCTCTTCACCCGGGCCAGCACCTCGATGGGGTTGAAGGGCTTGGTGACATAGTCATCGGCACCGATGTTCAGACCCAGGATCTTGTCGGCGTCCTCGCTTTTGGCGGTGAGGAAGATGATGGGGATGTTCTCAGTCTCCCGGAGCTTGGCGGTGGTCCGGATGCCGTCCATGCCCGGCATCATGATGTCCATGAGGATGAGGTGGATGTCGTGCTCCTTCACCATCTGCAGGGCCTCCAGGCCGTCATAGGCGTGGAAGGTCTGGTAGCCGTCGCTGGTGAGGTAGATGTCCAGGGCAGAGACGATGTCGCGGTCGTCGTCACAGATCAGGATGTTGTACAAGGGAGATCACTCCTCCGCGGTAAAAATAGAATAACAGGGACTTTTTAAGGGGCAAGGGGGAAATCCTTTAAGAAACGCTTAAGGGCCTGCGGACCTCTTTGCAGATAAGCCCTGGTATGGGGCCTCAGAGGGGGAGCCGTCCGGCCCGGCAGGCGATGAGCTGGGCGGCGATGGAGACGGCGATCTCCGCCGGGGTGTCCCCGCCGATGGGCAGGCCGATGGGGGAGTGGACCCGGTCCAGCTCGGCGGGGGAGAAGCCCAGGCTGGCCAGGCGCTCCCGGAGGACGGCGGCCTTCCGGCGGCTGCCGATGCAGCCGATGTAGGCCGCCGGGGAGGGGAGCACCTGCCGCAGGACCTCGAGATCTCCCTGGTGCCCGGCGGTCATGACGGCCGCATAGTCCCGCTCCGTCAGGGCCAGGGAGGGGGGAAGGCTCCGGTAGTCCACCAGCAGCACCCGCTCCGCCTGGGGAAACCGCTCCGGCCGGGCAAAGTCGGGGCGGTCATCGCAGATGGTCACCCGAAAGCCCACCCGGCAGAGCAGGGGGCACAGCTCGGCCCCCACATGCCCACCGCCGAAGAGGTAGACCGACCCGGCCCGGACCAGGGGCTCCACCGTGAGTCCGGCCTCCCCGGGGCGGAGCTGGCAGCGGTCGGAGAGGAGGGGGCGGAGCGCCTCCTGGGAGACGGCCTGGGTAAAGCGGAGGCCGTGGACGCTGTCGTAGAGGCCCATATCCCAGCCTTCCCCCTCCCGCAGGAGGGTGACCAGCCACACATCCCGTACGGGGCGGGCCAGGGCCTCCGCCGCGGCCTGGACCAGGGGGAGGGCCGAGGGGTCCAGGCACTGGAAGTACACCGTAGCCTCCCCGCCGCAGACCATGCCCAGGTCGTCCAGGGCCCCGGTGGGAGCCAGGCGGAAGGTGCGCAGGGCCCCGGCGCCGCCGGGGAGGAGGGCCAGGGCGGTCTCACGGACCCGGGCCTCCAGGGCCCCGCCCCCGATGGTGCCGGCGCAGGAGCCGTCGGTAAAGACCGCCATATGGGCCCCCGGTCCCCGGGGAGTGGAGCCGGCGCTGGAGACGATGCCGCACAGCACGGCCCCGCGGCCCTGTGCCAGCTCCCGGGCCAGGGCGGAGAAGAGCTCTTTCATCCAAACGCTCCTTTCGGCGGGGTCATTCCCCGGCGCTCTTGGCGCCGGACTTGGCCTCGTCCAGATAGCTGTAGAGGGTGTACTTGGAGATGCCGAAGTACTTGCAGACCTTGTGGCCGGACTTGGTGATGAGGAAGGCCCCAGACTGGTTGAGGAACCGGATGGCCTTCACCTTGTCCTCCCTGCGCATCAGGGCCACCGGCTTGCCCACCAGCCGGACGCTCTGCTCGATGAGCTCGTCCAGCAGGTCGGACACGTTCCGGGCGATGGGCTCCGGCTCGGCCTGGGGGGCGTCGGTGGCGGTGAGGCCGTGGAGGACATCCTCCATGGCCAGCATCAGGGTGATGTCGTAATTGATGGAGAAGATGCCGATGGCCGTTCCGTCGTCGTCCCGGAGATAAATGGTGCTGGACTTGAGGATCTTGCCGTCCTCCGTCTTGGTGAGGTAGCACAGCCGGTCCTGGGGAGCGGCGCCGCCGTCCCGCAGGGCCTCCAGCACCACATGGGAGGGGCCGTCCCCCACCTTGCGGCCGGAGACATGGCCGTTCTCGATGGCCACGATGGAGGTCTCCGGGTCGTTGGAGCTGAGGTCATGGACCACCACCTCGCAGTTGGGGCCAAACTGCCGGGCGATGCCCTTGGCCAGCTGGAGGCAGAATTCCAGATGGGATGCCTGCATGAAGATCACCTTTCCTGGATGGAGATTGTATGGATACCATTATAGCAAGGGGGCGGCCGGGATTCAACAAAGCAGGGCGGAAAAATGGCCGGGAGCGGGAACTGCGCCTTGCCAAAATAGAGAAAGTATGGTAAACTGAACTTGTAAGCAGAAAGTATCTTGTGCAGAACCTACAATTCAGGCTGTAACGGAGTGCCGCGCGCACGGGCTGGTGTTCATTCTCCGGGCCCTGTCTGAAAATCGGCGGTCCGCCCGGCGGGGCGGGCGGCTGAGGTCCAGACAGGCCCCCAAGAGTGGGCGCCTTTTGTTTTAAGGAGGCTGAGCAAATGCTGCTGATCGGAAACGGCCGCGTCCTCACCCGGGACCCGGCGATGCCCTACCTGCCCGACGGCGGGGTGGTCCTGGAGGGGGAGACCGTCCTGGAGGTGGGGCCCCTGGCCGCGCTGCGGGAGAGCTACCCGGAGGCGGAGTTCCTGGACGCCCGGGGGGGCGTCATCATGCCGGGACTCATCAACGCCCACACCCACATCTATTCCGGCCTGGCCCGGGGGCTGTCCATCGCCGGGAACGACCCGGCCAATTTCCTGGAGGTGCTGGAGGGGACCTGGTGGAACATCGACCGCCACCTGACCCTGGACGGCACCCGGGCCAGCGCCTATGCCACGGTGCTGGAGTGCATCCGCAACGGTGTCACCACCATCTTCGACCACCACGCCTCCTTCCGGGAGATCCCCGGCTCCCTCTTTGCCATCCAGGAGGTGTGCCAGGAGCTGGGCATCCGGGCCTGCCTGTGCTATGAGGTCTCCGACCGGGACGGGGAGGAGAAGTGCCGCCAGGCCATCCAGGAGAACGCCGACTTTCTCCAGTGGACCCTGGACCGGGAGGACGACATGATCCGGGCCATGTTCGGCGGCCACGCCCTCTTCACCCTCTCCGACCGGACCCTGGACCAGATGGCCCAGGCCAACAGCGGCCGGACCGGCTTTCATATCCACGTCTCCGAGGGGATGAACGACGTCTACGACTCCCTGCAAAACCACGGCTGCCGCCCGGTGGAGCGGCTCCTCCACCACGGCATCCTGGGGGAGCGGACCCTGCTGGGGCACTGCATCCACCTCGGCCCGGACGAGATGGACATCCTCCGGGAGACGGGGACCATGGTGGTGAACAACCCGGAGTCCAACATGGGCAACGCTGTGGGCTGCGCCCCGGTGCTCCAGATGCTCCAGAGGGGCATCCTGGTGGGCATGGGCACCGACGCCTACACCCACGACATGCTGGAGAGCCTGAAGGTCTTCCTCCTCATCCAGCGGCACCACGCCTGCCTGCCCAACGTGGCCTGGGGAGAGGACATGGACCTGCTCTTCCGGAACAACGCCGCCATCGCCGCGAAGTATTTCCAAAAGCCCCTGGGGGTCCTGAAGCCCGGCGCGGCGGCCGACGTCATCGTCATGGACTATCCCGCGTTCACCCCCTTCTCAGAAGAGAATGCCGACGGCCACATCCTCTTCGGCATGATGGGCCGGAGCTGCCGCACCACCGTCATCAACGGCAGGGTCCTCTACAAGGACCGGGAGTTCGTAGGGATCGACGAGGAGAGGCTCCATGCCTGGACCCTGGAGCAGGCAAAGAAGCTGTGGGGAGAGCTCAACCACCGGACTTACTGAGTCCCAGGATAACAGACAGGGAGGTATCTGTAATGAGCGACATCATGCGGCCCATTCCCTTTGCCCAGCTCATGGACTGGGCCCTCACCGAATTCCGGGAGCAGGGGAGCCTCTTCGGCGTCCAAAAGCTGGTCCGCTATCCGGCGGGACGGACCCTCCCCCTCTTTGGGGAGCGGATGGAAGCCCCCTTCGGCCCCGCCGCCGGGCCCCACACCCAGCTGGCCCAGAATCTCGTCGCCGCCTATGCCGCCGGAGCGCGGTTCTTCGAGCTCAAGACCGTGCAGGTGATGGACGGAGAGGAGCTCTCCAAATGCGTGGCCAAGCCCTGCATCGCCGCGGAGGACGAGTGCTATAACTGCGAGTGGTCCACCGAGCTCACGGTGCCCCAGGCCTACGACGAGTATGTAAAGGGCTGGTTTGCCTGCAAGCTCCTGGCCAGGGAGCTGGAGCTGGGGGACCCGGAGGGCTTCGTCTTCAATATGTCCGTGGGCTACGACCTGGCGGGCATCCAGAGCGGGAAGATCGACGCCTACCTGGAGGGTATGAAGGACGCCTCCGGCAGCCCCATCTGGCGGACCTGCATGGACTGGGCCCGGGAAAACCTGGGGCGGTTCCAGCGGGTGGATGCGGCCTATCTGGCCGGCATCTCGCCCCGGGTGTCGGGCTCGGTCACCGAGTCCACTCTTCACGGCTGTCCCCCGGAGGAGATCGAGGCCATCGCCTCCTACCTCCTCACCGAAAAGGGGCTCCACACCTATGTCAAGTGCAACCCCACCCTGCTGGGCTATACCTTCGCCCGGAAGACCCTGGACAGCCTGGGCTACGGCTACATCCAGTTCGACGACCATCACTTCCGGGAGGACCTCCAGTGGGCCGACGCGGTGCCCATGCTGCGGCGGCTCTCCGCCCTGGCGGAGGCGCGGGGGCTCTCCTTCGGCGTCAAGCTCTCCAACACCTTTCCGGTGGACGTGGCGGCGGGGGAGCTCCCCAGCCAGGAGATGTACCTCTCCGGCCGGGCCCTCTTCCCCCTGACCATCTCCCTGGCCCGGCGGGTGGCGGAGACCTTCGGGGGGCAGCTCCCAATCTCCTACTCCGGCGGCGCCGACCTCCACAACCTCCGGGACCTCCTCCAGGCGGGCATCTGGCCGGTGACCATGGCCACCACACTGCTCAAGCCCGGGGGCTACCAGCGCCTGAGCCAGCTGGGGGCCCTGTGGGGGGAGGCGGAGGGCGCCCTCCCCCGGAGCCCGGAGCCGGCTGCGACCGCCGCCCTGGCGGCGGGGGCGATGGAGGACCCCTGGTACCGCAAGCCCGGCAAGCCCCTGCCCAGCCGGAAGCTGGGGGAGAAGGTCCCTCTGCTGGACTGCTTTACCGCTCCCTGCCGGGGCGGGTGTCCCATCGGCCAGGACATCCCGGCCTACCTCATGGCGGTGGACCGGGGGGAATACCAGGAGGCCCTGGAGATCATCACCCGCCGCAACCCCCTTCCCTTCCTCACCGGCACCCTCTGCCCCCACCCCTGCGCCGGGAAGTGCATGCGGGGCTACTACGAGGAGCCGGTCCATATCCGGGAGGCCAAGCTCCGGGCGGCCCAGGGGGGCTATGAGGACCTGCTGGCGGGGCTCCGCCCCAAGCCGCCCCGGACGGACATCCGGGCAGCCGTGGTAGGCGGCGGCCCGGCCGGCCTGGCCGCCGCCTTCTTCCTGGGCCGGGAGGGGGTCCCCGTCACCCTCTTCGAGGCCACAGGGGAGCTGGGGGGCGTGGTGCGCCATCTCATCCCGGACTTCCGCATCTCCCGGGAGGTCATTGACCGGGACGTGGCCCTGGCCCTCTCCATGGGGGCGGAGGTCCGCCTGAACACCCCTGTGGGCTCCGCCAGGGAGCTGGAGGACCAGGGCTTCACCCATATCCTCTTCGCCACCGGGGCCCAGAAGCCGGGGGACCCCCGGCTCCAGTACGGGGACTATGTGAACTTTACCCAGGTCCTGTCCGCCCTCAAGGCCAGGACGCCCCTGGACCTGGGCGCCGATGTGACCGTCATCGGCGGCGGCAACTCGGCCATGGACACCGCCCGGGCGGTGAAGCGCCTGCCCGGCGTGGAGCATGTCCGGCTGGTCTACCGCCGCACCCGCCGGGAGATGCCCGCCCAGGAGGAGGAGCTGGAGCTGGCCTTGGCCGAGGGGGTGGAGCTCCTGGAGCTCCTGGCTCCGGTGGGGGTCCGGGATGGGGTCCTGACCTGCTCGGTGATGGCCCTGGGGGACCCGGACGCCTCGGGCCGCCGCACCCCGGTGGACACCGGAGCGCGGGTGGAGCTGCCCTGCACCACCCTGGTGGCCGCCGTGGGAGAGTCCATCGACGGGAGCGTAGACGTGGGGGACTGGCCGGTGATCGGAGACCGCCGGCGGGGCCCCGCCACCATCGTGGAGGCCATTGCCGACGCCCTGGAGGCCACCCGGGCCATGGTGGACTGGGACCCTGGAACCAATACAGAGCGGAATATCGCCTCTGATTACAACAAGACCCTATCGAAAAAGGGGGAGCTCTGCGCCGACTGCGGGGCCTGCGGGGACTCCCGCTGCCTGGGCTGTCCCACGGTGTGCGAGGTCTGCGCCGACGTGTGTCCCAACCGGGCCAACGTGGCGGTAGTCGTCCCCGGGATGCGCCAGCGGCAGATCGTCCATGTGGACGGCATGTGCAACGAGTGCGGCAACTGCGCCGTCTTCTGCCCCTACGACAGCCGGCCCTACCGGGACAAGTTCACCCTCTTCTGGAGCCGGGAGGACTTTGACCACAGCGAAAATCCGGGCTTCCTTCCCCAGGGGGAGGGGCAGTACCTGGTGCGGCTGGAGGGCCGGACAGGGGAATATAAAATCAGCCAAGAGGACTGCGGAGTGCCGGAGGACCTCCTGGCCCTGATCCGGGCCGTGGAACGGGACTACAGCTATCTGCTCCGGTAAGGGGCAGACCACCACCCATGGGAGGGGAGCATCATGGCCGAGACCTACCACTTTACCGTCAATGGCATCCCCCGGGAGACCGGGGAGGACAAACCCCTGCTGCGCTATCTCCGGGATGACCTGGACCTCACCTCGGTGAAGGACGGGTGCAGCGAGGGGGCCTGCGGCACCTGCACCATCCTGGTGGACGGGCGGGCCGTCCGCTCCTGTATCCTCACCACAAAAAAAGCGGCGGGGAAGTCCATCCTCACGGTGGAGGGCCTTTCTCCCGCCGAGCAGGAGGCCTTTGTCTACGCCTTCGGGGCGGTGGGAGCGGTCCAGTGCGGCTTCTGCACCCCCGGCATGGTCCTGGCGGGGAAGGCCCTGCTGGACCGGGACCCCGCCCCCTCGGAGGAGGCCGTCAAGCAGGCCATCCGGGGCAATGTCTGCCGCTGCACCGGCTACAAGAAGATCATCGAGGGCATCCTCCTGGCCGCCGCCATCCTCCGGGGGGAGGCGGCCATCGACCCCGCCCTGGAGCGGGGGGACACCTTCGGCGTGGGGGAGCGGGCCTTCCGCTCCGATGTCCGGGACAAGGTCCTGGGCCGGGGGGAGTATGTGGACGACGTGCGCATGGAGGGCATGGTCCACGCCTCCGCCGTCCGGTCGGAGTATCCCAGGGCCCGGGTGCTGGACATTGACGCCTCCGCCGCCCTGGCCCTGCCGGGGGTGCTGGCCGTCCTCACTGCGGAGGATGTGCCCCACAACAAGGTGGGACACCTCCAGCAGGACTGGGATGTGATGATCGCCAAGGGGGACATCACCCGCTGCGTGGGGGATGCCATCTGCCTGGTGGTGGCGGAGACCGAGGCCGTCCTGGAGGAGGCCAAGAAGCTGGTGGTGGTCACCTATGAGCCCCTGGAGCCGGTGCGGAGCATCCAGGAGGCCAGGGCCCCGGATGCCCCGGCCCTCCACCCCGGGGGCAACCTCTGCCAGTCCCGCCATGTCACCCGGGGAGACGCCAGGGCCGCCCTGGCCGCCTCCAAGTATGTGGTGACCCGGACCTACCGCACCCCCTTCACCGAGCACGCCTTTCTGGAGCCCGAGTGCGCCCTGGCCTTCCCCTACAAGGACGGGGTGAAGGTCTACACCTCGGACCAGGGGGTCTACGACACCCGGAAGGAGATCGCCATCATGCTGGGCTGGGACCCGGAGCGCATCGTGGTGGAGAACAAGCTGGTGGGGGGCGGCTTCGGCGGCAAGGAGGATGTCTCGGTCCAGCACATCGCCGTGCTGGCCGCCCTGAAGGTGGGCCGGCCCGTGAAGGTCCGCTTCTCCCGGCAGGAGTCCATCCGCTTCCACCCCAAGCGCCACGCCATGGAGGGGACCTTCACCCTGGGCTGTGACGAAAACGGTATCTTCACCGCCCTGGACTGCGAGATTCACTTCGACACCGGGGCCTACGCCTCCCTGTGCGGCCCGGTGCTGGAGCGGGCCTGCACCCACTCGGTGGGGCCCTACTGCTATCAGAACACCGACATCCGGGGCTTCGGCTGGTACACCAACAATCCCCCCGCCGGGGCCTTCCGGGGCTTTGGGGTGTGCCAGAGCGAGTTCGCCCTGGAGTCCAACATCAATCTCCTGGCCGAGCAGGTGGGCATCTCCCCCTGGGAAATCCGCTGGCGCAACGCCATTGAGCCGGGGAAGGTCCTCCCCAACGGTCAGATCGCCGACTGCTCCACCGCCCTGAAGGAGACCCTGCTGGCGGTGAAGGAGGCCTATGAGCAAAACCCCGGCCGGGCCGGCATCGCCTGCGCCATGAAGAACTCCGGCGTGGGGGTGGGCCTCCCGGACAAGGGCCGCTGCCGCCTGGAGGTCCACGGCGGCGTGGTGGAGATCTACGCCGCCGCCTCGGACATCGGACAGGGCTGCGCCACGGTCTTTCTCCAGGTCCTGGGGCAGACCCTGGGCCTGGGCCGGGACCAGATGCGGTGCATGGCCAGCAGCTCGGAGTTCGCCCCCGACTCGGGCACCACCTCGGGCTCCCGCCAGACCCTCCTCACCGGAGAGGCCGTCCGCATGGCCGCCGTGGAGCTGAAAAAGGCCCTGGAGGAGGCGGGCGGGGACCTAAATGCCCTGGAGGGCCGGTCCTTCTTTGCCGAGTTCTTCGACCCCACCGACAAGCTGGGCGCAGACAAGCCCAATCCCAAGAGCCACGTGGCCTATGGCTTCGCCACCCATGTGGTGGTGCTGGACGACGACGGCCGGGTGAAGGAGGTCTGGGCCGCCCACGACTCCGGGAAGGTGGTCAACCCCACCGCCATCCAGGGGCAGATCGAGGGGGGCGTCCTCATGGGGCTGGGCTACGCCTTCACCGAGGATTTCCCCCTGAAGGACTGCGTCCCCCAGGCCCGCTTCGGCACCCTGGGCCTCCTGCGGGCCCACCAGATTCCAGACATCCACGCCATCTATGTGGAAAAGAAGGAGCTCCTCCCCTTTGCCTATGGGGCCAAGGGCATCGGGGAGATCGCCACCATCCCCACCGCCCCCGCCGCCCAGGGGGCCTATTACGCCCGGGACCACGTCCTGCGGACCAGCCTGCCCATGGAGGACACCTTCTACCGGCCTGTCAAAAAGCCGGGCGGGCCGGGGACGCCCCCTTGACATCCGGCCGGGACGTGGTATGATGGGGGCGGGACCAGACAAAAAGTTTTCTATCCTTTCAAATATTTAGAGCCGTGGGGCCGGAGCGGTCCCATGGAGCCGAGATCAGGAGGGTCATAAGATGGATTTTGAAGCGATCAAGGCCGCCGCAGAGGGTTACCGGGCCGACATGAGCCGGTTTCTCCGGGAGATGATCTCCCATCCCAGCGAGAGCTGCGAGGAGCAGGCGGTAGCGGAATGCATCCGGGCGGAGATGGAGAAGCTGGGCTACGACCAGGTGGAGCTGGACGGCCTGGGCAACGTCATCGGCTGGATGGGGGAGGGGGACCGGATCATCGCCATCGACTCCCACATCGACACCGTGGGGGTGGGCAACCGGGACAACTGGACCGCCGACCCCTATCAGGGCTGGGAGGATGACGCCGTCATCTACGGCCGGGGCGGCTCTGACCAGGAGGGCGGCATGGCCGCCGCCGTGTACGGCGCCAGGATCATGAGGGACCTGGGCCTCATCCCCGCCGGCTGCAAGATCATGGTGGTGGGCTCCGTCCAGGAGGAGGACTGCGACGGCATGTGCTGGCAGTACATCGTCAACAAGTTCTTCCCCGCCAAGGGCATCCAAAAGGAGCAGGTGGCCTTTGTCATCTCCACCGAGCCCACCGACGGCGGCATCTACCGGGGCCACCGGGGCCGCATGGAGATCCGGGTGGACGTGAAGGGGGTCTCCTGCCACGGCTCGGCCCCCGAGCGGGGGGACAACGCCATCTACAAGATGGCCGACATCCTCCAGGACATCCGGGCCCTGAACGAGAACCCCGCCAACGAGCGCGTGACCGTCAAGGGCCTGGTGAAGATGCTGGACCCCCAGTACAACCCGGAGCACTGGGAGGACGCCCGCTTCCTGGGCCGGGGCACCTGCACCGTCTCCCAGATCTTCTACACCTCCCCCAGCCGCTGCGCCGTGGCCGACTCCTGCGCCATCTCGGTGGACCGGCGCATGACCGCCGGGGAGACCTGGGACTCCTGCCTCCAGGAGATCCGGGACCTGCCCAGCGTGAAGAAGTACGGGGAGGACGTGAAGGTCTCCATGTACATGTATGACCGGCCCTCCTGGACCGGGGAGGTCTATGAGACTGAGTGCTACTTCCCCACCTGGATCAACCGGGAGAGCGCCCCCCATGTCCAGGCCCTGGTGGAGGCCCACCACGCCCTCTTCGGGCCGGAGCGCATGGGCCACGCCGACCCCGATCCCCAGCGGGACGCCATGCACCTGCGGGCGGGCCGCCCCCTCACCGACAAGTGGACCTTCTCCACCAACTGTGTCTCCATCCAGGGGCGGTACGGCATCCCCTGTGTGGGCTTCGGCCCCGGCGCCGAGAGCCAGGCCCACGCCCCCAATGAGATCACCTGGAAGGACGACCTGGTCCGCTGTGCCGCCCTCTACGCCGCCGTCCCCGGCCTCTACCGGCCGGAGGAAGCGTCCGGCGACGCCACCCAGTTCCGGGCGGGGCTGACCGACAACGAGATCCGCTGAGAAGCCCTGGCGGGCCGTGTGAAGCATTGAGGTGTCATTTATGGGCAAACGCATTGTAGTGGCTTTGGGCGGAAATGCCCTGGGCGAGAACCTGCCGGAGCAGATGGCCGCCGTCAAAAAGACGGCCCGGGCCATCGTGGACCTGATCCAGGAGGGGCATGAGGTGGCCATCGTCCACGGCAACGGGCCCCAGGTGGGCATGATCCAGAAGGCCATGGCCGAGCTCACCCGGGCCGAGCCGGAGAAATACATCCCCTGCCCCCTGTCGGTCTGCGTGGCCATGAGCCAGGGCTACATCGGCTATGACCTCCAGAACGCCCTCCGGGAGGAGCTCCTGGACCGGGGCATCCAGAAGGGGGTGGCCACCGTCCTCACCCAGGTGGAGGTGGACCCGGACGACCCGGCCTTCGCCCACCCCACCAAGCCCATCGGGGCCTTCCTGACCCGGGAGGAGGCGGAGCGGATGGTGGCGGAGCGGGGCTACGACGTGATGGAGGACGCGGGCCGGGGCTGGCGCCGGGTGGTGGCCTCCCCCATGCCGGTGTCCATCGTGGAGATCCAGTCCATCCGGGACATGGTGGAGGCCGGGCTGGTGGTGGTGGCCTGCGGGGGCGGGGGCATCCCCGTCTTCCGCACCGGAGGGCACCACCTGAAGGGGGCGGCCGCCGTCATCGACAAGGACTTCGCCGCCTGCACCCTGGCCCAGGCCCTGGAGGCCGACTGCCTCATCATCCTCACTGCCGTGGAAAAGGTGGCCATCCACTTTGGAAGGCCCGACGTCCAGTGGCTCTCCACCCTGACGCCGGAGGAAGCGGAGGGGTATATCGCCGCCGGGGAGTTCGCCCCGGGCTCCATGCTGCCCAAGGTCCAGGCCGCCGTGCATTTCGCCCGGTCCGCCCCGGGCCGGACGGCCCTCATCACCCTTCTGGAAAAGGCGGGGGCGGGCATCCGGGGGGAGACCGGGACCCTCATCCGGGGCTGAACCGACATATCACGCGTTTCTCGAGGAAGGCTGCCAATCCGGGCGGCCTTCCTTGCTGGGTGGAGAGGGACTTTAAGAAATCTTAAGTTGACGGCCCTGGGGGGACGTGGTAGAGTGGGGACAGCAGGGAGGACTTCCCAAATTCAGACAGATAAGAGAGGAGCAACGACCATGCTTTGGAATTGGACCCGCCGGATACTGGCGGGCGTATTGACTGCCGGAGTGCTCTGGGCCCCTGCTCTGGCGGCGGAGCCGGAGACGCCGGCCCAGACCCCGTCCCCCTGGGCCTATGGCGCCCTGGCGGACAGCTATGCCATGGGGCTGGTGGATGACAACTATCCCAGCTACATCCAGGACCCCTTGACCCAGGAGCAGCTGGAGGCTATGACCGCCGTGGCGGCCGGCAAGCTGGCTCTGCTGGAGCTGCCCCAGCGCCCGGCGGACACCGCCGGGCTGGTGGTGGACACCACCCGGGGAGGCGTGATGAACGCCCTCTACCAGGAGGCGGCGGCCTATGAGCTGGAGGGCATCGAGGCCGGGGCGGAGGCCTTCCTCACCGGCCTGGGGGTGGTCCAGGGAGACCAGAACGGTGACCTGCGCCTGGCCGACCCCTGCACCTACCAGGAGGCCATGGTGATGACGGAGCGGCTCATCCTGGCGGTCTACGACGCCAACGACGCCGGCTCCAAGGGCCTGCTGTGGAAGGCCGTCAACGGGGACAACACCCTCTACCTGCTGGGCACCATCCACCTGGACCGGAGCAACGCCTACCCCCTGCACAAGTCGGTGCGGGACGCCCTGGATGAGGCCCAGGTGGTGAGCTTTGAGCTGGACCTCAACGACCAGGAGGGCCTTGCCCAGCTGGTCTCCCGCCAGTCCTACTCCGACGGCACCACCCTGGCCGACCACATCAGCCCTGAGCTGTACCAGCGGGTGCAGGCGGCGGCGGAGTCCATGGGGGTGGGCCCCCACGACCTGGACGGCTTCAAGGCGTGGGCCCTGGCCAGCACCTTCGGCACCCTGAGCCTTCAGGACGACACCACCAGCGCCAACATGATGGCCATTGATATGTACATCAACGCCTATGCGGTGAACGCGGGCAAGACCATCGACGCCGTGGAGACCTACGACCTCCAGCTGGACATTTTTGACGGCCTCTCCCCCGAGTATCAGGAGGCCTATCTGGACAGCAGCCTGGCCCTGTACGAGGCCGCCCTCAGCGGCCAGGAGGTCAGCGAGGATGCCCAGGCCATGGCCCAGGCTCAGGAGGCGCAGATCGCCGCCATGTTCGACGCCCGGAAGGACCGGGACCCCGAGACCTTTGCGGCGGTCTACGGCAAGGAGACCGTGATGGACAGCGGCGATGAGCTCAACGTCAAGCTCTTTACCGAGCGGGACCCGGGCATGATCGCGGCGGCGGCGGAGTACCTGGAGACCGAGGGGGAGAACACCTTCTTCCTGGCCGTGGGGGCGGGCCACATGGTGGACCCCGGCGGCATCGTCAGCGGCCTCCGGGACCTGGGCTATACCGTGGAGCTGGTGCCCTGAGCGGGGGCATTGACAGAGTGGGCCGCGCCCCTGGCGGGAATTGCTTTCCGCCAGGAGTGCGGCCCTTTTTGTCAGACTGCACAAAAATCCGGGAAGGGGCTTGCCTTTTTCTCCCGGACATTGTATGGTATAGACAACAACGTCCTACGTTTGGAGCGGGACGATTTTTTTCAAAGGGGGAACATAGGATGTTATACAGGAAAGCCTCAGAGCTGACGGTGACACCCATCGAGCACTGCATGGGCGGGCAGGGGACCGTGCAGATGGAGCGGCTGCTGGACGCCCCGGCAGAGATGCTGGGAAAGGGCCGGGCCTATGTGCGCCATACGCTGGCCCCGGGGGTCACCATCGGGAAGCACACCCATGAGCACGAGATGGAGTCCATGGTCATCCTCAAGGGCCGGGCCCGGCACATCATCAACGGCCAGGAGCAGCTCCTGGAGGAGGGGGACCTCATTGCCGCCATGCCGGGGGACACCCATGAGATCGCCTGCCTGGGGGAGGAGCCCTTGGTCCTCATTGCCCAGGTGCTCTACGAATAAAGGGGGGACGCCGTATGGAGGAGCGCATCAGCGCGGCCGAGCTGGGCCGCTATCCCCTGCCCGACTTGGAGGCAGTCAGCGCCGCCCTGGCGGCTGAGGCCGAGAAAAACCAGCGGCAGATCGTGGTGCTGGACGACGACCCCACGGGAGTCCAGACCGTCCACGACGTCAGCGTCTACACCGACTGGAGCCCCGAGAGCATCCGGGAGGGCTTTGAGGAGCCCGGGAAGCTCTTTTTCATCCTCACCAACAGCCGCAGCTTCACCGCGGAGCAGACCGAGCGGGTCCACCGGGAGATCGCCCGGAACGTGGCCGACGTGGCCCGGGAGCTGGGGCGGGACTATCTCATCGTCAGCCGGGGGGACTCCACGCTCCGGGGCCACTACCCCCTGGAGACCCAGGTCCTTCGGGACGTTTTCCAGCGGGAGAGCGGCCGGACGGTGGACGGGGACATCCTGTGCCCCTATTTCAAGGAGGGCGGCCGCTTCACCCTGGACAACATCCACTATGTCAGGTACGGAGAGGAGCTGGTCCCCTGCGGCCAGACGGAATTCGCCCGGGATGAGACCTTCGGCTACCAGAGCAGCAGCCTGCCGGCCTACATCCAGGAGAAGACCGGAGGGGCCTGCCGGGCAGAGGACGTGACCTGCATCTCCCTGGCCCGGCTGCGGGCCCTGGACTACGAGGGGGTGGAGGCCCAGCTGGAAGCGGTGCGGGACTACGGCCGCATCGTGGTCAACGCTGTGGAGGACTGCGACGTAAAGGTCCTGGCCACCGCCCTCTACCGGGCCATGGCCAAGGGCCGGAACTACACGGTCCGCTGCGCCGCCGCCCTGGTGAAGGCCCTGGGCAATATCTCCGACCGCCCCCTGCTGCGCCGGGAGGAAATGGTGACCGGGGAGTCCCGCCACGGGGGCATCATTGTGGTGGGCAGCCACACCAAAAAGACCACCGCCCAGCTGAAGGCCCTGAAGGGGGTGGAGGGCATTGAGTTTATCGAGATGAACAGCGATCTGGTGCTCACCCCCGGCGCCCTGGAGGAGGAGGCCGCCGCGCTCACGGCCCGGTGCAGCCAGCTCATCGCCCAGGGCCGGACCTGCTGTGTCTCCACCAAGCGGGCCCTGCTCACCGTGGAGAACGACACCCCTGAGGAGGCCCTGCTCCGGAGCGTCCGCATCAGCGACGCCGTCCAGAGCTGCGTGGCCGGCCTCACCGCTACCCCTGCCTTCGTGGTGGCCAAGGGCGGAATCACCAGCAGCGACGTGGGAGTGAAGGCCCTGCGGACCCGCCGGGCCTGGGTGCTGGGCCAGATCCGGCCGGGCATCCCCGTCTGGCGCACCGATGAGGCCAGCCGCTTCCCCGGCGTGCCCTACGTCATCTTCCCCGGCAATGTGGGGGAGGAGTCCACCCTGCGGGAGGCCGTGGAGCTCCTGCTGGGCTGAACTGCAAAAAAATTCCCTGGACAGCCGTCCAGGGAATTTTTTGTCCTCACTGCTTCAAAAGGTCCTTCCACGCCTGATAGGCCCGCTTGGCAGGGGCCAGGGAGGTCAGGGCATAGAGGGCCAGGACCACCAGAAAGCCCACCGTCACCGGCTCCACAGGGACCACGCCCAGGCGGATGCCGGCCAGGCCCAGCACCACCATCAGCACCGCGCCGAAAAGCCACAAAAGCTGGCTGACCATGGCCTGCCGGGCGTCCTTGAGACGCTGCTCCGGGGTGTCGGGGCGGGAGGAGCGCTCCTGGGCCCGCCTCCTGCGCTTCCAGACATTGTCGCTTTCAAAGAGCCGCATGTCCGCATCCCTCCGCTCTATAGTTGTCCAGGTAGCCCACCGAGGCGGCTGTGATCCGCTCCCGGATGGCCTGGGACAGGCCGATGGCCGTGCCGCCCTCCTGGGCGGCGTAATCCCGCACCGCGTCCAGATAGGCCCGGCGGAGCTCAGTGCCAACGTTGATCTTGCACACGCCCAGGCCCACAGCCCGCCGGATATCCTGGGCCGGGATGCCGGTGCCGCCGTGGAGGACCAGAGGGATGGGGCACCGGGCAGAGAGCTCCTCCAGTAGGCCGAACTGGAGCTCCGGTTTGCCCTGGTAGAGGCCGTGGGCGTTGCCCACCGAGACCGCCAGGGCGTCCACCCCGGACCGGCGGACGAACTCCTCTGCCAGAGCCGGGTCGGTGAACTGGCTGAGGGCACTCTCCACATGCTCCTCCTGCCCGGCGATGACCCCCAGCTCCCCCTCCAGCAGGGTCCCCAGGTGGTGGCACTCCTCCGCCAGGACGGCACAGGCGGAGATATTTTTCTCAAAGGACTGCTGGGAGCCGTCGAACATCACGCAGTCGAAGCCCGCCCGGGCACACTGGAGCAGCAGAGCCGGGTCGGTGCAGTGGTCCAGATGGGCATAGACCGGAACAGAGCAGCTCCGGCCGACCGACCGGCACAGGTCCACATACCGCTCCGGGCCCAGGAAGCGGGCGGTGTTCATGCCCGCCATCATCACGGCCGGGAGCCCCGCCCGGCCGCAGGCGGCGGCCACCCCCTCCATGGCGTCCAGGGAGTCCACAATGAAGGCCCCCACGGCGTAGCCGCCAGCCCGGGCCGCTTGCAGATAGTTCACAAAAATCCCTCCAGTCATTTTGTCGAAAGCTGTCAAACATCCTATGTTAAATAAATGCTACCATCCTAAAGCCGATTTGTCAACGATTTCCTGGGTATCTAAAGAAAGAAGAGGGCCTTGCGAACGGAGAAAAGTGTGAAAATTGCACAAAAAAGACCTTCAAAATCTGAGAGATATTCCGGATTTACAAGCGGAGCAAAATTTGCTAATCTAAACATAGGATGATTAACATAGGACGTTTAAGAACCGTCCAGACGATTTTGTAAGGGAGGAAGAAGAACATGAAGGTCGGACTGATCTATACCAGCACCACCCCAGAGCTCATTGAGCTGGTGGAGCGGGAGGTCAGGGAACAGCTCGGGGCCGATGTGGAGCTCTACAGCCTCCAGGACCCCAGCATCCTGGCAGATGTCCGGGAGGCCGGCTATGTGACCACCGCTCCGGCGGCGCGGCTGATTGGCATGTACATGCAGGCCGCTCAGGCGGGAGTGGACGCCATGCTCAACCTGTGCAGCAGTGTGGGTGAGGTAGCCGACAGCGCCCAGGACGTGGCCCGGTATATCGGCGTGCCCATCGTCCGGGTGGACGAGGAGATGTGCCGGGAGGCTGTCCGCCGGGGCAGCCGCATCGGGGTGATGGCCACGCTGCCCACTACGCTGGAGCCCACCAAGAACACGGTGCTCCGGGTGGCCCGGGAGGCTGGGAAGAAGGTAGAGCTGGTGGACTGCCTGGTGGACGGGGCCTTCGGCCTGGACCAGGACCAGTTCAAGGCCCGGCTCACCGAGTCGGCCAAGGGGATCGTGGACCAGGTGGATGTGGTGGTCCTGGCCCAGGGCTCCATGGCCTACGCCGAGCCCCACCTGGAGGCGACTTACGGCAAGCCCTTCCTGGGCAGCCCCCGTTTCGGCGCCGCCGAGCTGAAGAAGGCCCTGGAGCGAAAGGGCGTCCTCTGAGAGAAGCTCCGTGCGACCCGCTGGCCTAGTCAGCGAACCTGTTACCATATTGTCTGTTATTATTTTTGGAAAAAGGAAAGGAAGGAACCGTAATGAAGAAGAAACTGTCTGCTCTCCTACTGGCCTCCGCCATGATGCTCGGCCTGGCCGCCTGCGGCGGCGGTGGAGCCTCCACCCCCGCACCCGAGGGGACCACTCCCGCTGAGAACACCAACCCCGACGCCACGCTGACCCTCCGCATCGGCATCTCCACCAACGAGGAGGACCCCCGGGCCATCGCCGCCCAGCAGTTCGCGGATGAGATCGCGGAAAAGACCGACGGCGCCCTCACTGCCCAGGTCTATCCCTCCGGCCAGCTGGGCGGTGACGCCGACCTCATCAACTCCATGGCTCTGGACTCCGGCACCGTGGACATCATCATCACCGACGCCTCCAACTTCGCTACATACGACCCCAAGATGGGCATCTCCGCCCTGCCCTTCCAGTTCGCTGACTTCGAGGAGGCCTGGGCCTTCATGGACAGCGAGGTGGAGGCCGAGGCCGAGGAGGGCCTGCTGGACTTCAACATGCGGGTGCTGGCCCACTACTGCAACGGCTTCCGCTGCGTGACCAACAACAAGGGTCCCATTGAGACCCCCGCCGACATGCAGGGCATGCTGATCCGCACCCCTGAGAACCCCGTGATCATGGCCACCATGACCGCCCTGGGTGCCAACCCCCAGCCCCTGGCCTTCTCCGAGCTCTATCAGGCCCTGAACCAGGGCACCTATGACGCCCAGGAGAACCCCATCCCCGTGATCTACAACAACCAGCTCTACGAAGTTCAGGATTACCTCTCCGTCACCAACCACATCTACTCCGGCATGTGCTTCACCATTGCTGAGAGCACCTGGAACAAGCTCTCTGCCGAGCAGCAGGAGATCGTCTCTGCCGCCGCTGTGGCCTCCGCCGAGTACGACCGTGAGCTCAACAAGCAGATGAGCGATGAGCTGGTGGCCACCCTGGAGGAGTCCGGCATGCAGATCAACTACCCCGACCTTCAGCCCTTCGCCGACGCCACCGCCTCCGTCCTCACCGACAACGCCGACGACTATGGCGATCTGCTGGATAAGCTGACTGCCTGGAAGGAAGCTTACGCTGCGGGCTAATTTTTGACACCCGGCACTGAGAGAGAGCAGGGCCGCCGGTCCCGCGGCGGGACCGGCGGCCCCTGTCCATCCGGCGGACGGCAGGGGAGAGGAGGATTCGGGCCCCGCGCCGTCCATCCCTGAAAGAGAGGAGCGTACCCCTATGCTGACGAAAGTCCAAAAGACTATGGACACGGTCACCACGGCCATCGGCGCCATTTTGCTGGCGGTCATGTTCCTGGTCATCATGGCCAACGTGGTCCTGCGTCTCATCCCAAACATCGGCGGCTTCTCCTGGTACATGGAGTTCAGCCAGTACGCCAATGTGTGGGCCCTGCTCATCGGCGCCAGCGGCATCGCCGCCGCCGGCACCAACCTCCGGGTGGAGGTCATCGACGCCCTGCTGGAGCGCTTCCCCTGGGGCCTCAAGCTCACCAGGGTCATCGTAGATGTGGCCCTGATCGTCTACTACGCCATCCTGACCTGGAGCGGCTATGAACTGGCCACCCGGGCCCGCCAGGCGGTGTCCACCATGCCCCAGTTCACCATGGGCCAGGTCTACATGATCTTCCCCGTGGCCGGCGTGCTGTGCATCGTTGGCGCGGTCATCAACCTGTTGGTGACCCTCACCGTAAAAGAGGAAGGAAAGGAGGAGAAGGCACAATGATCGCTTGGCTCTTAGGCAGCTTTGTCGTCCTGATGGTCCTGGGTGTACCCATCGGCATCTCCCTGGGCCTGGCCTCTATGGGCGGCATCCTCTTCCTGGACGGCGGCAGCATCGTCACCGTGGCCCAGCGCACCTTTGAGGGCATGAACAGCTGGGCTCTCCTGGCCGTCCCCCTCTACACCTTCGCCGGCTACACCATGTCCAAGGGCGGCGTCTCCCAGAACCTGATGGACTTCTGCTACTCCATCGTGGGCCATATCTACGGGGGACTTGCCCATGTGAACGTCTTCGCCTCCATGATCTTCGCCGGCATCTCCGGCTCGGCTGTGGCCGATACCGCCGGCGTCTCCGGTATGTTCATGCCCCAGATGGTGAAAAAGGGCTACTCCACCGAGCTGGCCGTAGCCGTCACCGGCGTCTCCTCCACCATCGGCATCATCATCCCGCCCTCCATCCCCATGGTGGTCATCGCCGGCATCTGCGGCATCTCCACCGGCAAGATGTTCGTGGGCGGCATCATCCCCGGCATCCTCATCGGTCTGATGCAGATGATTCTCTCCTACTTTTTCGCCAAGAAGGAGGGCGTGGAGAAGGAGCCCGGCCATTTCACCTGGGGCGCCGTGGGACGGGCCTTTGCCAAGTCCTGGCCCGCCCTGCTGATGCCGGTCATCATCATCGGCACCATCACCTCCGGCATCGTGTCCCCCACCGAGGCGGGCGCCATCGCCGTGGCCTACGG
>DWWJ01000149.1 GCA_019119795.1 Candidatus Intestinimonas pullistercoris
CCGTTTTGCGGCCGATGGAACAGGCACTATTATACGGCCCCTCTGCCTCCGGCGCAAGACCGCGGCGCCCCTTCCGCGGCCCCGGCCGGCCCTTGCCGAAGGGATTCACAAATTGTTCACGCATCCTTCAAAATTTGTACAATCATTCCCGCCCGGCGTATGGTATCCTATGAGCGTGGACAGGATAACAAAAGCATTCTTCATCATCTCCAACCTCCTCTCTTTCTCAACACAGAAAAACGCCCCGCTGGAAGGCGGGGCGTTTTTCCATATCTTTCTCTCTCCTTCTTCTCTCAAAAGGAGCCTGATGCGGTCTTTGTGCCTGTCCATGGGCGGACGGCCCCGGCATTCCCACCCGATGGGGATGCCGGGGCCGTCTTTTTTCTGGTGGGGCGCTCAGCCCGGAGGCCAGGTCATGTCCCGCCCCGCCAGCACATGGAAGTGCAGGTGGTGGACCGACTGGCCTGCCTGCTCGCCGCAGTTGGAGACCACCCGGAAGTCGGTGATGCCCAGGTCCTTGGTGACCTTGGCGATGACTTCAAAGGCGTGGGCCACAACGGGGGCGTTCTCCGCCGTGATCTCTCCGCAGGAGCCGATATGCTCCTTGGGGATCACCAGGAAGTGGGTGGGGGCCTGGGGATCGATGTCGTAGAAGGCATAGACCTGCTCGTCCTCATAGACCTTGTTGGATGGGATCTCTCCCGCCGCGATCTTACAGAACAGACAATCGCTCATATTTGCTTTCTCCTTTCCTCGGACCTGTTCGGGGACCGCCTGCTCAGGCGAAGCGGTTCCCCTCCGGGTCGTAGTGGTAACCGATGGCGGCCAGGGCCTCCTGCACCGCCCCGGCGTCGGCCTGGAGGTCCTCACACAGGTCCTCCAGGCTTTGATACTGGTCCCGCAGCTTGGTATTCACAACACTCAGCAGGATATAGGGGTCCTTGGGCAGCATGGCTTCCTCCTATCCCGGGCCCTCCAGGCCCAAGACATCATAGTATTCCTCTGAAAAACGCAGGCAGGCGGGGTCAAAGGCCTCCTGAAGGGCATGGACCCTCTCCCAGGGGTCAGTGGGCTCCAGCGCGAAAGCCACTGCCACCTTGCCCAGAGCCGCCTCTTTCCGGCGGCGCAGGTCCTCCATCCCCTCCCAGGACTGCCCCGCCTCCTCCGACAGCAGGGCCCGGAAGGTCTCCTCCGGGAAAAAGGCCAGCTGGCTCAGCGGATTGGCATCCCGACACCAGAGCACATAGGACAAAAAGGCCCGAAAGTCCTCCCCCACCGGCAGCACATAGGTCCTCGGCTCTCCCAGAGAGGGCTCCACACAGAAGACCCGCTCGTCCCCCGGCAGGAGGACGAAGTGGACCCCGTCACAGCCCAGGCCGGCAAAGACCTCCGCCCCCACCGGGGTACAGAAGCAGGCGCTCTCCGCCCCCGCCGGCTCCAGGCCGATGGCGGAATGGTCCACCTCCAGGGACTGAAAGATTTTCAAATCGTCCCGCGTCAAGGGAATTCCTCCTTGGTCACGCCTGCGTCGTCGCAAAGTCCGCTCGTCTCCGTTTCCGCCTCACGGCGAAAACTCCACTCGCTTCCTTGCTCCTCCGCTCCCCACACGGCTTTCGCCGTGTGGGGACCCACGGGGTCCGCCATGGGCGGCTCAGGCTCCCAGCTTTCCGGCTACAAAATCGTCCACCGACGCCAGAGCGTCATCCAGCTTCAGCACATCCGTGCCGCCGCCCATGGCGGAGTCGGGCTTGCCGCCGCCCTTGCCGCCGCAGATGGCCGTGACCGACTTGATGATGTCTCCGGCCTTGATGCCCTTGGCCACGGCCTCCTTGCCGCAGACGGCCAGGAAGGTGATCTTGCCCTCCTTCACGCTGGAGAGGACGGCCACCACGCTCTGGTCCTTGTCCCGGAGGAAGTCGCCCATCTTCCGCAGGCGGTCGGCATCGGCGTCGTTGAGGGTGGCGGTGACGATCTTCAGACCGCCCACCTCCTTGGCGCCCATGAGGAAATGCCCGGCCTCGCTGATGGCCTCTTTGGCCTTGAAGGCCTCCACCATGTGCCGGAGCTCCTTGAGCTCGTTCATGTTCTGCTCCGCCTTCTCCCGGAGCTCCCCGGGCTTGGCCTTGAGCACGGCGGCGGCCTGGAAGAGGAGCTCCTGGTTCCGGTTCATGACCTGCAGGGAGACCAGGCCGGTGGTGGCCTCGATCCGGCGGACGCCGGAGGCCACGGAGAACTCACTGTCGATGTGGAACACGCCGGCCTTGGCGGTGTTGTCCAGGTGGGTGCCGCCGCAGAACTCCACGGACCAGCCTCCCATATCCACCACCCGGACGGTGTCGCCGTACTTCTCGCCGAAGAGGGCGATGGCCCCCCGCTGCTTGGCCTCCTCGATGGGCAGCACATCGGTGTGGACGTCGTATCCGGCCAGGATGGCCTCGTTCACCAGGGCGCTGACCTTGGCCAGCTCCTCAGCGGTCATGGCGGAGAAGTGGGTGAAGTCGAAGCGCAGCCGGTCGGGCTCCACCAGGGAGCCGGCCTGCTGGACGTGGTCTCCCAGCACCACCCGCAGGGCCTTGTCCAGCAGGTGGGTGGCCGAGTGGGCCCGCATGATGGCCTGCCGGCGGGGCACGTCGATGGCGGCCGAGACGGTGTCGCCCAGCTTGAGGACGCCGCCGGTCATCTTGCCGTAGTGCATATACTTGCCGCCCTTGTTCTTCTGGACATCGGTGACCCGGAATTCCCCGCCGTTGGGGGCGGTGAGGACGCCGTGGTCGGCCACCTGGCCGCCCATCTCGGCGTAGAAGGGGGTCCGGTCCAGCACCACGATGCCCTCCACGCCGGGCATGAGCTCCTCGGCCTGCTCGTTCTCCACCACCAGGGCCACCACCCTGGCATTGGAGAGGGCGGTCTCGGTGTAGCCCACGAACTCGGTCTCAGGCACGTCCTTGCCGAACTCCACGCCGGCCCATCCCAGGTCGCCCAGGGCCTCCCGGGCTTTCCGGGCGCGGACCTTCTGCTCCTCCATCAGGGCCCGGAAGCCCTCCTGGTCCACAGTCATGCCGGCCTCT
>DWWJ01000150.1 GCA_019119795.1 Candidatus Intestinimonas pullistercoris
CCTCCCTGTCATACGAAAGCCGCTGGCCGCCGTGGACGACCACCAACCTATCGTAGACCGGCTCTCCTTTTTCTTTGGAGTTAAGGCCCGTTTCTTTTTCCGCAGAAAAAGAAATGGACCTTACCCCGCGGCGGGAGCCGCAACGCCTTCCGGCTCTGAGCCGGACCCCTCAAGGGGCTCTGCCCTGCCGGGCAGCCCCTAAGGCTCGATGCCCCGCCGGGCAAAGGCATCCAGCAGGGCGGGGAGCTCCGGCGCCACCCGCATGGGCTCCCCGGCGGCCCGGATACCGTTAGCCACATCCTTGAGGCCGTTCCCGGTGACGATGCTCACCACGGTGGCGTCCGGGTCGATGAGGCCCAGCTCCAGGGCCTTTTTCACGCCGGCGGTGCCAGTGACCCCGGCGGGCTCCCCGAAGACCCCCTGGGTCCGGCCCATCAGGCGCATGGCCTCCAAAATCTCCTCGTCGGAGACGTTGACGGCGATGCCCTGGGACTCCCGGATGGCGGCAAGGGCCTTGTCGGCGTTCCGGGGGACCCCCACGGCGATGGAGTCGGCCAGGGTGTTCTCCTCCATGGGGCGCCAGGGCTCCCCCGTCTGGATGGCCCGGTTCAGGGGGCAGCAGCCCTCGGCCTGGACCGAGAGGAGCCGGGGGAGCCGGTGGATGAATCCGGCGGCATAGAGGTCCTTGAAGCCCTTCCAGGCCCCGGCGATGGTGCAGCCGTCCCCCACGGAGAGGGCCACATAGTCCGGCACCTGCCAGCCAAGCTGCTCCATGAGCTCCAGGGTCACCGTCTTCTTCCCCTCGGAGAGGTAGGGGTTGATGGCGGCGTTGCGGTTGTACCAGCCCCAGCGGTCAATGGCGGCCTTGGAGAGCTCGAAGGTGTCCTCATAGGAGCCCTCCACCGACACCACGGTGGCCCCGAAGACCATGAGCTGGGCCACCTTGCCCTTGGGGGCCCGACTGGGGACGAAGATGTAGGCCGACAGCCCCGCCGCCGCCGCATTCCCCGCCAGGGAGGAGGCGGCGTTGCCGGTGGAGGAGCAGGCAATGGTGTCCGCCCCGGCCTCCCGGGCTTTGACCACCGCCATGGCGGAGGCCCGGTCCTTCAGGGAGGCGGTGGGGTTCTGGCCGTCGTCTTTCAGGTAGAGCCGCTTCAGCCCCAGCTCGGCGGCCAGCCGGTCGGCCTGGTAGAGGGGAGACCAGCCCACCCGGAGGGGGGTGGAGGGGGAGTCGGGCTCCACCGGCAGGAGGGGCCGGTAGCGCCACATGCTGTAGTCCTGGCAGGCGGCCAGGTCCGCTTTGGTAAAGTGCGCCCGGATGTAGGCGTAATCGTATTGGATGTCCAGAATGCCGCCGCATTTGCAGGTGGTGAGGTCGGGGACGGCCTCATACTCCGCGCCGCAGCGGACGCATTTGGCACAGGTGACATGCTTCATGGGAAGGACCTCCTTTCGGGCTGGTGACCGAGGGAAGCGCCCTCACAGTTCTTTGAGGACCCCGGTGGCGTCGTTGAAGGCGTTGATGAGCTCGTCCAGGGCGTCGGCCTGGGCGTGGACCCCCTTCCAGGTCTTGTCCTCGTCGTACCACAGGTCGTTGAGCTCCTCCACGGTGCGGCCCTGCTGCTCCACCCAGGTGTAGTACTTCAGGTTGTGGACCCGCTTGCGGCCCTGGTAGGTCAGCTCCTCCATGGCGTCGGTGCGCTGGCCCAGCAGGTGGAGGTGGTGGTCCACCGCCGCGGCCTTGGCGTTGTAGGGACCGTATTCCTGAGCCAGCTCCTGGATGCGGGAGCCGTACATGGCCGCCGAGTCGGTGAGGACGGTGAAGACCACGTCCCGGCCGGTGAACTCGTAATACTTGGCCATCTTGACGCAGCACAGGACGTTGGCGATGCCGCTGATGCCCAGCCAGGAGAGGTGGGAGAGGGTCTCCTCGTCCACCCCGGCCTCCTCCCGGAGGTAGCGCAGCCCCTCGGGCTCGTTGAAGAGCCGCAGCAGCCGCTGGGAGTCCTCGTCGTCGATGTCGATGACCATGTCGGTGTTCTTCACATTGTGGATCCAGGGGATGTGCTTGTCGCCGATGCCCTCGATGCGGTGGCCGCCGAAGCCGTTGTTCAGGATGGTGGGGCACTGGAGGGCCTCCCCCACCGCCAGCTTCATGGTGGGGTAGACCTCCTTGAGGTAGTCCCCGCAGCCGATGGTGCCGGCGCTGCCCGAGGTGAAGCAGGCCCCCGCCAGCCGGTCCCCGGGGCCCTTGACGTGCTCGTAGACGGTGGCGATGGCGTCGCCGGTGACCTGGTAGTGCCAGAGGTGGTTGCCCATCTCCTCGAACTGGTTGAAGACCATCATGTGGGGCTGCTGCTTGAGCTCGTTGGCCTTGTCGAAGATCTCCTTCACGTTGGACTCGCACCCCGGGGTGGCGATGACCTGCCCGGCGATGGACTTGAGCCAGTCAAACCGCTCCTGGCTCATGCCCTCGGGGAGGATGGCCACCGAGTCCACCGCCAGCAGCTTGGAGTTGAAGGCGCCGCCCCGGCAGTAGTTGCCGGTGGAGGGCCAGACGGCGTGGTCGGTGGTGGCGTCGAACTGGCCGGTGACCAGCCGGGGCACCAGGCAGCCGTAGGAGGCCCCCACCTTGTGGCAGCCGGTGGGGAACCACTTGCCCACCAGACAGATGATCCGGGCGGGGACGCCGGTGAGGGCGGGGGGAAGCTCGATGTAGTTGGGCACCGCCTGGAAGAGGCCGCCCGACTCCTTGGCCTCGTTCTTCCAGGTGATGCGGAAGAGGTTCAGGGGGTCCACATCCCACAGCCCCACCTGGCGCAGCCGGTCCTGGACCTTGCCGGGGATGGTCTCCGGGTGCTTCATCTGCTGGTAGGTGGGGATGACCACCCGGTTCTCCCGGGCCTTCTGGATGTTGTGCGCCAGGGCCTCCTGGTGCAGGGTCAGGTCGATCATGAAAATTTCCTCCTTTTCCGGTGAAACAGTGCCTTCTGGTACTCCCATGATACCACATGGGGCGTAAAAAGCAAGGGAGAAAGAAAAAAAGTATTGCCTCCAGACAATGTTTCTGATTTGCCATTCTGCGGGGGGTGTGGTATGATGAAAAAACAAAGTGGTTTTCCGGCGCAGCCGCTGTTTTTTCCCGCCGGAAGCCCTGTTTTTCCCCTAAAAACAGACAAATATGTAAATAAAAAGAATATGGAGGTAGGAAGGCATATGAGCCAGTTTGACGAGATCTTACGCGAGCTGAAGACTCTGGATCTCTCCAAGATGTACCGCAACGACTTTTTCCTCACCTGGGACAAGACCGACCAGGAGATCGCCGGCGTCTTCGCCGTGGCCGACGCCCTGCGGGACCTGCGGGAGCGGAACATCTCCACCAGGATCTTCGACTCCGGCCTGGGCATCTCCCTCTTCCGGGACAACTCCACCCGGACCCGCTTCTCCTTCGCCTCGGCCTGCAACCTGCTGGGCCTGGAGGTCCAGGACCTGGACGAGGGCAAGAGCCAGATCGCCCACGGCGAGACCGTCCGGGAGACCGCCAACATGATCTCCTTCATGGCCGACGTCATCGGCATCCGGGACGACATGTATATCGGCAAGGGCCACACCTACATGCAGGCGGTGGCCGACGCGGTGGAGGAGGGCTTCCAGGACGGGGTGCTGGAGCAGCGGCCCACCCTGGTGAACCTCCAGTGCGACATCGACCACCCCACCCAGGTGATGGCCGACACCCTCCACCTCATCCACCACTTCGGGGGGGTGGACCAGCTCCGGGGCAAGAAGGTGGCCATGACCTGGGCCTACTCCCCCAGCTACGGCAAGCCCCTCAGCGTGCCCCAGGGGGTCATCGGCCTCATGACCCGGTTCGGCATGGACGTGGTCCTGGCCCACCCCGAGGGGTATGAGATCATGCCCGAGGTGGAGGAGGTGGCCCGGGCCAACGCCCAGCGCTCCGGCGGCTCCTACCGCCGGGTGACCTCCATGGACGAGGCCTTCGAGGGGGCCGACATCGTCTACCCCAAGAGCTGGGCCCCCTATGCCGCCATGGAGAAGCGCACCGACCTCTACGCCCAGGGGGACACCGCCGGCATCCAGGCCCTAGAGCGGGAGCTCCTGGCCCAGAACGCCCAGCACAAGGACTGGAGCTGCACCGAGGCGCGCATGGCCCGGACCAAGGCCGGCAAGGCCCTCTACCTCCACTGCCTCCCCGCCGACATCACCGGCGTCTCCTGCCAGGAGGGCGAGGTGGACGCCTCGGTCTTCGACCGCTACCGGGTGCCCCTCTATAAGGAGGCCAGCTACAAGCCCTATGTCATCGCGGCCATGATCCTCCTGGCCCAGTGCGAGCACCCTGTGGAGATGCTCCGGGAGCTGGAGAAGCGGGGCCGGGTGCGGAAAAAGCTCTGATGGAAGCGCCGTGAGGAGGCGGAAGACATGAGACCCAAGCGTATCGTTCTGGCCCTGGGGGGCAACACCCTGGGGAGGACCCTGCCGGAGCAGCGCGCCGCCGCCCGGGACCTGGCGCGCTCCCTGGGGGAGCTCCTCCAGGGGGAGAGCCAGCTGGTGGTGGTCCACGGCACCGGCCCCCAGGTGGGGATGCTCCAGCAGGCTATGGACGCCCTCACCCGGGAGGACCCCGGCTATCCCCCCACCCCGCTGGCGGTCTGCACTGCCATGAGCCAGGGCTATCTGGGGGGTACCCTCCAGGACGCCCTCCGGGAGGAGCTGCGCCGCCGGGGGAGCGGCCGGACGGTCACCACCCTGCTCACCCAGGTGGAGGTGGACCCGGCCGACCCGGCCTTCCAGCACCCCAGCAAGCCCATCGGGGCCTTCCTCTCCCGGGAGGCCGCCGCCGCGCTGGAGAGCCAGGGGGTCCCCGTCATGGAGGACGCCGGCCGGGGCTGGCGCCGGGCGGTGCCCTCCCCCCAGCCCAGGCGGCTGGTGGAGCTGGAGACCGTCCGCCTCCTGATGGAGGCCGGCCAGGTGGTCATCGCCGGCGGCGGCGGGGGCATCCCCGTCCGGGCGGCGGAGGACGGCTCCCTCCAGACCGTGGACGCGGTGGTGGACAAGGACTTCGTGGCCGGGCTCCTGGCCCGGGACCTGGACGCCGACCTCCTCCTCATCCTCACCGCCGTGGAAAAGGTGGCCATCCACTTCGGAAAGCCCAACCAGCGCTGGCTCACCCACATGACCCTCCCCGTGGCGGAGGAGTACATCGCCCAGGGCCAGTTCGCGGAGGGGTCCATGCTGCCCAAGGTCCAGGCCGCTGTCCGGTTCGGTCGGTCCAAGCCGGGGCGGCAGACCCTCATCACCCTGCCCGGAAAGGTGTCCGAGGCCCTCCGGGGCCAGACCGGCACCCTCATCGGCTCACCGTAAGTCCCAGCCATCCCTGACCCTACAAGGAGGTGTTTTTTGTGGAAGTTGGAAGAAGCCTGGACCGGGTGGACGCCTATGACAAGGTCACCGGCCGGGCCAAGTACACCGACGACCTCCGGGGCAGCGGCGCCCTGGTGGCCAAGATCCTCCACAGCACCATCGCCAACGGCGTGGTCAAGTCCATGGACCTCTCGGAGGCCCAGGCCATCCCCGGGGTGGTGAAGGTCCTCACCTGCTTCGACGTGCCCGACATCCAGTACCCCACCCCCGGCCACCCCTGGAGCGTGGAGGAGGCCCACCAGGATGTCTCCGACCGGAAGCTCCTCAACCGCCGGGTGCGCATCTACGGCGACGACATCGCCGTGGTGGTGGCCGAGGACGAGCTGACGGCCGAGCGGGCCCTCCGGGCCATCCGGGTGGAGTACGAGGAGTACCCCGTCTACACCACCCCTGAGCAGGCCATGGCCCCCGGGGCCGTCCCCATCCACGACGAGCACCCGGACAACGTGCTCAAGCACACCCTCTTCAACGTCCTCACCCCGGGCGCCCAGGTCCGGGACGTGGATGAGGTCTTCGCCGACCCGGCCTACCGGGTCTTTGAGGACCACTTCGACACCCAGGCCGTCCAGCACTGCCACATCGAAAACCCCGTCTCCTTCGCCTGGATGGAGGGGGAGCGGATCGTGGTGGTCTCCTCCACCCAGATCCCCCACATCGTCCGGCGGGTCATCGGCCAGGCCCTGGGCATCGGCTGGGGCTCCATCCGGGTCATCAAGCCCTACATCGGCGGCGGCTTCGGCAACAAGCAGGAGGTCCTCTACGAGCCCCTCAACGCCTGGATCACCACTCAGGTGGGGGGGCGGAAGGTGAAGCTGGAGTGCACCCGGGAGGAGACCTTCCAGAACACCCGCTCCCGCCACGCCATCCACTTTGACGTGAAGGCCGCCGTCCGGCCGGAGGACATGCGCCTCATGGCCCGCTCCTGCCGGGCGGTGAGCAACCAGGGCGGGTACGCCTCCCACGGCCACTCCATCGTGGCCAACGCCGTCACCGGCTTCCGCCAGACCTACCCCGACGAGCTGGCCCACCGCTCCGACGCCTACACCGTCTACACCAACCTGGGCTCCACCGGGGCCATGCGGGGCTACGGCATCCCCCAGTGCAACTTCGCCGGGGAGTGCTTCATGGACGACATCGCCCGGGAGATGGGCTGGGACCCCCTGGCCTTCCGGCTGCGGAACCTCATGCCCCTGGGCTATGTGGACCCCACCAACGGCATCACCTGCCAGTCCACCGGCCTGGCCGAGTGCATCCGCAAGGGGGCCGACTTCATCGGCTGGGAGAAGCTCCGGGCGGAATACGCCAGGCCCCAGGCCGGCCCGGTGTGCCGGGGAGTGGGTATGGCCGTCTTCTCCTACAAGACCGGCGTGTGGCCCATCTCCCTGGAGACGGCCTCGGCCCGGGTGGTGCTCAACCAGGACGGCACCGTCCAGCTCCAGCTGGGGGCCACCGAGATCGGCCAGGGGGGCGACACCGTCTTCTCCCAGATGTGCGCCCAGGCCATCGGCATCCCCACGGAGGACGTCCACATCGTCTCCTTCCAGGACACCGACACCGCCCCCTTCGACACCGGGGCCTACGCCTCCCGGCAGACCTACGTCACCGGAAAGGCCATCAAAAAGGCGGGGGAGTCCTTCCGGGCCCGGCTTTTGGCCTACGCCGCCGGCCTCACCCACCTGGACCCCGGCAACCTGGACATCCAGGCCCGGCAGGTGGTGAACACCCGCACCGGGACCCCCGTGCTCAGCCTGGCGGAGCTGGCCCTGGAGGCCTTCTACTCCCTGGACCACTGTGAGCACATCACCGCCGAGGAGAGCATCCAGTGCAAGAACAACACCTTCTCCTTCGGGGCCTGCTTTGCCGAGGTGGAGGTGGACATCCCGGTGGGCAAGGTGAAGGTCCTGCGCATCGTCAACGTCCACGACTCAGGAAAGCTCATCAACCCCAAGCTGGCCGAGGCCCAGGTCCACGGCGGCATGAGCATGGGGATGGGCTACGCCCTGAGCGAGGAGATGAAATACGACGACAAGGGCCGGCTCCTCAACGGCAACCTGCTGGACTACAAGCTGCCCACCGCCATGGACCACCCGGAGCTCCATGCCCTCTTCGTGGAGACGGAGGACCCCTCCGGCCCCTTCGGGAACAAGGCCCTGGGGGAGCCCCCCGCCATCCCCGTGGCCGGGGCCATCCGGAACGCCGTCCTCCAGGCCACCGGCGTGGCCATCCGCCGCCTGCCCATGAACCCCCAGCGGCTGGTGGAGGCCTTCACCCAGGCCGGACTCATCGGAAAGGAGGAGTAGCGCGTGTACGACTTCACTTCCATCTACCGGGCCTCCTCGGTGCCTGACGCCATCGCCGCCCTGGAGCGGGAGCCCCGGGCGGTGGTCATCGCCGGGGGCTCTGACGTGCTCATCAAGATCCGGGAGGGCAAGCTGGCCGGGGTCCCCCTGGTGTCCATCCACGGCCTGGACGCCGAGCTGGCCGGGGTCTCCCTGCTGGAAAACGGGGACCTGGCCATCGGCCCCCTCACCACCTTCCGGGGGGTGACCCGGGACCCCCTCATCCAGGCCCATGTCCCCGTGCTGGGAGAGGCCGCCGATATGGCCGGCGGGCCCCAGCTCCGGGCGGTGGGGACCATCGGGGGCAACGTCTGCAACGGCGTCACCTCCGCCGACACCGCCTCCACCCTTATGGCCTTCGGCGCCGAGCTCCACCTCCGGGGCCCGGCGGGCTGGCGGGTGGTGCCCATCTCGGACTGGTACCAGGGCGTGGGCAAGGTGGACCTGGGCCCCGCCGAGCTCTTATGCCGCATCGTCCTCCCCCGGGACCACTTTGAAGGGTGGAGCGGCCACTACATCAAATACGCCCAGCGCAACGCCATGGACATCGCCACCCTGGGGGTGAGCTGCCTGGTGAAGCTCTCGGCGGACAAGACCACCTGTGAGGACGTGCGCCTGGCCTTCGGCGTGGCCGCCCCCACCCCCATCCGCTCCCACACGGCGGAGGATGGGGTCCGGGGCCTGCCGGTGGCCCAGGCCGCGGAGCGGATCGGGACCCTGGCCCTGGAGGACATCAATCCCCGGACCAGCTGGCGGGCCTCCAAGGAGTTCCGGGTCCAGCTGGTGCGGGAGCTCTCCGGCCGGGCCCTGCTGGAGGCGGCACGGAAGGGAGGGGCTGCGGTATGATGGAGATTTTGCACTGCACGCTGAACGGCCGGCCGGTGGAGGTGGGCTACGACCTGCGGGAGTCCCTGCTGGACACCCTCCGGGACCGCCTGGGCCTCACCAGCGTGAAGCGGGGCTGCGAGGTGGGAGAGTGCGGGGCCTGCACCGTCCTGGTGGACGGAGAGGCCATCGACTCGTGCATCTACCTCACCGCCTGGTGTGAGGGCAAGCACATCCTCACGGTGGAGGGGCTCCAGGACGAGAATGGAGAGCTGAGCCCCATCCAGCGGGCCTTCATCCAGGAGGCGGCGGTCCAGTGCGGCTTCTGTACCCCCGGCATCATCATGAGCGCGGTGGAGATCGTGGGCTCCGGCAGGACCTACACCCGGGAGGAGCTGCGAAAGCTCATCTCCGGCCACCTGTGCAGGTGCACCGGCTACCAGAACATCCTCAACGCCGTGGAACGGGCGGTGGAGGAGTGCCACAAGGTGGCAGGCCGGTAAAAAGCGAAAAAAGGACGCCGTCCCCTGCCGGGGCGGCGTCCTTTTCTGCTGTGTTTAGTCCCGCGGGCCCTCTCCCGCCTGGAGGAACTGTTCTTCGGCCTCCTGCTGGGCCCGCTCCAGCCGGGCGGCGGCGGAGCCCCACTCCCGCTGGTAGAGGTGCTCCAGGGCGTCGGTGACGGCGTTGAACAGGGTGTAGTACATCTTTTTGTAGTCCGGCATAGGGACTCGCCTCCTTCTGTCAGGAGATGCCCACCGGGGGCCGTTCCGGCTCGGCCTCAGAGAGGGCATACTGTTTGAGCACCGTTTCCACCAGATTGGACAGGGTCCGGTTCTCCTGCCGGGCACGGCGCTGTAACTCCTTCACCAGCTCCGGCTCCAGGCGGAAGCTGTAGACCTTCTTTTCGACCCCCATGCTGTATCACCGCATCCAGTTTATATGGGAAGGGCCCTTTTTTCAAAGTTTACTTTGTATGACAGTGTAAGCGTGTGGCTTCCACTGGGGTGCCGCCCCGGTGGGGGCCTGCCCGGCCGGGGGGCGGCTCCCGCCGCGGGGGCAAGGTCCATTTCTTTTTCTGCGGAAAAAGAAACGGGCCTTGACTCCAAAGAAAAAGTTAGGCCCGGTCTACGGTAGGTTTGGGGTAGAAAACGGCGGCATAGGGCTTTCGTATGACAGGAAGGACCCTTTCCGGCCGTTACGGCCTGCCCCTGCGGAACAGGGAGAGGCTTGCGCCCTAACCAGCCGCCGCCTGCGGGTGCCTCTCTCAGGGCCGGGGTGGTCGGGTAATCCTTCTGCGGCGCACAGGGGGACTAGAGAACGTCGTGCTTCTTTCGTGGGGCGTGACGCCCTGCCGCCGCACTCTGCCGCGAGAGTGGCACCGCCAGGCGGCGGCTGGATAGAACTACCGACCTTTCCCTATTTCACAATGGCATGGCCGTAACGGCCGGGTCTGGTCCCCACCACAGTGCGTAAAGCCGCAAGCCGCCGTGGTTTACGAAATGCTTAACGTAGACCGGGCCCCATTTTTTCTTTGGAGTCAAGAACCGTTTCTTTTTCCGCAGAAAAAGAAATGGTTTTTGCCCCTGCCGGGCAGGCACCCCCGGAGGGACTCCGCCCCCCTGGTGGAAA
>DWWJ01000151.1 GCA_019119795.1 Candidatus Intestinimonas pullistercoris
TGGTATGCGGACAAGAATAACTGGAGCGCCTATTATAACATTGCCTCCGGCAGCGAGGGTATGTTTGCTCTGAAATTTTACCAGGTGACCGGTGATACGCCTGATCCCACGCCAGAACCCCCCATCGCCGACGGCGACACCGTGGTCATCTATGCCCCCTCCAACATGATGGCCCTGTCCGCCACGCTAAAGAGCCAGTATTATCCTGTCGGTGTACCTGTTGAGGTCAGCGGCGACACCATCACCGGCTATGGCAACACCGAGATCTGGACTGTAGGCGGCAACGCGGAAAACGGTTGGACGTTCACCTCCAACGGTGGCAAAACCCTCAGTATGGCGGGCAGCTACTCCAGCGTGTATCCCGGCGCAGGTGGCAATGAGACCTGGGCTCTAGAATCGGCCGGAACTGCGGACCAGTACTACGTGAAGAACGCAGGACGGGGCAATTACTTGTTCTGGGACGATGAGTATGATGACTGGACTACCCGCACTGAAGAAAAAACTGCGGTCACCTTCTGCGTCGTGGAGCCTCCCGAAGAGGAACCCGAGGTGGATGGGCTGGAAGTTCGGGCCACTCCGGCCAGCGGCGCGTCCGTGGAAGCGGGCGACACCATTGAACTGACAGCCACCGCAGGAGCCACGATATACTACACCACCGACGGCAGCACGCCCACAAAGGAGAGTTCGGCGTACACGGCCGCCATTGTGCTTGGCACGGAGCAGGTACCTGCTCCGACCAGCGGAGAGCCGCTGGTCATCAAGGCCATTGCCGTCCTGCCCGCTGACGAGACGGCGGGTACTGAGGAACAGATTGGCGACGTGTGCACCTTTACTTACAAGGCCCCTATGACCCTGGACGGCTACAGCCTCTACTTCGGTCAGCTCCACTCCCACACCAACATCTCCGACGGCGCGGGCAGTGTGGAGGAGGCATTTGCACACGCCTCCGAGGTGGAGAACCTGGACTTCTTGGCCGTTACCGACCACTCCAACTCCTTCGACAACGAGGGCGACGCCAGCGTGGATCTGGGGGCCGACCTGCTCTCCTCCGGGATCAGCTCTGAGTGGGTGCAGGGCCACCAGGCCGCCGAGAAAGCCACCACCGACGACTTCGTGGGCATCTACGGCTTTGAGATGACCTGGTCCGACGGCTTCGGCCACATCAACACCTTCAACACTCCCGGCTTTGAGAGCCGCAGCAACAGCGAGTTCGGCAACAAGTCCGGCTCCACCGAGGGCTATCAGAACTACTATGACAAGCTGGTAGAGGTGGAGAGCGCCCTGGCTCAGTTTAACCACCCCGGCACCACCTTCGGCGACTTCCAGGACTTCGCCTTCTTCTCCCCCGCCATCGACCAGCGCATCACCCTCATCGAGGTGGGCAACGGCGAGGGGGCTATCGGCTCCTCCGGCTACTTCCCCTCCTATGAGTACTACACCCGCGCCCTGGACAAGGGTTGGCACGTGGCCCCCACCAACAACCAGGACAACCACAAGGGCAACTGGGGCGACTCCAACACCGCTCGCAGCGTGGTGCTGGCCACTGACCTCAGCGAGGAGGCCATCTACGACGCCATCGCAAACTACCGGGTGTACGCCACCGAGGACAACGACCTGTCCATCCTCTACTCCCTCAACGGCAACGCCATGGGTTCCATCCTGAACAAGCAGGAGGACGGCGTGACCATCATCGCCCAGATCAGCGACCCCACTGACTCCGCTGACATGAAGGTGGATGTCATCGTCAACGGCGGCCTGGTCATCGGCACCCAGACCGTCTCCGGCGGCGAGGGCACCGTGACCTTCCGGTTTGACAGCAACGACTACTCCTACTACTACCTGCGGGTCACCCAGGCCGACCAGAACATCGCCGTCACCGCCCCCGTGTGGACCGGCGAGGGGGTCAACGCCGGTATCTCCAAGACCGAGTGCGACACCGTTCTGGTGGTGAAGGACGAGCAGGTCAACCTTTCCAGCGAGCTCTACAACAACGCCGGAAGTGACATGACCGTCAACAGCCTCGTATTCTCCATGGACGATGAGACTATCTACACGGCCGACGTCAGCACCATCGGCACTGATGGTGTCATCGCCTCCGGTTCCACCGCCACCGTCACCTTCCCGTATGCCTTTGCCAGCGCGGGCAGAACCACGGTGAACGTGAACATGACGGCCACCATCGGGGAGACGCAGTACACCTTCACCAGCGTGCTCCAGCTCACCGTCACCGACGCGAGCCTGGTCACCCGCGTGCTGGTGGACGGCACCCACTACAACGACTACGTGAACGGCTATTATGGCGGGAACATGGGCAACTTCACCCAGCTGGCGGCGGACATGAATGCTCAGGTGACCATCCAGCAGCCCGGCGACCCCATTACCGCCGAAGATCTGGAGGACGTGGCCCTGCTGGTGATCTCCGCTCCCATCAAGTACGACCAGAACGGCATTGTGGCCGATGAGAGCAACCGCTTCTCGGATGGCTTCGTTGACGTGGTGGAAGCCTATGTCCAGGGCGGCGGTACTCTGATCGTCTGCGGCTTGGCGGACTATCAGGACGGCAACGACCCCGGTGCGAACTACGAGTACACCACCTATGGCCAGATCAACAAGCTGCTGGAGGGCATCGGCTCCACCATGAAGGTGAACGATGACGAGCTCATCGACCAGGAGAAGAACGGCGGCCAGGCCTACCGGCTGTACTTCGACGACTTCAACTACGACAGCGCCGATCCCGCCGTCCAGGCGGCCCTGGCCGGGCTGGCGGACTCCGGCAAGGTGTACAGCTCCTACTCCGGCTGCTCGGTGTATGTGGGCGAAGGCACCGCCATCGTGTACGGCCACGACACCACCTACTCCATCAACTCCAAGGCCCCCGCCCAGGGACATAGCAAGCCCGTGCAGTCGTATAGCGATGCCTACGATGCGGAGAAAGCAGTTGTCACCAAGGGCGCTGTGGTCTCCCTGGCCACCGAGGCCGTGGGTGAGGGCCGCGTCTATGTGGGCGGCACCGTGTGGCTGAGCGACTTTGAGGTTGCTAACTCCGAGGGCAACGACTACGGCGACGCCAGCTACGCCAACAAGACCATTCTGGAGAACATCCTCTCCGGCCTGCTGGTGGAGCAGGAGGTCAGCACCATCGCCGAGGCCCGGGAGGGCAACGGCGGCATCGTTGGCACCGTGTTCACCGTAGAGGGCACCATCACCGCCGGCAACGTGGAGCCCAACGCCTTCTACGACACTATCTACATCCAGGATGACACCGCCGGCATCAACATCTACCCCGTGGCCACCACCGACGGCACCTTCCGGGTGGGCCAGCGGGTGCGGGTCACTGGCTCCTGGGATCAGTACCAGGGTGACACGGAGCTGAGGTGCATCAGCATCGAACTCATCGACTCCGCCATCGACCCCATCCAGCCCACGGAACTGACCATCGCTGAGGCCGGCGGCTATGACGCCAACGGTGGCCTACTGGCCCAGGTGGGCGGCACCGTGAAGTCGGTCACCAAGGAGGGGGAGGCCATCAGCACCGTCATTCTCACCGACGGCACCAACGACTTCCGCCTGCTGTTCAACAACTACATCGGCTACTCCGATGAGAGTTCCCCAGACATCACCACCTTCGTGGAGGAAGGCGCGGAGATTTCCGCCGTGGGCGTGATCTACATGGATCCCGACGGCGTGTGCCTACGGGTGCGTGACCTGTCCGAAGTGACGCTGGCCGGTTCGGAGCAGCCCGATGACGATGACGACGACCGGCCCAGCAGCAGCTCCGGCGGCTCCAGCTCCAACCGCTACACGGTCTCCGTATCCTCCGACACGGATCACGGCTCCATCCGGGTCAACCCCACCCGCGCCGAGCGGGGGGACACCGTCACCATCACCGTCACCCCCGACGACGGTTATGAGCTGGATAGGCTCATTGTCACTGACAGCGACGGGGACGAGCTGGACCTGGAACGGCTCAGCAGCACCCGCTACACCTTCGAGATGCCCAGAGGCCGCGTCACGGTGGAGGCTGTGTTCGCGCTGATCGAAGAGGAAGAAGATCAGCCACCGGTTTCCGCCCTGCCCTTTGGGGACGTGGCCCAGGATGCTTGGTACTACGACGCGGTGCAGTACGTCTATGAAAACGGCCTGATGGACGGCACCGGCGGCGGCGCGTTCAGCCCGGCCGCCACCACTACCCGCGGCATGGTGGTCACCATCCTGTACCGCTTGGCAGGCCAGCCCGCCGTCACCGGCGCGTCCGGCTTCACCGATGTGGTGGCCGGCCAGTGGTACTCCGACGCCGTGCTCTGGGCCTCGGCCAACGGCATTGTGAGCGGCTACGGCAACGGCAGCTTCGGCCCCGGCGACACCGTCACCCGGGAGCAGCTGGCGGTCATCCTGTACCGCTTCGCCCAGACCCAGGGTGAGGACGTGACCCAGACCGGCGCGCTGAGCACCTTCACCGACGGCGGCGACACCGCCCAGTGGGCGCAGAGCGCCATGTCCTGGGCAGTGGGGAGCGGCCTGATCTCCGGCAAGGGCAACGGCGTCCTGGATCCCCAGGGCACCGCCACCCGCGCCGAAGTGGCTGCGATCTTGGCCCGCTTCTGCCAGAATACCGCAAACTAATTTCCAGACACGGCACGGACCGGAGGCATACGCTTCCGGTCCGTGCGTTAATGGGAACCGCCCCCCGGAGCACATGCTCCGGGGGGCGGTTTTCGCTTGGGTATGGATTTTGGGCTCAGAGATGGGGGTTAATCCATGACCTCGCCACCGGGGGCGTCGTGGGTGTCAGATCAGACCCACTCCAGGGCAGCCCAGTCACGCTCTCTCAGCCAAGTGGTGATCTCCCGCACTGACCGGGCGTTGTTCTCCACCGTCCCCTCGCTCCGCTCCTTTTCCCGCAGCCACACCGCAATGCCGCAATCTGTTCCCATATCTGTGTCTACAGTTTAATATGAAACCCTCCAGTCGGTGATTTGCACTATTTTACCACCACGCATAAGGTCTATTCCTGCCGTTCCAGACGTGCAGCAAAACCCTGTTGAACTGACAGCTTTACAGGAGCGCCTCCGACGTATGCCAGGCTTTCGTCATCTGAGCAGAAAACGATTGTATATTATCGCCATGAATGACCCCGAGGCAATCGGGGTGCAAAATTATGGAGGTAATGATTATGAGTAAGCAAAGTACCAACAGAACGACAGAAGTGCCCCAGGCCAGAAAGGAGAAGTGATGTTATGTCAGCCAATGTCGAAACCATGTTTTACGTCCGGGAAAAGCCCTGGCACGGTCTGGGCACGGAGGTTAGCGAAGCGCCGGCCTCACTGGATGCCCTCATCTATGCGGGCCTTGACTGGATGGTTGAGCAGGAGGGAGTCTGCACGGAAGATGGGGTGCCGATCCCCGGCTACAAAGTCAACGTGCGCAGTACCGACCACGCCGCCCTGGGCATTGTGTCAGACCGCTATAAGGTTGTGCAGAACGAGGATGCCTTCCAATTCACTGACGACCTGCTGGGCGAGGGCGTAACCTATGAAACTGCCGGCTCCTTGCAGGGCGGCAAAAAGGTGTGGATGCTGGCGAAGATGCCCCAACGCTATATCATCGCCGGGGACGAGATTGCCCCCTATCTTGTGGTAATGAACTCCCATGATGGCAGCAGCGGGATCAAAGTGGCTATGACCCCGATCCGGGTGGTCTGCCAGAACACCCTCAATCTGGCCCTGAACAGCGCCAAGCGCATCTGGACGACCAAGCACACCGAGAACGTCATGAGCCGTGTCCATGAGGCCAGAGAGACCTTGCTGTTGGCCGAGGCGTATATGGGTGAGCTGGGCCGGGGAATCGACGAGTTGTCCAGGATCAGGCTCTCCGACCGGAAGACCATGGAACTGATGAAGGAATTTTTCCCGGTGACGGAGGACATGAACGGGGTGCAGAAAAAGAACAACCTGCGTCTGCTGGAGGATCTGAAACTGCGGTATTGGGACGCCCCGGACCTGTCCAACGTGGGGCGGAACGGCTACCGCTTCATCAATGCGGTCAGCGACTTCGCCACCCATGCAGGCCCGCTCCGCAAAACCAGGAACTACCATGAAAACCTGTTCCTCCGCACCGTCGAGGGAAACCCCATGATCGACAAAGCCTACAAGATGGTGCTGGCGGTGGCATGAAAAAGATTGGGATATAAAGGGCGGGGAATGTGTTCCCTGCCCTTTTCCCATAGAAAAAAGCGAGGTTTTAATATGTCGGCAAAAATCGTAACATCCACAGAGAATCTGCCCTATGAGGACTGGCTGGAATACCGCAAACAGGGGATCGGCGGCTCAGACGCCGCCGTGGCCTGTGGCATCAGCCGGTACAAGTCCCCGGTGGAGCTGTGGCTGGAAAAGACCGGCCAGCTTCCCGCTCAGGAAGCGGGTGAGGCTGCCTATTGGGGGACTCAGTTGGAGCCCCTGGTCAGAGCGGAATTTACCAGGCGCACCGGGATTGAGGTCACCCACACCATGCAGCTCCTTCAGAGTGTGGAGTACCCCTTCATGCTGGCGAACCTGGACGGCACCTGTGAGCACCCGGATTTCGGCCCCTGCATTTTTGAGGCAAAGACGGCCTCGGCATACAAGGCGAAGGAGTGGGACAACTCAATCCCGGAGGAATACCTTCTGCAAATCCAGCACTACATGGCGGTCACCGGATACAGAGGGGCCTACATTGCGGCCCTGATCGGCGGCAATACCTTCCGCTGGAAGTTCGTGGAGCGGGACGAGGCGCTGATCGCCGTGATGATCCACCTGGAGGCAGAATTCTGGGGCTATGTGCAGGACGGCACACCTCCGCCCCTGGACGGCTCGGAAGCCTCCGCCCGGCTCCTGTCAGAGCAGTTCCCGTCCAGTGTCCCTCAGTCCCAGATCACGCTGCCGGACACCGCAACCGACCTGCTCCGCCAGTATGATACCGCCTGTGAGCAATTGGAGGTGCTGGAAGGGAAAAAGCGGGAGGCCGAGAACCTGCTCAAACAGATGCTCGGGGCAAACGAAACGGGCACCGCCAGGGGGAGGGTCATTACCTGGAAGAACGTGACACAGGAGCGGTTGGACAGCAAGACCCTGAAAGCCGAGCATCCTGCCCTCTATCAGAAGTATACAAACAAAACATCATACCGCCGCTTCTCTGTTCAGGCGGCAGGATAAACAGGAGGTCAGACCATGGATACCACAAAGCTGAAAGCCCGGTTGGAGGACACGGCCAAGGGGCGGGAGGAGCCGGTAGAGGTGGCTCCCGTACTGGAAGTGGCCCCGGCACCAGTGGATTCCGGCTATATCGCCCTTACTACAGATACGCTCCCTATCATCCGGGAGAACCTGAAGAACCAGCCCCTTTCCCTGGATCTCTTTGACCTCGTGAAATCCCCCTCCGGCGGGGCCACGGTGTTCTCTGTGCCGGGACTGGCCGGAGACGAGGCGGAGAAGGAGCTGACGGGCATTATTCTGGACTACACCACACCTCGGGCCTATTGGGATACCCCAGATCCGGTAGAGGGTACGCCGCCCGTCTGCATGAGCCAGGACAGCATTGTCTCCCACGATGGGAGAGCCTGTGCCCATTGCCCGTACAATGACTTCGGTTCCAAAGACGGGGAGAGCAACGCCAAGGCGTGCAAGGAATCGGTGCTGCTGTTCCTGCTGCGGCCCGACAGCATCCTCCCCCTGCTGGTGCGCGTCCCGGTGACCAGCAAACCCCGGTTCCTCAAATACTCCGCCCGGCTCCTGAGCACCCTGACGCCAATCAGCGGCGTGGTCACAAGGATCACGTTGGAGAAGGCCACCAGCAAGGCCGGGAAGCCCTATGCCCTGTTCAACTTCCAGGTGGTCAACACCCTTAACCCGGAGGAAGCAGACCGGGCACGGGTGTTTGCGCAGCAGTTCATGGAGATCGTGAACACCGACGAGCTGGTTCCCGAGCTGTCAGAGGCCAGCTAAAACCATATCGCCCCGGTATCCCTGCCTACAGGCATCGGATACCGGGGCTTTTCTGATTTTACGGGAAAGGAAGTTTGGACAATGAAAGTTGAGGCATACATCCACAGCCTGGGGGACAGCGCCCACCACCGGCACGTTCTGGGGGAGGCAGAGATTCTGGAACGCATCGGCGACAACCTGTACCTGGCCGCGTACAACGGTGTCCGGTATACGGCAATCTTCAACATCTTCGTCGGCAGATACTTTGTGTATGATGTATACGGAGTGCAGGGAACAAAGTAATGCGGCAGGCAGTGTCGGTGGCAAAAATAGGTCAGGAAGGGTTGAGATCGATTTATGACACACGAAGAAAGCCTGAAAAGGAGATGGAAGCTATGCTTGTACTGATGATAAAACCAGGAAAAGCGCCCTGCCGAATGGAGCTAGGCCATAGTCTGGCGGAGATGCAGAAAGCCGTGGGTGGCTCCATCCAGATTCTCTATTCCTTTGAAGATCCGGTGGCCCTGGTATGCAATGAAGAAGGGAAGCTGCTGGGCCTGCCCGCCAACCGGGCTCTTCGGGACGAGCGCGGCGCTGTCTATGATATTGTGTGCGGAACCTTCTTCCTGTGCGGAGCTCCGCCGGATAGCGATACACTGGCGGGGCTGACCGAGGAGCAGATAAGCCGCTATGAACAGCACTTTGCCCGCCCGGAGCTTTTTCTCAACATCGGCAGACGTATCATCTGCCTGCCGGATCAATAACGAAGGTTTTTGGAACAGGGGCCGGGAGGGGTCAAAACCGCCCTCTCTGGCCCCTGTTTTCGTTTCAAAACCCGTATCAAAATCTATGTCGCAATACCCATACCTTATAGAAACTGGAGGAAACAATATGGAATCCATTTTGAAGTGGCTCTTTGAGAGCGAGCTGAACATCCCCATGGAGCAAGAGGAGGCGTACCAGTACGCCGAGGAGGGGGAGAAGGTGATCGACGCCAAGGAGGAGGTGAATCTCCGCATCCCCCAGGAGCTCCGGGAGAAGTGGCAGACGTTTTTGGACAAGCAGGACAGCTACCATGAGTGGGAGCGGCGGATGGAGTTCGACCGGGGCTTCTATCTGGCCGTCCGCATCATCTTGGAGCTCCTGCGGGGAGGGCTAAAGCTGTGAACCATCAGAAAATCGGCTATGCCCGGGTGTCCACCACCGATCAGAACTTGGAGCGGCAGTTGGATATGCTCCGTCAGCAGGGGGCAGAGATCATCTTCCAGGAGAAAATGACCGGCACCAAGCGGGACAGGCCGGAGCTGAACAAGCTGCTCTCCCACATGGCACCAGGGGATACGGTTATCGTGGAATCCCTCTCCCGGCTGGGCAGGAGCACCAAGGATTTAATTGAGCTGGTGGAGTTGATGCGGGAGAAGGGGGTGCAGTTGGTAAGCATGAAGGAGCAAATCGACACCAGCACACCCACCGGCAAGCTACTATTCACTCTCATGTCCGCCTTGGCCCAGTTTGAGCGGGATGTGATCGCCGAGCGCACCCGTGAGGGCCTGAGAGCGGCCAGGGCCCGCGGCAGGAAGGGCGGGCGGCCCCGGTGCGACCAGCATAAGCTCCAGCAGGCGTTGAAGCTCTACGAGGCCGGGAAGCACACCATGGCGGAGATTGAGGAATTGACAGGTATCAAGAGGGCCACGCTTTACCGGGCCCACAAGACGCATACCATATGATCAAAATGGGCAGAGGCCCCTTTAGAGTGAATAGGGCCTCT
>DWWJ01000152.1 GCA_019119795.1 Candidatus Intestinimonas pullistercoris
CCCCGATCCGTTATACCCCGCCTTGATTTGGTTCTCTATCTTTCCGCATTTTGGGCATCGTTTCCATGCCTCTTCTGTGCTCTTTCTCATATCTTCTATTATACCATTAAATCCTTATTTTGGACACTCCCTTTCTGACGGGCGGTCCATGTCTCCGGTGCCGCGCCCGCCGGGCATCTGCAAAGCCCCAGATTTTTCCTACCGCAGGAAAGATATACCTTCCGCTGTGCCCGCTCAGAGGTCCTTGACCATGACCAGCTCTCCGATCCCGGGCTTGGCGGCGTCGGGAAGGGTCCCCAGGTGCCAGTAGCCCCGGGCGCGGTAGAACCGCTGCGCGCCCTCGTTGAAATCGCTGACCATCAGGGTCACCCGCCGGGCCCCGGAGGTCCGTGCCATCTCCTCCAGGCGGTCCATGAGCCAGCCTCCCACGCCCTGGCCCCGGAAGGAAGCCCGCACGCCGATGAGGCTCAGGTAGGGATAAAGGCCGCAGAAGCCCCAGGGCACCACCCGCATGGCCCCGGCGATCTCTCCGGTCTCTGTCACGGCCAGGTGGAGCTCTCCCCGCTCCACCGCGGTGGCCAGGGACCGCTCCAGGCGGCCCTCTCCCTTGAAATACCGCTCATAGATGGCGCTGTCCTGAAAGACTGGAAGACAGGCCTCTAGGTCCTCCCGGACCGCTTTTTTCAGCTGCCACTCCATCAGATCCCCTCCTTGCTCCCCGCTCCCATGGGCGGCAGGGAGAGCTTTCCCATCACCGCGGGGCACTGGGCTCCGGTGACTGTGGGCAGGGTATTGGGCAGCCCCATGGCGCAGCGGTCGGCCATCAGGGCAAAGGCGATGGCCTCCTTGGCGTCGCTGCTCCAGCCCAGGTCCTCCTGGGTGCGGACGGCCACCCCATAGGGGGCCATCCGGGCAGTCAGAAAGCCCAGGAGCGTCCGGTTATAGCTTCCACCGCCCCCCACGATGAGCTCACTGGCCCGGTATCGGGGCAGGACGTAGCGCTCATAGGCGTCGGCGATGCTCCAGGCGGTGAGGTCGGTGACCGTGGCCGTCAGGTCCGGCCCGCTGAGGCCGTGCTCCGCCGCCCAGGCCAGGATCGTTTCGGTGTACTGGGTGCCGAACCGCTCCCGGCCCGTGGTCTTGGGGAGGGGCTGGCGGTAATAGGCGTCTTTCTGGAGCCGCTCCAGCAGCTCCGGGCACACCTGCCCGGCCGCCCCCAGCCGGCCGCCCTCGTCATAGGTCTGGGCGCCCCGGGTGAGGGCCGACACCACGGCATCCACGATCATGTTGCCCGGGCCGGTGTCAAAGGCGTAGACCTCCTCCGACCGGGCGGCGGCCGGCAGCACCGTCATGTTGCCGATGCCGCCGATGTTCTGGAGCAAAATGGTCTCGTCCTCCCGGCGGTAGAGGAGGTACTCCGAAAAGGGCACCAGAGGGGCTCCCTGCCCCCCCACCGCCATGTCGGCCACCCGAAAGTCTGACACCGTGGGGATGCCGGTGCGGGCGGCGATGACCGCGCCCTCCCCGATCTGGACGGTATAGCGCAGAGGAAAGCCCTCCACCTCGGCCGGCTCCGGGGCGTGCCAGATGGTCTGGCCGTGGGAGCCGATGAGGTCCACATCCCCGGGCTGCAGTCCGGCCTTGCGGATGACAGAGAGGGCGGCCTGTCCGTAGAGCTCCCCCAGGAGGAAGTTCATTTCCCCCACCCGGTCCACTGTGGCGGTCTCCGGGCGGAAGAGGCGGAAAATGCCCTCCCGCACCCCCTGAGGATAGGGGCGGTTCTCAAAGGCCAGCAGGGTGAGCTCCGGCTTTTCCGCCGGGCCCCGGAGCTCCACCAGGGCGGCGTCGATCCCGTCCACCGAGGTCCCGGACATCATGCCCACCACACGCCGGATGGGCTTATCCGCGGCGTTCCACAGCATCAGCGCTCCCCCTCCTTTGCCGCCTGGATGGCGGGGGCCAGCCGGCCCTCGCAGCGGTCCAGAAGGGCCTGGGCCTCCGGGGCCTCCAGGCCGCTCTCCAGCATCAGGATGGCCAGCTTCACATGCCCCCCCGCCCGCTGGAGATAGTCGGCGGCCTGGTCCGGGCGGGCGCCGGTGGCGTGGATGATGAGCCGCCGGGCCCGGTCCTCCAGCTTCTTGTTGCTGGCCTTCAGGTCCACCATCAGATTGCCGTAGACCTTGCCCAGCCTGACCATGGAGCAGGTGGTGAGCATGTTGAGCACCATCTTCTGGGCGGTGCCCGACTTCATCCGGGTGGAGCCCGAGATGACCTCCGGGCCCACCTCCGGGGCGATGCACACGTCGCAGAGGCCCTCCAGCTTGGAGTGGGCGTTGGTGCACAGGCCGATGACGGCGGCCCCCCGCTCCCGGGCCCTGCGGAGGGCGGCGAGCACATAGGGGGCCCCGCCGCTGGCGGTGATGCCCACCACGGCGTCCTTGGGCCCCACCTGGAGCTCCTCGATCAGGCGGACGCCCTCCTCTTCACTGTCCTCACAGCCCTCTACCGGATGGCGGAGGGCCGTATCCCCCCCGGCGATGTAGCCCTGGACCATGTCCGGGTCCACGCCGAAGGTGGGCAGGCATTCCGAGGCGTCCAGCACCCCCAGGCGGCCCGAGGTCCCCGCCCCCAGATAGATCAGCCGGCCGCCCTCCCGCAGCCGGGGCCAGATCAGGTCGATGGCCGCCGCGATGTGCTCCGTCTCCCGGGCCACCGCCCCCGCCACCAGGGCGTCCTGCCGGTTGATCATCCGCACCATCTCTTCGGTGGAGCAGGTGTCGATGTTCCGGGTCTCTTCGTTGATCTGCTCTGTGCTCAGGCCCGCCAAATAACCGTCCATGCTGTCCACACCTCCTATTTTTACCTTTAGCCTACCGCATCCGCCCGCCCCCTGTCAACAACATTTCACTTCTCCAGGGGGCAAAAAAGGAATTTTATTTCAACTGGGTCTGGACTTCTCTGTCTGAGTCCGATATACTATTCTCACAAAGCGGAGGGGAGGTGCGGCCCTTGGGCTGTACACTTTTGATCAAAGAGGGCATGGCCAGCCTGACCGAGACCGAGACCCGCCTGGCCAACTACCTGCTCTCCCACACCGGAGAGGTCATCCACATGAACGCCAAGGAGTTCTCCTCGGCCTGCGGCTCCTCCCCGGCGGCCGTGGTCCGGTTCTCCCGAAAGCTGGGCTTCAAGGGCTTTACCGACCTCAAGCTGGACCTGGCCCGGGAGGCCGGCGCCGGGAAGCCCGATGACTTTCAGACCGTCATCCGGGAGCACGACGACATGGACACCCTGGTCCAGAAGGCGGAGCGCATCCACCTGCGCAACACCTCTCTCACCTACCAGATGCTCAATGTCTCCGTCCTCACCGCCGCGGTGGAGGAGATCTGCGCCGGGCGGCGCATCCACCTCTTCGGCGTGGGGGCCTCCGGCCTGCTGGCCATGGACTTTCTCTACAAGTCCTCCCGCATCGGCATCCCCGCCTTCTACCATGAGGACGTCCATACCAATCTGGCCACCGCCGCCCTCCTGGGCCCCGGGGATATCGTCATCGCCATCAGCTACAGCGGCGAGACCCGGGAGACCGTCCTGGCCGCCCGGGCTGCCAGGGAGCGGGGATGCAAGATCATCGCCATTACCCAGGCCAACCACAACACCCTGGCCCGGCTGGCCGACTACCCCCTCTATGTCCCCAGTGAGGAGCCTGAGCTGCGGGTGGGGGCCATGACCTCCCGGACCTCCGGCCTCCTGCTGCTGGACCTGCTGTATCTGGGCGTGGCCAAACACGATCCGGACCGCACGGAGAAGAGCCTGCTGGAGACCCGGGAGCTGATCCGCTCTCTCCAGAAGAAATAAAATTTTACTCTTTTTGTGGTATATATTGAAATCTCTTTTTAATTATGCTACCATATTAGAAAACATCAACAAGTCCCGCCCTTTTTCGCGCCGACGAAGGCCGTGTGTTCCAGGCAGCAACTGTGGAATATATGGCCTTTTCGTTTACAGGGGCGGGCCCGCAGCGTCAGGAGGCGGTCCCCTTGGACTTCACACAGATCGGCTCTATCTTGGAGGACTACCGGCAGAGGGGCTATTACCCCTCCGCGGTGTGCCAGGTCTTTGACGGCACGCACACCCTCTACCATAGGGCCTTTGGAGCGGTCTCCCCCGACACCTGGTTCGACCTGGCTTCCGTGAGCAAGATCATCTGCACCACCATGCTCCTCTTTGCCATGGAGGAGGGCCGTCTCGCCCCGGAGGACAGGGTCCTGGACCTTCTGCCGGCGGAGGCCCCTGGTCCGATCACCCGGGAGCGGCTCCGGGAGACCACTGTTCTCCAGCTCATGACCCACACCTCCGGTATCGTCCCCTGGTACCCCTTCTATACGGATGGGCGGGATTTCTATACCGTGCTGGAACACGTTCTGGACACCACGCCGCCGGAGCCCGGCATGGCCTACAGTGATCTCAACTTCATGCTCCTGGGCCTTATTTTTCAGCAGGTCACCGGCCTCACCCTCCGGGAGGGGCTGGACCTCTATTTCCGGGAAAAGCTGGGCATCGGAGAGATCTCCTACGGCCCCGTCGATCCCGCCCTGGCGGCTCCCTCCTGCTACGGCAACCAGATCGAGCAGCGCATGTGCGCCGAGCGGGGCCTGACCTTTGACGGCTGGCGGCCCAACGGCGTGGAGGTCCGCGGGACCTGCAACGACGGCAACGCCTATTACTACTGGCACGGCGCCAGCGGGCACGCCGGAGTCTTTGCCCCCTCCCGCGCGCTGACCCAGCTCTGCCAGTTCTACCTCACCACGGAGCTGCCCTGCTTCCGGCGGGCCATGGAGATCACAGTCTCCGGCCGAGGGCTGGGCTTCGACAAGTCCGATGTCTACCCGGAGGGCTGCGGACACAGCGGCTTCACCGGCACCAGCCTGTGGATCAGCCGGACCCACGGCCTGGGCGCCGTCATCCTCACCAATAAGTTTTACCGGACCCAGGGGGAGCCGCCGGGAAACTCCAACGAATTCCGCCGGGCCGTCCACTACGTCCTGCTGGACCGGCCCGTCCCCGAGGGACTGTAACGGGTATCCGCAGGCCCCGTCCTGTGACATACGAATTTCAAGAGGAAAAGAGGTAATCTACTGTGAACAAAGCGAAAAAGTGGCTGTCTCTGTCTCTCTCCGGCGCGCTCCTGCTGGGCCTCCTGGCCGGCTGCGGCGGCGGCAGCGAAACGACGCCCGCCCCGGAGACCACGGCTCCTGTGGAGGAGACCGCCCCCTCTGAGCCTGTGGCTGGCGGCATTCTGCGCTATGGCACCGACTCCGAGCCCACCGGCTTCGATCCCCACACCGTCTCTGAGGAGGCCTCCCTCCGGGTCATCAACCAGCTCTATGAGACCCTGGTGGCCACCAACGCTGACATGACCTTCTATGGCGAGCTGGCCGAGAGCTGGGAGATTCCCGACGATGTGACCTACATCTTCCACCTCCGCCAGGGCGTCAAGTTCCACTCCGGCCGGGAGATGACTGCCGAGGACGTGGTCTACACCTTTGACCGGGTCCTGGGCAAGACCGAGGCCGGCGACATCGGCGCCCTGGGCAGCTCCAGCAGCTACTTCGGCGGCATCGAGAGCGTGGAGGCCCTGGACCCCTACACCGTCCAGTTCACCCTCGCCGAGCCCAACGCCGCCTTCCTGAACAACCTGACCAGCAACTACGGCGCCATCGTGGACAAGGACGTCATTGAGGCCAACGGCGACCTCATGCGCGCCGACGGCGGCACCGGCCCCTTCCAGCTGGGCGAGTGGCTCCCCGACAACTGTGTGGAGCTCACCAAGTTTGCCGACTACTGGGAGGCCGACCGGGTCGTGCTGGACGGCATCACCTACTACCTCATCGGTGACGAATCCGCCCGCCTGGCCGCCCTGCGCACCGGCGAGATCGACATCGCCAACCTCTCCTCCACCAATGTCACCGCCGCTGAGGAGGAGGAAAACCTGGCTGTTCTGGGCTACCAGACCAACGATTACATCGCCATGGGCTGCAACCTCTCCACCCCCGCCCTCCAGGACAAGAACGTCCGCCAGGCCATGAGCTACGCCCTGGACCGCCAGGCCATCATCAACATCGTCTACAACGGTCAGGCCGCCGTCAGCTCCATGGTGCCCCCGGCCATGGGCCACTGGTCCCTGGATGTCTCCACCATGGACCTCTACCAGTTCAACCTGGACAAGGCCAAGGAGCTCATGGAGGCTGCCGGGTACAGCGAGGACAACCGCCTGACCCTGAAGCTGGCCGCCGGCCTGATGGACTCCCTGCGGCAGGCCGCCGTGGTCATCCAGCAGCAGCTGGCCCAGATCTACATCGACGTGGAGATCACCAACCTGGAGTCCGGCGAGTATGTGGACATCTGGGGCAAGATGAGCACCCCCGAGGCCGGCTTTGACCTGATGGTGGTCAACGACGGCGCCGGCACCGACCCCAACCGCGCCATCTCCTTCTTCTTCGGCTCCACCGCCAGCGCCAATGTCTTCGGCTTCTCCAACGAGCGCGTGGACGAGCTGTGCGCCCTGGGCATCGCCACCACCGACGAGGCCCAGCGGGAGGAGTACTACAATGAGGCCCAGGAGATCTGCATCGACGACTGCACCAAGCTCTGCATCGCCAGCCCCATGAAGTACTTCGTCACCAGCACCCGCGTTCATGGCTTCTCCCCCTCTGCCGCCGACTCCAGCAACTTCCGCGACACCTATCTGACCCAGTAAACACGACACAGGGAGGCGGTGGGAGTCCCTGGCTCCCGCCGCCTCCCTCCTCTTTTTTGATGGAGGGCTGACCACAGCCTGTCCGGCCCGCCGCGCGGGCCGCGGTCAGTCCTCGATCCAGACCATCCAGTCTCTGCGTGATAGGGAGAGTGATTCCATGAAAACCTATGTGATCCGCCGTGTCCTGCAGCTCATTCCGGTCCTGTTCGGCATCAGCGTCCTTATCTTCGCTGTCATGAAGATGATCCCCGGCGACGTCATCTCCGGCATCCTGGGGGTGGACGCCACCCCGGAGCTCCGGGCCCAGCTGGAGGAGATCTACGGCCTCAACCGCCCCTATGTGGTCCAGTACCTGGACTGGATCGGCGGGGTCCTCCACGGGGACTTCGGCGAATCCATCCGCACCGCCGAGCCCATTCTGCCCCAGATTCTGACCCGCTTCCAGGTGACCGCTGAGCTCACCATCCTGGCCGCCATCATCTCCTGGTTCATCGCCATCCCCCTGGGCATTCTGGCCGCGGTGAAGCGCAACTCCCTGGCGGACCGCTTTGTCCGGGTCTTCGCCCTGCTGGGGGTCTCCGTCCCCAACTTCGCCCTGTCCATCCTGCTCATCCTCTTCCTCTCTCTGGCCTTCGGCTATTTCTCCCCCCTGGGCTATGTGAGCTTCTTTGAGGACCCCCTCCGCAACCTTCAGATCATGATCCTCCCCGCCTCCATCCTGGGGGTCTCCATCGCCGGCTCTGTGATGCGGATGACCCGCTCCTCGGTGCTGGAGGTCCTGCGGCAGGACTTTGTCAAGACCGTCCGGGCCAAGGGGGCCAGCGAGCGGGTGGCCATCTTCAAGCATGTCCTCCGCAACGCCCTCATCCCCATCCTCACCCTGGTGGGGATGCAGATCGGCACCCTGCTGGGGGGCGCCGTCATCGTGGAGCAGATTTTCTCCCTTCCGGGGCTGGGCCAGATGACCCTCACCGGCATCAACCAGCGGGACTACCCGGTGGTCCAGGGCTGTGTCCTCTTCATCGCCTTCGTGTATGTGCTGGTGAACCTGATCACGGACCTGCTCTATACCTGGGTCGATCCCCGTATCTCTTACGACTGACGCCGGAGGTTCGCCATGAGACAATTTTTACAGACCGTGCGGGACCTCTGGAGAGATCCCATGGGACGGATAGGCATGATCGGCATTTTCCTGCTCATTGTGGTGGCCATCATCGCCCCAACCATCGCCCCCTATGGCCCGGAGCAGATGGTGGCCATGCCCCAGCTGGCCCCCTGCTCCGAGTACTGGTTCGGCACTGACAACTACGGCCGGGACATTTTCAGCCGCATCATCTACGGCGCCCGGGTCTCCCTGGAGGTGGGCATCATCGCCGTGGGCATCGGCGCCACGGCGGGCTATGTCCTGGGCCTCATCGCCGGCTACTTCGAGGGGATCGTGGACCGGGTCATCATGTGTGTCATGGACATCCTCTTCGCCTTCCCCTCCATTCTGCTGGCCATCTTCATCTCTGCCGTGCTGGGCCGTGGCCTGGGGCCCACCATGGTGGCCATCGGCATCGTCAACATCCCCGTCTTCGCCCGGACCGTCCGGGCGGCCGTCATCTCGGCCAAGGGGCTGGAGTATGTCTCCAACGCCCGGAGCGTGGGGGTGCGGACCGGGGCCATTCTGGTCCGGCACATCTCCCCCAATGTGGTGGCCCCCTTCACGGTTCAGGCCACCCTGGCCCTCTCCAGCGCCATCCTGACCGAGGCCTCCATGAGCTT
>DWWJ01000153.1 GCA_019119795.1 Candidatus Intestinimonas pullistercoris
GGGGAAAAGTGTGAAAGGGGGGCGGAGAGCCCCCCTTTCGCGTGCAGTCCCTGTGTTCTTTCCTCTCCGGGGAGCTCATCCCTGCTGATAGGAATAGAGCATCTGGGCCAGCTCCGCCCGGGTGAGGGGCACGCTGCCAGCCCCCTCCGGGGCGGTATAGGACGCACCGGACCCCTCGGCATACCGGCTGAGCATCAGGGCCATCTGTTCCCTGGTGACGGGCTCCTCCGGGAGGAAATGCCCCGCGCCGTCCCCCTCCACGATGCCGTTGGAGATGGCCCAGCCCACATAGCCGCTGTACCAGGTGCCGCTCTCCACATCGGAGAAGGCGTCGCTGTCGGCGGCCTCGGCCCCGGCCATCCGGGCTAGAACGGTCACCGCCATGGCCCGGCTCACCGTCTCCTCCGGGGAGAAGGTGGTGTCGGAGGTGCCGTTCATCAGGCCCTGCCGCCAGACCCAGACCACGGCGTCATAGGATGCGCTCTCTGCGCTCACGTCGGTAAAGGGGAGCTCCTCTGCGGCGGAGACCCCGGAGAAGCTGTGGCTCTCCGCGGTGGGGGTGAAGGCGGTGGAGCCCGCCTGCTGGGTCCCATCCTGGGCCGCGCCGAAGTCCTCGCCGCCGCCGGGACGGCCGCCCTGGCCGGGCTGGCGGTCTTCGGGGAGGGCCTCCTCCGGCAGTTCCTCCGGGGGTTCCCCCTCCGGCGGGACCGTCTCCTGGGCGGGGACCCAGTCCTCGGGGGGAGTCTGTTCCTCACCCACTGGCGGCTCACTAGGCTCCTGGCCGCCGGGCCGCTCCCCGGGCGCGCCGCCGGGCCCCATGCCGCTCGGGCCGCCCATGGCGCCGGAGCCGGTGTACTGCTGAAGGACTCCGTCCACATAGACGGCGTAGGTCTCCCCATAGGTCAGCGCAGGGGAGGAGAGGGTCACTGAGGAGTACTCCTTGACGGGCGTGGAGGAGAAGAGGACATTGCCCTCCCCGTCCTCCACGGTGAAGAGGCTCCCGGCGCTCTGGGCGGAGGAGAAGGTGAGCTCCATCAAAGCCTGGGTGGAATCCCCGCTGGCAGTGTCATTCCGGCTGCCGAAGGCCAGGACGGTGCCGCCGTTGAGATAGATGCCCATGTCGGAATCCAGGCCGCCCTCGCCCACCTGGCCGTTGGCTGAGGAGACGACAGTGCCGCCGTTGACGACCAGATAGCCGTTGGAGTCGATGCCGTCCCCCTCGGCTCCCAGACCGGCGTTGATAGTGAGGGTCCCGCCGTTGACGGTGGTGACAGAGACCCCGTCCTCATTGGTGTTGATGCCGTCGTTCTGGGCAGTGATGCGGATGTCGCCGCCGTTGATGGTCAGGTGGAGCTCGGAGTCCAGACCCTCATTCTCGGCGGTGATCTCCAGGACGCCGTCTCCCTCCTCACCGCCGCTGATGTTCATGGACATCCTGGAGTAGAAGGCTCCGTCGTACTTGTGGAGCTTGTCAGTGGTGCCCTCCTTGTAGATGCGGGCCACATAGGAGCCGGAGATGCGGTTGACGCTGCCGTCAGCCAGGACCACATTGGCCCCGGCGGCGGAGGTGTCCACCGTGGGGGAGGCGGTCTCGGTGTCATCAGGGCCGCACTCATAGACGTTGTAGAAGAGGACGGCGGGGGCCACGGTACAGGTGAGGTCCACCCCGTCCAGGATCAGGGTCACCACTGCCTGGGGGTCCTCCTTGGCGTCCTCCCCCAGGTCCACCGCCACCTGGCCCAGACTCAGGGAGCCAGAGAGGCGGTAGGTGCCGGGCTGGGTGATGGTGACCACCGTGTGGGCCTCTGCCTCCTCCGGGTCGTGGCTGTCGGCCTCGGTACCCTCGCCGTAGGTCTCGTCCTGCCCGGACTGGTAGTAGACGATCTCCGCCCCCACATAGACGGCATCCTCCGAGTCCTGGGAGGCGGCGTCGTCGTCCACCGTGACGCCCTGATCAGAGAGGACGATGTCGGTGAGGTCCCCGCCGGATTCCTCCGCCCCGGCGCAGGCGGCAAAGGGAATGGTCAGGGCTAGGACCAGAAAAAGAGAGAGCAGCTTTCTGCCCATGATGGGTCACTTCCTTTCCAATTCATATCCACAGCATAACACGCAAGTGCAAACAGGAAAGGGAGAAAAACGAAATATTTTCTAAACAAAAGGGGAAAAGGGAGCTTTTCCGCCCATTTCAACAGGAGATCAGGACAGGGCGGACCCGGAAACAGGAAGCGCACGGCGGCAGCCCGCTCTTGCCAGGGTCGCCGCCGTGTGATACAACTGTAGGGAGGGGATGCCCCTCCAGAAAAAAGAAAAGGAGAGAGAACGATGCTGTTGGTCTGGTATCCCAAATGCAGCACCTGTCAGAAGGCGAAGAAGTGGCTGGACGCCCGGGGGATCCCGGTGGAGACCCGGGACATCAAGCTGGAAAACCCCACCGCGGAGGAGCTCCGGGCCTGGCAGAGGCAGAGCGGCCTGCCCCTCCAGCGGTTCTTCAACACCAGCGGGCAGCTCTACCGCTCCCTGGGGCTCAAGGACAAGCTGCCCGCCATGGGGGAAGAGGAGATGCTCGGCCTTTTGGCCACCGATGGGATGCTGGTCAAGCGCCCCATCCTGGTGGGCGGGGACTTTACCCTGGTGGGCTTCCGGGAGGCCCAGTGGGAGGAGCGCCTGGGGGGCTGATGGCTCAGGGGTCGCCCCCCTCCCCGCCGGTTGTCCGCAGGGCGTTGTACTGCTGGAAGATCTCCACGGTGGAGCGGATGAGGTGCCGCTGCTCCTCCGTAAGGCCGGTGACGTCCACCGTGACGGCGCCGGCCTTGCCCCGGCCCAGCAGAGTGTCCGTGGAGACCCCCAGAATATTGGAGACCTTTACCAGAATATCATAGGAAGGCAGCCGGGTGCCTGTCTCATAGGCGGAGACAGAGGCCCCTGTCACCCCCAGCCGGCTGGCAAAGTCGGCCTGGGTCATGCGGATGGAGATGCGGTACTTTTTGATCTGTTCGCCCAATGTGTTCATGTGTCGATCCTCCGACTTCCAAAGGATACGTCCTCATTTTAGCCGATATTGAAAAACTCGTGGTTTCATTCGCAAAACTAATAGTTGAAGATGGGGACAAATCCAAGGATACCCAGATTTTCCGGAAGGGAAACCGTAAGTGGAAAAAGGCGGAAGGATTCCGAGAAAAGAGTTGACGGCACAGGAGCGATTCGGTAGAATGGAGGCGTACAAGATTTTCTTTTTGTACGCCTGTGTCCCAATCAAATGAGATGGAGGAGAAGAAAATGAAGTTCGGCAAGAGACTGGCTGCCGTCGGCTTGGCAGCGGCGATGACCTTCGCGCTGGCGGCCTGCGGCGGCGACGTGACCCCCGAGGAAGCCATGGCCTATGTCAAGGGGGAACTGGACTCCAGTTATCTGGGCCAGTACAACGAGGATTACCTGGAGCTCATGGACCTCACCGCCGAGGAGGCCGAGGAGCAGAATTACGTCTGGAATACCGAGGCGGAGGCCGACATTATGATGGAGGCCTTTGAGATGTATCCCAGCGAGGAGACCACCACCAAGATGGTGGAGCTGGTAAAGGAGATCTATTCCCACAGCAAGTACGAGGTCCAGTCCGCCACCAAGGGAGAGGACGGCAGCTATCTGGTGACTGTGAGCATCGAGCCCATCGACATCCTGGTGCAGTACACCGACAACTATGACCTGCCAACCGTCTGGTCCGAGGCCTGCGCCGCCCACGGCGTCACCGCCCAGGAGCAGATCGACGCCATGTCGGATGCCGAGTACGAGGCCCTGGAGCAGACCTATGCCGACGCCATCATCGAGGGCATTCAGGGCCTGATGCCCAATCTGGGCTATGAGCCCGCCCAGTCTGTGGTGATCCAGCTCAAGCTGGAGGACAACGTCTACACCATGGTGGGCACGGACTGGCAGAACCTGGACGGCATGATCATCGACTACAGCGGCCAGTACGCCGGCTGAGCACGGCTACATATGGAAAAGGACGCCCACTGGGCGTCCTTTTTTCATGATGCGGGGTCCCAAGCACAAAGCGCCGTGCTCAGCCCGGAGTTCCCGCCAGATGGGCCTCCAGCCAGGAGAGCAGGTCATCATAGACCTGCTCCCGGATGCGCTCGTTGAGGAGCTCATGGCGAGCGCCGGGATAGAGCTTGACCGACACGGAGCGGCAGCCGGCCTCCTGGAAGAGCCGGGCCGTCTTTTCGACGCCCCGGCCCTGGTCTCCCACCGGATCGTCTGCCCCCGCAAAGAAGGCCACCGGCGTGGCGGGGTCCATGTGGGCGAGCTGGGACGGGTCGCCAATGCGCCGGAGGCCGCCCAGCATGTCGTGGAACATCCCCACTGTGGGGACAAAGCGGCACAGGGGGTCGGCCACATAGGCGTCCACCGCCTCCGGGTCGGAGCTGATCCAGTCGGCGCTGGTGCGGTTGGGCCGGAACTGGCGGTTATAGGCCCCCAGGGAGAGAGCGGTGACCAGCCGGCTGACGTGCCGGGGCCCCTTGAGCCTGCACAGGACGCCGCTGACCGCCTGGCCGAAGACCA
>DWWJ01000154.1 GCA_019119795.1 Candidatus Intestinimonas pullistercoris
CCCTCGGGGAGGCGGAGGCGGAGCTGGGTCCGGCAGAGGTCCGGACGGTGCAGGCTCTCCAGAAGCTCGGCGTCCTGGGCGTAGAAGCGGCCGGTCTCGTCACACTTGAACACGGTGACGGGGCCGGGGGCGAAGTCGGCGGCCAGGGCCACGCCGATGCCCGACTCGAAGTGGGTGGTGAGGGTGTAGTCCTGGGGCATGTTCAGGGGCAGGGTGCAGTGGGCGAAGACCATCTCCTGCTTCTGGCGGTCCAGCTGGCTGGGGTTGGCCATGAAAACGGGCTCTCCGGTGAGCTGGTGGAGCAGGGCCATGCTCAGCAGGCTGCGGGTGTCCCCCTCGCAGGCCGCGGGGATGCCCTGGGCGTTCAGGATGGACAGGGCCAGGCAGCCGGTGGTGTGGATGCTGTCCAGCAGGTCAAAGCAGCGCACAGTCACCGCGTCCAGCTGGTATTTCTGGACCATCCGGTCCACCGCGCCGTAGACCTGGAGGGCCTTCTCCATCTCGACGGGGTCATAGCCCCGGCTCTTGAGCTGCCGGGTGTCATCGTTTTCGGGGTACCCGCCCTTGTGGAACTCCTCCACCAGCTCGTTGATGTCCAGCATCACCAGCTCTGCCCCGAAGCGGCGCTGGAGGGTCTCCCGGTCCGCCCGGCTGCCCGCCAGGGACAAGGTCTCCCCAATGACGCCTAGCCGCATCCGGGCCAGGCGGCGGCGGACCTCCGCCAGCCGGAGAAGCTCCCGGAGCCGGGGGGCGATCTCCTCAGGCTCGCCGTGGAGGATCTCGCCCTCCTCACCCTGCTCATGGAGATAGGACAAAATCTCCATGGAAGCGGGGAGGGAATTCCAGCCGGCGGTGGTCAGCAGGATATAGGGTCCTTTCACACAGTGACAGACATCCCGGAAGGCGCCGGCGATGCCGCCGGAGGCCAGGAAAAAGACGGGAATGCCCTGGGCCCGGAAGGCCTCCTCCTCCATGGGAACCAGATGGAGGTCCAGCGCCTTGCCCAGACGGGTCAGGTAGTCCTGGCAGTAGGCGATGAGATGGGGGTCTTTGGCATTGATGGCGCCTGCAAGGGGATAGATTCCAACTTCCTTCATGCTATCGTTCCTTCCCGGCCCTTGTCCGAGGCCCCACGGAGGGGCAGAGCGGGCCATTGATAACGAAATGATACCACAAAGCGGCTCCGGAAAGATATGACATGCGACATGACGTTTTCCTCAAAAAACAGGCGAAATTTTTGATAAAAAGGACAAAGGGACCTGGCGATGGCCTGGTGTGTCCGGGGCCTGAGGAAAAGGAGGGGCCGGGGCAGAGGGGAGAAGGTGGGAGGGGAGAGAACTGCCCGAGTGCCGGTCTCCGGCCACCAGGACCATGACATGTGGCCATTGCGGGCAGAGGAGAGGGGGCGGAGACGTGTCTGAAAACCATGACAAGCGACATGCTGTGGAAAGGGAGGAAGGAGAGAATATCCCAGTAAAACCTACTAAATAGGTCGGGACATTCTTGGCCTTCTCTGGAAAAAGCATAGAAAAAGGACACCAGGTGGACATCTCGATTTTGCACTGAAATTTGTTGAAGAGAGCCGAAATAAAGAAAAATTTGTCCAAATTGGCGGGGGAATTGCTGGAGAGCAGGGGGAGGAAGAAGCAGCTTGTTTGCGAAGTGCACAAAAAAGGAGGAGAAAATATAGTAATAACTTCTGAAATCTTGAAATCCATGACACATGTCATGGCAGAGAAGAGGAGGAATGATTATCATTCAAGTATCGCAGACGACATGTGACAGGGAAGGGAGAGAAGCCCGCGTCACAGGAGAGGACAGACGGACAGGAAATGGCGGCTCCGGCCGGTTGATTTGTGGAGGATCAAAATGGACGAGAGAACTCTGAACGATTTCCTGGAGCTCCTGCGTCTGGTCATGTCCCAGAGTCCGGGCGGGACCTTGACCCAGCCTCAGCTCCAGCCTTACCTCTCCAGGCTCAGCCCCTACATCACCCTGGACCGTATCCGGAAAGGACAAAATATCATCCGGATGTTCCAGTCTCTTCAGACGGTCATCCTGGTGGTCCGGGGAGAGTTCTACCTCACCCGCTCCTCGGCCAGCGGCATGAGCAGCATGGTGGCCCGGGTCTGGGCGCCAGAGTTTTTGGGCATCCCCCAGCTCATTGAGGAGGACAAGCTCTTTTACTCCAACATCATCGCCAGTGAGAACTGCCTGTGCCTGGATATCGACTGCGCCTTCTTCGACTGGTGCATGCGGACCAGCCCTGAGGTGGCCATCCAGTGCGTCAAGTGCATGAGCCGGAGCCTCCAGCGGAATTACCGGCAGATTGAACGGCTCTCCTTTTTCAATGCCACGGAGAATCTGATGTCCTACCTCTACCGGAAGTGGGTAGAGGCCGGGGCCAAGGAGGAGCTCCTCTGCGTCAAGGAGAAGCGGGCCCTCATTGCCGACGAGCTGAGCTGTACGGTGCGGACGGTGTGCCGGGCCCTCCAGAGCCTCAAGGAGCAGGACATGTGCACCACCGACAGCGCGGGGCACATCTACTGCACTCCGGAACAGCTCCAGCGTATCCGGCGGGCCTACCAGTGACGGCCGCCGGAGAAAAAGATCATAGAGGGGAAGATGTTATCATGGAGAAACGTCCCAATATCGTCTATATCCTTAATGACCACCAGGCATACCACGGCCATGGGATGGCCCAGGGCGGGCCCAAGCCCATGCGTCCCTGCTTCGAGGCCTTTGCCGCCCAGGGCATGGAGTTCAGCAATGCCTACTGTGTGACTCCCATGTGCGGCCCGGCCCGGCGGACCATGCTCACCGGCCTCTACCCCCACACCCATGGACAGGTCCACAATGAGAACGACCCGCCCTACCGCCATGAGGTCTATCTGGACACCCTGGCCGAAGCGGGCTATACCAACTATTATTATGGAAAGTGGCACGCCGGCCCCGGCTGTGCCTACGACCACCACTGCACCGGCCTCTCCCAGAGCGGTTACGGCAACCCCTACAACACCCCCGAGTACGCCGAATACTGCAAGAAGCGGGGGCTGCCCCGGGCGCAGCACTATGTGGAGCGGGTGCTCCGGCCGGATTCCTACAACAGCAGCCACTTCTTCTCCAAGCTGAAGGAGGGGGAGCTCTACCAGTGCGAGGACTACTGGTGCGGCGAGCACGCCATCGGCCTCACCGTGACCCCCAAGGAGACCCACGAGGCCTTCTTCCTGGCCAATCTGGCCTGTGACAAGCTGGAGGAGCTGGCCAAAAACCCGGACGGCGGGCCCTGGAGCCTGCGGGTGGATTTCTGGGGGCCCCACCAGCCCTTCTTCCCCACCAAGGAGTTTGCCGACCTCTATGACCCGGAGAGCATCCCCGAGTACCCCAGCTTCCGGAACGACCTCCACGACAAGCCGGAGAACCTCCACTGGGAGGTCAGCCGGCCCCTGGGAGATGGCAAGCACATCATCCGTCCCAATCCGCTCCCCTGGAGCGAGTGGCAGAAGATGCTGGCCCGGTGCTACGCCCACATCACCATGGTGGACGCCGCCGGCGGCATGATCGTGGACAAGCTGCGGGAGCTGGGCCTGGACCAGGATACCATCATCATCTGGACCACGGACCACGGTGACGCTATCGCCTGCCAGGGCGGCCACTTCGACAAGGACAGCCATATGGCCCAGGAGGTGGAGCGCATCCCGATGGCCGTGAACTGGAAGGGCCGGATCGACCCGGGCCAGAAGGACGACCACCTGGTCTTCACCTGCGACCTGCCGGTGACCATGCTGGATGCGGCGGGGCTCTCCTTCCGGGAGCGGGTGGACGGCAGGAGCCTGCTGGACCTGGCCTGCCACCGGGACGGAAAGGAGCCCTGGCGGGACAGCCTGATGTGCGAGAGCTACGGCCACGGCTACGGCCTGACCCTCATCGGCCGCATGGTGGTGGAGGGCGACTGGAAATATGTCTGCTATGAAGGGGATTCGGATGAGCTCTATCATCTGAAAGAAGACCCCTATGAGATGACCAACCTGGCCCGGATGCCGGAGTACGACAGCGTAAAGGTACATATGCAGGAGCTCCTGCGGAAGAAGATGGCGGAGAGCCTGGACCCGGTGGACCCGGACCGTTTGTTCCCTCAGGGCTGAGACAGCCGGAAAAGCTGTTTCACATAGAAAGGCAACGAGGACATCAACAGACATTTTAGGGAGGTAATTGAATGAAACTGAAGAGAACACTTGCGCTTCTGCTGGCAGCCACCAGCCTGGTCGCCATGGTGGGCTGCGGAGGCAGCGGAACGTCCGAGACCGGCAGCGGCAGCCAGGGCGGCGAGGACACCCTGAAGGTGGGCGCCATCTTTGAGAGCCTGGGCACCCAGAGCTTTAACGATGACATCCTGGCCGGCCTCCAGCAGGCCGAGGAGGAGCTGCCGGTAGAGCTGGAGTATATCGAGGTCACCGATATTGCCAGCACTGCCAATAGCATCCGGACCCTCATCGCCCAGGGCTGCACCTTCCTGGTGATCCCTAGCTCCTCTTACCGGGACGCCATGGTGGAAGTGGCCGCTGAGTATCCCGACTTCAAGTTCCTGTACCTGGCCGCTGCGGAAGAGGGCTATGACAACATCATGTCGGTCGAGTACCGCGAGAACGAGGCCGCCTTCCTGGGCGGCGCCCTGGCGGCTATGCTGAGCCAGACCGGCAAGATCGGCGCTGTCCTGGCGGTGCAGGAGCCCCTCCAGGTCCGCTTCCAGTACGGCTTCATGGCCGGCGCCTATGCTGTGGACCCCGACTGCGAAGTGACCACCATGTTCACCAACAGCTACAGCGACACCAACATCGGCAAGGAGATGGCCACCGCCCTCTATGAGCAGGGCTGCGACTATGTCAGCTGCTTCGCCGGCGCCTGCAACCTGGGCGTCTTCCAGGCCGCCCAGGAGGCTGGCGAGGGCAAGTACTGCCTGGGCGCCGCCACCGGCCAGTTTGACCAGGCCCCCGACAAGATCGTGGCCTCTGTGGTGAAGCCCATCGACGTGGCCGTGGTGAATGTGCTGCGGGACTACATCGAGAACGGCACCTTCGCCGGCGGCACTGCCAGCGTGTGGGGCTTGGCTGAGGACGGCGTGACCCTCCGCTACACGACCATGAACGACGAGCTGCTGGACTCCATCCCCCAGGAGGTCCTGGACAAGGTGGAGGAGCTCAAGCAGCAGATCATTGACGGCGAGATCACTGTCCCCGGCACACAGGAAGAGTACGAGGCGTTCACGGCCAGCGTGTAACGCGGCGCGGCCGCGGGGGGTGGGAATCCCCTCCGCGGCCCTTTTAATAAATATGGCAGGTGGTGCAGTGTGAACCCCATCATCCAGTTAAAAAATGTCACGAAGATATTCCCCGGCGTCGTGGCCAATGACCACATCAGCTTCGACGTGGAAAAGGGGACCATCCATACCCTGGCCGGCGAGAACGGCGCGGGAAAATCCACCCTCATGAACATCATCTACGGCCTCTATCAGCCGGATGAGGGGGAGATCCTCATCAATGGGGAGCCCGTCCGCTTCACCAGCTCCAGGGACTCCATCGCCCATAAGATCGGCATGGTCCACCAGCATTTCATGCTGATCCCCAAGCTGACGGTGGCGGAAAACATCATTGTGGGCCAGGAGCCCGGCAGCGCCCTCATGGTGGACCGCAAGGGGGCGGAGGAAAAGATCAGGCAGCTCTCCGAGACCTACGGCCTCAAGATCGACCCCCATCGCAAGGTCTCTGAGCTCTCTGTCACTGAGCAGCAGCGGGTGGAGATCCTGAAGATCCTCTACCGGGAGGCGGAGATCCTGATCTTTGACGAGCCCACCGCCGTGCTGACCCCCCAGGAGATCGACGAGTTCTGCGACATCCTCCTGGGCCTCAAGGCAGTGGGGAAGACCATCCTCTTTATCAGCCACAAGATGGCGGAGGTCATGAAGATCAGCGACCGCATTACCGTCATCCGCCTGGGCAAGGTGGTGGGGACCGTCAATAAGGACGAGACCACCGTGCCCGAGCTTACCCGCATGATGGTGGGCCGGGACGTGAGCCTGGAGCGCCGGGAGCGCCGGACCTTTACCGACCAGCCCAGCCTGCTGGAGCTGCGGGACCTGGAGTACAGCGTCCACGGGGTCAAGAAGCTCTCGGGCATCAACCTGGAGCTCCGGGCCGGCGAGGTGCTGGGCGTGGCCGGCGTGGACGGCAACGGCCAGGAGGAGCTGGTCCAGGCCATCTGCGGCCAGATCCCGGTGGACAGCGGCCAGATCCTCTTCCGGGGGACGGACATCACCCGGCAGAGCATCCGGGACCGGAAGGAAGAGGGCATCGGCCTGGTGCCGGAGGACCGCCACAAGGATGGCCTGGTGCTGGAGTACAGCGTGGCGGAGAACCTGATCCTGGGACTCCATAACCACAAGGAGTTCGCCAAGGGCGGCGTCTGGCTGGACTTCAGGCGGATCCATAAAAACGCTGAGGAGCTCCAGGAGGCCTTTGATATCCGCTGCGCCAACGTGGATGTGGCGGCGGGGACCCTCTCCGGCGGCAACCAGCAGAAAATCATCATCGCCCGGGAGGCATCCCGGGACCCCGATGTCTTTGTAGCGGTGCAGCCCACTCGCGGCCTGGACATCGGCGCCATGGAGTTTGTGCAAAAGACCCTTTTGGAGCAGCGGGACAAAGGCAAGGGCGTACTGCTCTTCTCCCTGGAGCTGGACGAGATCCTGTCGGTCAGCGACCGGATCGCCGTTATCTTCAAGGGAAAGATCGTGGATGTGGTGGATGCCACCAGTGTGGACCGCCAGCAGCTCGGTCTGATGATGCTGGGCAGCAGGGACGCCCAGCAGGAGCAAGGAGGTGTGTCGGTTGGAAGCCAAAACGACTAAGGGCTTTGCCCTCCCGGTGGACAAGAAGAAGCTGCAGGAGACCGGGCTGAGCCTGCTGATCACAGTCATCGCGCTGGTGGCCGCCCTCCTGGTGGGAGCGGTGGTGATCCTGGCCTTCGGCAGCAATCCCCTGGAGGCCTATGGTGCCCTCTGGCAGGGGGCCTTCGGCACCGGCATCGCATTCACCATCACCCTGGGCCGGGCCGTTCCCGTCATGCTCACCGGCCTGGCGGTGGCCATCGCCTTCCGGTGTAGCGTGTTCAGCATCGGCGCGGAGGGCCAGCTCCTCATGGGCGCCATGGCGGCCGCCCTGGTGGGCGCCTATGTCCATCTCCCCATGATCCTCCACCTGCCGCTGACCATCCTGGCCAGCATGGCGGCCGGCATGGCCTGGGCCTTCTTCCCGGCCGTCCTCAAGCTCAAGGGAAATGTCAGCGTGGTCATCAGCACCATCATGTTCAACTACATCGCCCAGTACTTTGTGCAGTATCTCATCCTGGGCCCCTTCAAGGGTCCCGGCGAGAGCCCCGCCACCGCCACTATCGCGGAGACGGCCCAGCTCCCGGACCTGCTTCCCACGCCCTATGTGCTCAATCTGGGCTTTGTCCTGGCCCTGCTGGCCGTGGTGGGGACCTACGTCCTCCTCAACCGCACCAGCCTGGGCTATGAGATGCGGGCTGTGGGCTTCAACGCCTCCGCTGCCCGGGTCAACGGCATCGACGTCAACCGGAACATGTTCCTGGCCCTGCTGATCAGCGGCGCCCTGGCCGGCCTGGCCGGCGGCATCGAGGTCACCGGCAGCCTGAACAAGATCGTCAACAACTTCTCGGCCAACTACGGCTTCAACGGCATCCCCGTGGCCCTGATGGCCCACAATAACCCCTTCGCCATCATCTTCTCCGCGCTCCTCATCGGCGCCATGCGCAGCGGCTCGGCCATGATGCAGACCAGCGCGGGCATCTCCCAGAATATGATCGACGTCATTCAGGGCCTCATCATCGTGTTCCTGTGCGCCGAGTATGTCATTCGCTACTACATCAAACGGGGAATAGGGGGTAAGAAGCATGCTTAGTGCCATCACCTATCTGCTCTCGGCCACACTGCGCATGGGCACCCCCATCGCCTATACGGCCCTGGGCGGCATGACCAGTGAGCGCAGCGGCGTGAACAACATCGGCCTGGAGGGCATCATGACGGCCTCCGCCTTTGGCGCCGTGGTGGGCAGCTACCTCTTCCAGAACCCCTGGATGGGTATTCTCTTCGCCATCCTCATCGGTGTGGCCATCTCGGCGGTCCACTCCCTGGTGTGCATCACCTGGGGCGGCACCCAGGCGGTGAGCTCCATGGCCCTGGTCCTGCTCTCCACCGGTATCTCCGGCGTGGGCCTGAAGGCCCTCTTCAACCAGCAGGGCAACAGTCCCACGGTCCCCAACCTCCCCACTACCACGCCCCTGGAGGGGATCCCGGTGATCGGGGGCTTCCTCTCCCAGCAGTCTCCCTTTGTCTACCTGCTCCTGGTCTGCCTGCTGGTGACCTGGTTCCTCTTCCGCCACACCCGGCTGGGCCTGCGGATCGTCACCGTAGGCGAAAACCCCAAGGCGGCGGAGACCGCCGGCCTCTCGGTCCACAAGCTGCGCTATTTCAGCGTCCTCTACTCCGGCGTCATGGGCGGCCTGGGCGGCGCGATGCTCTCCATCGGCAGCATGAACATGTTCCAGGAGGGCATGGTGGCCGGTCGGGGCTACCTGGCCCTGGGTGCTGTGACCATGGGCCGCTGGAACACCTGGGGCGTCTTTGGCTCCGCCATGTTCTTCGGCTTCTTCAGTGCCCTGCAGCTCTATCTCCAGAGCATCCAGGTGCCCATCCCCACGGAGTTCATCCAGATGATTCCCTATGTGGCTACCGTGGTGGTCCTGGCCCTCAGCGCCGGGAAGAGCAACGCCGGCATTGCCTCCGGCGGCAAACCCTACACCAAATTTGTACAGCAGCGCTGAATGCGCCGACAAGATGGCCAGGATGGCTTTTTCTGGGGCCTCCTGGCCATTCTTGCCCCATAAGGCGAGAAAGTGAGGAGAAATATGGAATCTTTTGCGGGCCTGGACCGGGCTATTTGCAATCAAATGGCAGAGGCCTGCCTGGAGGCCCGGCGGACCCGGAGCCTGCCGGTGATCTCTGGCTATGGCGTGGGGGCGGCCCTGCTGGCCGCTGACGGGCAGATATTCTGCGCCGGAAATATCGAGTGCTACGGCCAGACCCCCAGCATCTGCGCCGAACGGGTGGCCCTCTTCAAGGCCCTCAGCGAGGGGGTCAGGGAATTCCGGGCCCTAGCGGTCTGCGGCGGCCCCCTGCCCGCCGAGCCGGAGACCTTCTGCACGCCCTGCGGCGTCTGCCGGCAGGTCCTGCTCCAGTTCTGCCCGGCAGACATGCCGGTCCTGGTGGTCCGGGGACCGGAGGAGTACCGGACCTACACGCTGGGGCAGCTTCTGCCCGACTTCTGGACCCGTTCGGAAACGAACTGACGATTTTTTGAGGAGGAGAACCTATGGGAGCCATCAAAGTGCTCATCGACTGCGACACCGGCATCGACGATATCATTGCCCTGTCCTATGCGGTCAAGACCCCGGACCTGGAGGTCCTGGGGGTCACCACGGTCTGTGGGAACCTGCCCACGGAGATCACCACCTATAACACCCTCAACGCCCTCCACCTGATGGGCCGGGATGACATCCCCCTGGCCAGGGGGGCGGAGAAGCCCCTGGAGCGGGAGCTCCAGGATGCCGCCTACATCCACGGGAACAACGGCCTGGGGGGCTATGAATTCGCGGAAAAGACCACTAAGACCCCGGTGGAGCTGCCCGCCTGGGAGTTCCTCTACCAGGTGCTGCGGGAGCAGCCGGAGCCCATCGACATCATCGCCCTGGCGCCCCTGACCAACATCGCCCTGCTGCTGCAAAAGCATCCGGACGCCCTGAAGCTGATCCGCCGGGTGGTGTTCATGGGGGGCTCCCTCCGCACCGGAAACCCCACCCCCGTGGCCACCTTCAATGTCCTGGCCGACCCGGAGGCCGCCAAGTATGTCATCGCCACCAAGATCCCCTTTGTCATGTGCAGCCTGGACTGCACCCGCGGGAGCTATTTCACCTTTGAAGACCTGGAGGCCACCAAGCAGTATGACAATCCGGTCTCCGAGATGGTCCGGGCGGTGACCCGCTTCTACATCAACAGCACCAAGAATGAGAACACCGTGGACAGCAAGAAGAAGGGCATCGACATCCACGACCTGTGCACCGTGATGTACGTCACCCACCCCGAGTTCTTCCAGGGGGAGCAGTATTTCGCCGATGTGGAGACCAAGGGAGAGCTCACCACTGGCTTCACCCTGGTGGACTTTGAGGACAACCTCCGGAAGCCGCCGGAGGACAAGACGGTCCTCTTCCTGAAGAAGGTGGACCGGGAGGCCTATGTCCGCTGCTTCATGGACACCCTGGCCCTGTACTGAGAGGGGGCGGGAGAGATGGCCATTTTGAACCCCACGCTGGCCTGCGCCGACCCCCTGCACCTGGCCGACGACCTGGACCGCCTGGTGGCGGGCGGCGCGGCCATGCTGCACATCGACGTGATGGACGGCCACTATGTCCCCAACTTCTGCCTGAGCTTTGACCAGGCGGCGGCCATCAAGCGATACTGCCCCCAGCTGCCCATGGACATCCACCTGATGGTGGACGCCCCCTTCGCCTGGCTGGAGCGCCTCCGGGTCCTGGCGCCGGAGTATGCCGCCTTCCAGGCAGACAGCACCTCCTTTGGCGTGCGGTTTGTCCAGGAGCTCCGGATGGCGGGCATCCGCCCCGGCGTCGTCCTCAACCCCAGCCAGCCCCTGGAGGTCCTGGATGAGCTGCTGCCCCTGGTGGACTATGTGCTGCTGATGGGGGTGGAGCCGGGCTTCTCCGGCCAGCAGTTCCTGCCCCGGACCCTGGAGCGGCTGCGGAAGCTGGACGCCCTGCGGAAGGAGCGGGGCCTGAAGCTGTCCATCATGGTGGACGGCGGGATCGACCATGAAAACGGCCCCCTCTGCGCCCAGGCGGGGGCAGATATCCTGGTGGGGGGCGCCTTTGTCTGCTTTGGACAGCCCGACGGCGTGGAGGCAGCCAGCCGCCGGTTCGTAGAGGCGGTGGGGCGCTGACCCCGAAAGAGAAGGAGGAACTTCGCATGAAGATCGTAGTAGGCAGTGATCACGGAGGCTATGACCTCAAGGAGGCGCTGCGGCGCCGCCTGGAGGAGGAGGGCCATGAGGTCCAGGACGTGGGCTGTCACGGGGAGCCTGTGGACTACCCCGACATCGCCGTGGCCCTCTGTAAGGTGGTGACCGGAGGAGAGGCGGAATTCGGCATCCTGTGCTGCGGCACGGGCATCGGCATCTCCATGGCGGCCAACAAGATCAAGGGTATCCGGGCGGCCCTGTGCGCCGACTGCTACAGCGCCCGGATGGCCAAGGAGCACAACAACGCCAATGTCATCGCCTTCGGCGGGCGCACCATCGGGGTGGAGCACGCCTGGGAGATGGTCCGCGCCTATATGGGAGCGGAGCACCTAGGGGGCATCCACGCCAAGCGGGTGGCCCAGATCGACGCGCTTTGACGCGCAATAAGGAGGTAACGCATTTATGGAGCAGCAAGAACGCAAAGAGCTGCAAAAAATCGCCTGCCAGCTCCGGCTGGACGTGCTGGAGCAGGTCTATACAGCCCAGTCGGGACACCCCGGCGGGGCGCTGAGCAGCGCGGAGCTCCTGACCTGGCTTTACTGGAAGGAGCTGCGGGTGGACCCGTCGGAGCCCAAGAAGGCTGACCGGGACCGCTTTGTCCTGAGCAAGGGCCACAGCAGCCCCGGCCTCTACGCCGCCCTGTGCCGGCGGGGATATTTTGACCCGGCCCTGCTCAAGGAGTTCCGGGCCTCCGGCTCGGTCCTCCAGGGTCACCCGGACATGAAGAAGTGCCCCGGCGTGGACATGACCAGCGGGAGCCTGGGCCAGGGGGTCAGCGCCGCCTGCGGCATGGCCCTGGCCGCCAAGCTGGACGGCGCGCCCTGGCGGGTCTATACCCTCCTGGGAGACGGCGAGATCGAGGAGGGCCAGGTTTGGGAGGCGGCCATGTTCTCCGCCCACCAGAAGCTGGACAACCTGTGCTGGATCGTGGACTGCAACGGCCTGCAGATCGACGGCACGGTAGAGGACGTGGCCGGTCCTGGCCCTCTGGACCAGAAGCTCGCCAGCTTCGGCTTCGCCGTTGAGCAGGCGGACGGCCATGACTTCGACGACCTGGAGCGGGCCTTTGCCGCCGTCCGGGCGGAGCAGGGGCGGCCCTCCGTCATCCTGGCCCGGACCGTAAAGGGCAAGGGCGTGAGCTTCATGGAGAACCAGGTGGGCTGGCACGGCGCCGCCCCCAACGGCGAGCAGTACGCCCAGGCAAAAGCGGAATTGGAGGCCGAGATGGCCCGTCTGGAGGTGGAATAAGATGGCGGAAGCGATCAAAAAGGCGACCCGGGAGAGCTTCGGTATGGCCCTGGCGGAGCTGGGGGATACCCACCCGGAGCTGGTAGTGCTGGATGCGGACCTGGCCAAGGCCACCCAGACCCTGCTGTTCAAGCAGAAGCATCCGGAGCGGTTCTTCGACTGCGGCATTGCGGAGGGGAACATGATCGGCGTGGCAGCGGGTCTGGCGGCGGCAGGCAAGGTGCCTGTGGCGGCTACCTTTGCCATGTTCAGCGCCGGACGGGCCTATGAGCAGATCCGGAACTCGGTGGGCTATCCCCATCTGAATGTAAAGGTAGTGGGCACCCATGCCGGCGTCAGCGTCGGCGAGGATGGGGCCAGCCATCAGTGCCTGGAGGACCTGGCCCTGATGCGGGCGGTCCCCGGGATGGTGGTGCTCTGCCCCGCGGACCACTACGAGACGGTGGCGGCGGTGAAGGCCATGATCGACTATCAGGGGCCGGTCTACCTCCGGCTGGGCCGCCTCCCGGTGGAGAGCGTCTACCACAACTACCCCGATATGCCCTTCACCATCGGCAAGGGGAACACCCTGCGCCAGGGAGGCGACGTGGCCCTGATCGCCACCGGGCTGGAGGTCTACGAGGCCCTTCAGGCGGCGGAGCTCCTGGCCGGCGAGGGCATCCAGGCCACCGTCATCGACATCCACACCCTCAAGCCCCTGGATGCGGAGCTGGTGACAGAGGCGGCCCGGGCCACCGGAGCGGTGGTGACGGCTGAGGAGCACAGCCGCATCGGCGGCCTCGGGGATGCCGTAGGGGCCGCCCTGCTGGACGCCGGCTGCGCCGCCGCCTTTGAGCGGGTGGCGGTAAACGATATCTTCGGCCACTCGGGCAAGGGCATGGAGCTGGTGGATGAGTTCGGCCTCCGGGCCAAGGACATCGCCGCCGCCGCCAAGCGGGCCATTGCCCGGAAGTGAGCGGGAGGAAGAGAGCGATATGAAGCATCTATATCTGAACTTGAAGCGGTTCGACGTGCCGGTGGAGTACGGCGGAGTGAACCGGATCGCGCCGGTGGGGGAGTGGGGGCGCTACATCGTGACCCAGACCCAGGAGGCGCTGAAGCAATATGACCCCTCGGAGGTAGAGTTTGTCCAGTACTTCCCGGAGGCCCACATCCTGGGGGCCGTGGGAGCCCTGTGCGAAAACAGCCCCGTCCAGGTGGGCAGCCAGGGGGTCTACCGGGTGAACACCGCCGTGGGGGGCAACTTCGGGGCCCTGACCACCAACCGGCCCGCCTCCATCGTGAAGGCCATGGGCTGCACCTCCGCCCTCATCGGCCACTGTGAGGAGCGCAACGACAAGGCCGGCATTCTGGCCGAGGCCGGGGTCACCGACCCCGCCGCCGTCAACCGCCTGCTCAACCAGGAGGTGAAGCTGGCGGTGGAGCAGGGGCTGAGCGTGCTCTACTGCATCGGGGAGAAGAGCGAGGAGCAGGACCGCTGGCAGGAGGTGCTGGGCGAGCAGCTGAGCACCGGGCTCAGCGGGGTGGACACCTCCAGGGTGGTCATCGCCTACGAGCCCATCTGGTCCATCGGCCCCGGCAAGACCCCGGCGGGGAAGGAGTACATCACCAAGATCGCCCGCTTCGTCAAGGAGCGGACCGGGGGTCTGGACGTGGTATACGGCGGCGGGCTGAAGGTGGACAACGCCGAGATGCTCGCCTCCATCCCGGAGATCGACGGAGGGCTCATCGCCCTGACCCGGTTCCAGGGGGAGATCGGCTTCTACCCGGAGGAGTACCTGGAGATCATCAAGACCTATTTGGGGAAGTGAGGAACGAGCATGAAGCTGGAGTTTGAATACGGCCATGGCCTGATGAGCGCGGAGCTGCCGGACAGCACCGATGTGTTTATCCCCGGGGAGACGGTGCCCGACCCGCCCTGCCTGTCCCAGGACTGGGACAGCCTGTACGCCGCCACCCTGGAGAGCATCCGGAACCCCATTGGGATGAAGCCCCTGAAGGAGCTGGCGGGCCCCGGGAAGACGGTGGTCTTCGTCATCCCGGACATCGTGAAGGGGGGCACCCAGCCCACCGCCCACCGGCGGGTGAGCATCCGGGCCTGCCTGGATGAGCTGTACGCGGCCGGGGTGGAGAAGAAGGACATTCTGCTGCTCTTCTCCAACGGCCTGCACCCCCGGGCCACGGTGCCGGAGATGAAGAAGATCCTGGGGGAGGAGCTCTTCAACGAGTTCTATTGGACCAACCAGATCACCAGCCACGACAGCGAGGACCCGGAGCACATGGTGGACCTGGGGACCACGGGCCGGGGGGACCCGGTGCTGATGAACCGGTATGTCTACGAGTGCGACCTGCCCATCCTCATCGGGCACACCCAGGGCAACCCCTACGGGGGCTATTCTGGGGGCTACAAGCACTGCGCCACGGGGATCACCCACTGGCGGAGCATCGCCAGCCACCATGTGCCCAAGGTGATGCACCGGGACGACTTCACGCCGGTGTCGGGGCACAGCCTGATGCGGACCAAGTTCGACGAGATCGGCATGCACATGGAGGAGAAGATGGGGCACCCCTTCTTCTGCTGCGACGCGGTGCTGGACACCTACTCCCGGCAGATCGCCATTTTCTCGGGGTACGCCAAAGAGATGCAGCCGGTCTCCTGGCAGGTGGCCAACAAGCGGACCTATGTGCCCTACGCCAAGGAGAAGTACGATGTGATGGTCTTCGGGATGCCCCAGGACTTCCACTACGGCAACGGCATGGGGACCAACCCCATCCAGATGATGCAGGCCCTCTCCGCCCAGGTCATCCGGCACAAACGGGTGATGAAGGAGAACTGCGTGATCATCTGCTCCTCCATCTGCAACGGCTACTTCCACGACGAGCGGTGGCCCTACCTGCGGGAGCTCTATGAGATGTTCCAGCACGACTACATGAATATCCTGCCGGACATGGACCGGTACGGGGAGTACTTCGCCACAAATCAGGAGTACATCCGGAAGTACCGCTACTGCAACGCCTTCCACCCGTTCCACGGGTTCAGCATGATGAGCTGCGGGCACATCGCGGAGATGAACACGGCGGCCATCTACATCGTGGGTGCCCAGGAGCCTGGCAT
>DWWJ01000155.1 GCA_019119795.1 Candidatus Intestinimonas pullistercoris
GGCGCCCACGAAAGCGATCTTCTGGCCCGGCTTGGCCCACAGGCTGATGTCGTGGAGGACCAGCTTGCCCTCGTCGTAGCCGAAGTCCACATCCTCAAAGACCACGCTGCCCTGCAGCTTGGTATAGGTGACGGTTCCGTCGGCCTTGTGGGGGTGCTTCCAGGCCCACACATTGGTGCGCTCAGACGCCTCATGCATCTGGCCCTCGGCGTCCTCCTTGGCATCCACCAGCTCCACATAGCCCTCATCGGTCTCGGGCGTCTGGTCCATCAGATCGAAGACCCGCTGGGCGCCGGCTGCGGCGGTGACCACGAAGTTGATCTGCATGCTCACCTGGGCGATGGGGTTCGTGAAGCTCTTGTGCAGTCCCACGAAGGTGATGACGGTGCCCAGGGTCACGCCGGCCATATTGTCATTGATGGCCAGGATGGCGCCCACAATGGCCACCAGGGTATAGCTCAGCCAGCCGATGTTCATGTTGATGGGCATGAGCAGGTTGGAATAGCGGTTGGCCATATTGGCGCTCTGGCGCAGGGCCTCGTTGACCTTGTGGAAGTCGGCCTTGGCCGCCTCCTCGTGGCAGAAGACCTTGACCACCTTCTGGCCGTCCAGCATCTCCTCGATGAAGCCGTCCACTTCTCCCAGGTCCCGCTGCTGCTTGACAAAGTACTTACCGGACAGCCGGGAGAAATTCTTGGTGACGGTGAACATGGCCACGGCGGCCAGCACTGACACCACGGTGAGGGCGGGACTCATAATGATCATGGTGATGAGGGTGGCCACCATGGTGAAGCCGGAGTTGATGAGCTGGGGAATGCTCTGGCTCAGGAGCTGGCGCAGGGTGTCCACGTCGTTGGTGTAGACCGACATGATGTCGCCGTGGGCGTGGGTGTCAAAGTATTTGATGGGCAGGGACTCCATCTTGTGGAACAGGTCATCCCGCAGATGGCGCAGGGTCCCCTGGCTCACGTTGACCATGATGCGGTTGTAGCCAAAAGAGGCGATGACGCCTGCTCCCATGATGCAGGCCAGCCGCTTGATGTCATTGGCCAGGCCGCTGAAGTCCCGGGAGCCGCTGGAGAGCATGGGCTCGATATAGTCGTCGATGAGGGTCTGGGGGAAGGTCGCTCCCACCACGGTGCATACGGCGGATACCAGAATACACCCGATGACGGCCACAAACAGGTATTTGTAATAGTGGAGCATATATCCCAGGACCCGGTTTAGCACAGCCGGTCCGCTGTGTCTTCTCTCGTTGGCATTCATAGCGTTCCCTCCTCTCACGCAGGCTGGTCGAAGTCGCCGCCGCCCTTGACCTGAGACTCATAGATCTCCTGGTAGATGGCGTTGGTCTTCAGCAGGTTTTCATGGGTGTCAAAGGCGTTGACCCGGCCGTTGTCCAGCACCAGGATGCGGTCGGCTCCCTCCACGCTGGACACACGCTGGGCAATGATGATCTTTGTGGTGCCAGGGATCTTCTCGGCGAAGGCCCTGCGGATCTTGGCGTCGGTGGCGGTGTCCACAGCGCTGGTGGAATCGTCCAGAATCAGCACCTTGGGCTTCTTCAGCAGGGCCCGGGCGATACAAAGGCGCTGCTTCTGGCCGCCGGAGACGTTGTTACCACCCCGCTCGATGTGGGTGTGGTAGCCGTCGGGCATCCGGTCGATGAACTCGTCGGCGCAGGCGGCCCTGCAGGCCTCCACACACTCGGCCTCGGTGGCATCCGGGTTGCCCCAACGCAGGTTCTCCAGGATGCTCCCGGAGAACAGGGTGTTCTTCTGGAGCACCACGGACACCTGGTTTCGCAGGGCCTCCATGTCGTACTCCCGCACGTCCAGGCCGCCCACACGCACGCTCCCCTCATCCACGTCATAGAGCCGGCAGATCAGGTTCACCAGGCTGCTCTTGCCGCTGCCGGTGCCGCCGATGACGCCGATGGTCTCGCCGGCCTTGATGTGTAGGTCGATGTCAGTGAGGGCGTTCTTTCCGCTTCCATGCTTATAGGAGAAGCTCACATGGTCAAAGTCGATGGAGCCGTCGGACACTTCCATGACGGGCTGCTCCGGGTCGTGGAGGTCGGGGGTCTCGTCCAGCACCTCCCGGATGCGGCGGATGCTGGCCATGGACATGGAGATCATGACCACTACCATGGAGAGCATCATCAGGCTCATGAGCAGGGACATGATGTAGCTGTAGAGGCTGGTCAGGTCGGCGGTGCCCAGGGTGCCGTCCACCACGATGAAGTGGGCGCCCAGCCAGGACACCATAATGATGCAGAAATACACGGCAATCATCATAGACGGCCCGTTGAAGGCCAGCAGGCCCTCAGCCTTCACCGACAGGTCGTACAGGTTCTTGGAGGCCCTGGCAAATTTTTTGTCCTCATAGTCCTCCCGGACAAAGGCCTTCACCACCCGGATGGCGGAGACGTTCTCCTGAACGCTGGCATTCAGGTCGTCATACCGTCGGAACACCTGGCTGAAAATCTTCAGCGTGATCACCATGATGGTGCCGATAACCACTACCAGGAAGGCCAGGGCAATGAGGAAGGTGAGGCTCAGCTCCATGTTGATGTACATGCACATGGCGAAGCTGAAGACCAGGGTCAGCGGGGAGCGCACTGCAATGCGGATGACCATCATAAAGGCCTGCTGCACATTGGTGATATCAGTGGTCATGCGGGTGACCAGGCCGGGCACGCTGAACTTGTCGATGTTGGAAAAGGAGAAGGTCTGGATGTTGGCATAGATGGCCTCCCGCAGATTGGCGGCCAGACCCGAGGATGCGCTGGCGGCGAACCGGCCGGCAGTCGCGCCGAAGATCAGGCTCAGGAGGGACATGACCACCAGGATCGCCCCGTAGCGGTACACCGAGGGCAGATGCCCGGCCTCCAGGCCCTCCGCCAGCAGCCTGGCGGTGATAAAAGGCAGCAGGATCTCCATGATGACCTCCAGCGCTGTCAGGCCGACGCACAGGAAGGTGTCTTTTTTGTAGACCCCGAGCTGCTGCAACACACGTTTCACGGTTGGGTTACCTCCTTGCTGTCTTGTTGCATCAATGCGGAGAGATTCCGCAGCATCTTCTTTTGCAGACGGTCCAGTGTGGTCAGCTCCTCCTGGGAAAAGCCGCTGTAGAGCTGATCCTGGGAGCTGCACATCAGACGATCCAAGGTCTCCTGGACCGCCTCCCCCTTTCTGGTCCCGAACAGGAGCTTCCTCCGGTCGTCCCGGGCGCAGGGCTCTGCCCGGACATAGCCCTTCTCCCTCAGACGCTTTGTCACACTGGACAAAGCCGCCATGGAATAGCCGAAGTGCTGGTGGATGTCGGTGAGGGAGGTGCCCTCCTCCGAGTGCTCCAGAATGTAGAGCAGCATGTGGGCCTGGATGGCCGTCAGCCCCTTCTGCGCCATGGCACGGTTGCCGAGCTGCTCCAGCTGGATGCTGATCTGCCGGTTTTCCTGGATCATCATGCTCCGGTCTACATCCACGCTCATCACACCTCCTTTCCAAAAACCATTTGGGGTCGAATCATTTGGACGTTTACTTTTATAGCACAAAAGTCTCTTGCATGTGAAATTCAAATCTGTTATTATCTATAAAAAACTTTTATTAATTTCCCATATTATACAAAGACCTTTGAGCAGAGCGGGAGGGCTTTTGGATGAATACCACACAACTGGAGTGTTTTATGGCCGTGGCGAATTTTCTCAACTTTTCCCGGGCGGCGGAGCAGCTCCGCCTGACCCAGCCGGCGGTGACCCACCAGATCCGCACCCTGGAGGATGAGCTGGGGACCAAGCTCTTTCGCCGGACCACCAAGGAGGTGACCCTGACCCAGGCGGGATTCCAGTTCATCCACGACGCCAGGAGCATCCTGTCCATCTCCCAGCGGGCCAAAAAGCGTCTGGAGCGCCCCTCCGCCCAGGACATCGTGGAGTTTCCCATCGGCTGTCACAGCTTCGCCATGCTCTCGTCCTTTCCCCAGGTCCTGGGCGACCTGGTGGGACAGTTCCCCGGTCTCCGTCCCCAGCTCCGGGTGGTCCCCTTCCCCCACCTCTACCGGCTGCTGGAGGACGAGGAGGTGGAGGCCGTAGTGGGCTACCACCTCCAGGAGGGGAAACGTTCCACCGTAGTCTACCAGGAGGTGGCCAGGGTCCCGCTGGTCTGCATCTGTGCCCGGGAGAGTCCCCTGGCCGGCCGGACCGCCCTCCGGCTGGAGGACCTGGCGGGGGAGCGGCTCATCCTCAATGACCCCATGCGCTGTCCGCCTGTTCTGGCCCGGTTCCAGGGGGAGCTCATCCAGGAGCGCTCCCCTGCCGAGCTCTGCTTCTGCGGCGGCATCGACGAGGCCCTGTGCCTGGCCCGGGCGGGGCTGGGCGTGGCCCTCTCTCCCCACCTACTGCCCCCGGCCGGAGACGGCCTGGCCTATCTCCCCCTGGAGGGCGTCTCCCCGGTCTCCTTCGGGGTCTTCCACCGGGCCAGGAAGAGCAGCCCCCACGGCAAGGTCTTCCTGCGGCTTATGCGGGAGGCCTTTTCCAGCCCGGCGCCGGGCCCCGATCTTCCCATTGACAGCGCCGACGTGCCGTGATATAATCGCTATCCTTTACCGCGGCTGGGAAAGGAGCTATCATGATCCCTCATTGGAAGCGCAAATTCGTCCTCTTGTGGGTGGGACAGGCCGTCTCCATCCTCACCAGCATGATCTCACAGTACGCCCTGATCTGGTATCTCACCTATTCCACCGGCTCGGCCGCCGTGCTCTCGGTGGCCACCATCGCCGCCATGCTGCCCCAGGGGCTGCTCTCCCCCTTCACCGGGGCCTTCGCCGACCGCTTTGACCGCCGGGTCATCATGATGGCCGCCGACGGGGCCATCGGCCTGGTCTCTCTGGGGCTGGTGGCCGCGGCGGCGGACGGGAGCCTGACCACCGCCGCCATTTTGCTGGCCCTGGCCCTCCGCAGCGTGGGGAGCGCCTTCCACACCCCCTGCATCCAGGCCGTCACCCCCCTGCTGGCCCCGCCGGAGGCCCTGACCCGCTGCGCCGGATGGAGCCAGGGCATCCAGACGGTCTCCATGCTCCTCTCCCCCGCCCTGGCGGCCCTGCTCTATGAGCAGGCCCCCCTGGCCTGGGTCATCGCCCTGGACACCCTGGGCGCTGTCTTTGCTATTCTAGGCGTCCTGCTGGCCCGGCTGCCCGTCCTGCGGGTGGGGGACGCCGGGCAGAAGCTCCGGGTGTGGGCCGACACCGTGGAGGGCTTCCGGGTCCTGAAGTCCAAGCGCTGGCTGTGGGAGCTCTGCCTGATCTGCGCCCTGTTCTCCGTAGTGTTCATGCCCGTCTCCGCCCTCTACCCCCTCATGAGCATCGACTACTTCCACCAGGGCACCCAGGGGGCCGCCCTGGTGGAGACCATCTGGTCGGTGGGGATGCTGCTCGGTTCCGTCGTGCTGGGCTTTTGGGGCGGCACCCGGAACAAGGTGTACACCATGCTGGGCTCCGTCCTCTTTCTGGGGGTGACCCTGGTGCTCACCGGACTGCTGCCCCCCAGCGGCTTCACCGCCTTTGCGGTGCTCACCATGCTCATGGGCCTCTCCGCCCCCTTCTTTAACTCCATCTTTACCGCTCTGATCCAGGAGAAGGTGGAGGGCGAGTACCTGGGGCGGGTGC
>DWWJ01000156.1 GCA_019119795.1 Candidatus Intestinimonas pullistercoris
TTGGCCACCACAGCGGCCACGCCCTTGACGAAGTCCACGAACTTCTCGTTCTTGCCCACGAAGTCGGTCTCGGCATTGACCTCGACCACCACGCCCACACCGTCAATGACGGCGGCATAGGCCATGCCCTCGGCGGCGATGCGGCCAGCCTTCTTCTGAGAAGCGGCCAGGCCCTTCTCCCGCAGGATCTCTACGGCCTTGTCCATGTTGCCGTCAGCCTCAGTGAGCGCCTTCTTGCAGTCCATCATGCCCACGCCGGTCATCTCGCGCAGAGCCTGTACATCTTTCGCGGTGAAAGCCATTGTATCTTACCTCCATGATTTTGTATCAATGTTATCTCGTAAAAAAGCGCCCGCCGCGCGCCGGCGGGCGCAAGATGCCCTAAAAATCGGGGTCGATCAGGCCTCGGTGGTCTCTTCCGCCTTGGCGGTCTCCTCAGCCACGTTGTCCTCGCCCTGCTTGCCCTCCTGGATGGCGTTGGCCATGATGGAGGAGATCAGACGGATGGCGCGGATGGCGTCATCGTTGCCGGGGATGACATAGTCGATCTCATCGGGATCGCAGTTGGTGTCCACGATGGCCACGATGGGAATGTGCAGCTTGCGGGCCTCGTTGATGGCGTTGCGCTCCTTCCGGGGGTCCACCACAAAGAGGGCGCCGGGGAGCTTCTTCATCTCGGTGACGCCGCCCAGGTACTTCTCCAGCTTGGCGATCTCGCCCAGGTGCTTGATGACTTCCTTCTTGGGCAGCATGTCGAAGGTGCCGTCCTCCTGCATCTTCTTAAGCTGGTTCAGACGGTCCACGCGGCCCCGCATGGTCTTGAAGTTGGTGAGCATGCCGCCCAGCCAGCGGGCGTTGACGTAGTAGCCGCCGCAGCGGGTGGCCTCCTCCTTGATGGCCTCCTGGGCCTGCTTCTTGGTGCCCACGAAGAGCAGGGTCTGGCCGCTCTGAGCCAGGTCACGGACGAAGTTGTAGGCGTCCTCCAGCTTCTTCACAGTCTTCTGGAGGTCAATGATATAAATGCCATTGCGCTCAGTGTAGATATAGGTGGCCATCTTGGGGTTCCACCGCCGGGTCTGGTGACCGAAGTGGACGCCCGCCTCCAGGAGCTGCTTCATAGATACGACTGCCATGTGAAATTCCTCCTTTAATTGTTATTACCTCCACCCCGTTCATCCGGAGCCGGCCCACTCCTCTCTTCTTAAGGAGCACCGGGCCCTCCGTCCCGCTGGTGTGCGTAATACCGTGCCTTTTGCACAGCTAGAGTATTTTAGCATAGTATGCCCCGGTTTGCAACACTTTTTTCCTTTCTTTTGGAATTTTTCTCCCGTGGCCGCCGGATGCCCTCCCGCTTCTATCTGGCCCCGGCCTGCAGCCTCCTGCTGTGGGCCTCCGCGGCCTCCACCAGGATGATGTCCTCTCCGAACCGGCGCACCGACTCCCAGGGAAAGACCTTGTCCTCCTCCCGGCCCAAAAGTCCGAAGAACCGCAGGCGGCCCGGCACCACCAGGGCCTTCACCTGGCCCGTCTCCAGGTCCACCTCCACATCTCCCACATAGCCAAACCGGCATCCATCGCTGATATTGATGATCTCCTTGTCCCTCAGCTCTGTGACACGGCTCTCCATCTTCTTGTCCTCCTTTACAAACCGTGTATTTTTCGGTATCATCATGTATATGTGATCCCCTGCCTGTCCTATGAGACCGGCCCTCTTGATATATGTAAAGCCGCCCGAGGGCGGCCGCGTCACATGCTTTTTTTGATCTGATTGATGGCGTTTTTCTCCAGGCGGGAGACCTGGGCCTGGGAGATGCCCACCTCGGCGGAGACCTCCATCTGGGTCTTGCCCTCGAAAAAGCGCAGGTTCAGGATGTGCCGCTCCCGCTCCGAAAGGTGGGAGATGGCCTCCTTTAAGGCGATCTGTTCCAGCCAGCTCTCGTCGGTATTCTTGGCGTCCTTTACCTGGTCCATAACGCAGATGGTGTCGCCTCCGTGGTCGTACACCGGCTCGTAGAGGCTCACCGGGTCCACGATGGCGTCCAGGGCAAAGACCACGTCCTCCCGCTTCACATCCAGCAGCTTGGCGATCTCGTCCACGCTGGGCTCCCGCTGGTGCTCGGCCATAAATTTCTCCTTGGCCTGTAGGACCTTGTAGGCGGTGTCCCGCGTGGAGCGGGAGACCCGCACGGCGCTGTTGTCCCGGAGGTAGCGCCGGATCTCTCCGATGATCATGGGCACGCCGTAGGTGGAAAAGCGCACGTCCAGGTCCACATTAAAGTTATCGATGGCCTTGATGAGGCCGATACACCCCACCTGGAAGAGGTCGTCCACGTTCTCCCCCCGGTTGGAAAACCGCTGGATCACGGACAGCACCAGGCGCAGGTTGCCCGCGATGAGCTGCTCCCGGGCCTCCATGTCCCCCTGCTTGGTCCGCTTCAGGAGCTCAATGGTCTCCTCATTCTTCAGCACCTTCAGCTTGGCGGTGTTGACGCCGCAAATCTCGACCTTGCCCTGCAACTCCTTACCCTCCCCGCTGTTTCCTTTCTATCAGTATTTCCCCGGAAAAAGGGTCCATACCTGGGGAGGGCGGCCTATATTTTTTATCGTGGGACGGTTTTCGATGGACTTTGAAAGGAGTGGGACCAATTATGACAAACTATCCGTGGCTGGACCAATATCTGCTGTCCAAGCCGGGAGCGGAGCGGGATTTCAAGGTGGAGTGGCAGTGGGAGCGCTACCGGGTGCGGGAAAAGCTCTTCGCCGCCGTCTGCACCCCCGGGCCCCAGTACCTTCCCCATGCGGGGCGGACCATGGTCATCCTCAAGTGTGACCCCCGGCTGGCTGAGGCCTTCCGGTCCGAGTATCCCGACATCGTTCCCGGCTTCTACTCGGACAAACGGACCTGGAACAGCGTCTACCTGGACGGCACGGTCCCGGACCAGGTGCTCCGGGACCTGTGTGACCTCTCCTACCGGCTGGTGACGGACAAGCTCCCCAAGCGGGTCCGGCAGGAGCTGGGTATTCTCTAGGTCTTCATAGCATCCGCAAGATCTCCTTTTTCAGCCGGGAAATGATGCGTTTTTCCAGCCGGGAGATATAGGACTGGGAGATGCCCAGCAGGTCGGCCACCTCCTTCTGGGTCTTTTCCGGCCGGCCGTTCAGGCCGAAGCGGAGGGTGATGATGCGCCGCTCCCGGTCGGAGAGCTTTTCCAGGGCGCTGAAAAGGAGCTGGCGGTCCACATCGTCCTCGATGGGCTTCATCACCAGGTCGGTGTCAGTGCCCAGGATGTCAGAGAGCAGGAGCTCGTTGCCGTCCCAGTCCGTATTCAGGGGCTCGTCAAAGGAGACCTCCGTCTTCTGGTTGGCAATTTTCCTCAAGTGCATCAAAATCTCGTTTTCGATGCACCGGGAGGCGTAGGTGGCCAGCTTGATGTTTTTGGCGGGCTTATAGGTGCTCACCGCCTTGATGAGGCCGATGGTTCCGATGGAGATCAGGTCCTCGATGTTGACCCCGGTGTTCTCAAAGCGCCGGGCGATATAGACCACCAGGCGCAGGTTGTGCTCGATGAGCCGGGATTTGGCCGCCTCCTCCCCCTGCTCCAGCCGGGCGATGAGGGCGGACTCCTCTTCCCGGGCAAGGGGCGGGGGCAGGGTGTCGCTGCCCCCGATATACATGATCTTGCCCGGCAGCTTGAGTCCCAGCCGTGCCAGGCTCTGCTGGAGCAGGACATACAGCCGCAATTTCCATCCATTCATTTCCTGAACCGTCCCTTTCTGCTCTGTTCTGGGCGTCATTCCATGGCTCCGATCAACGCGCTGTAGCCGCCTCCGTCCGACACCCGTGTGGGCGAGAGGGCCACTAGGATGCCGCCATAGTCCTCCGTGCCCACCTGGGCCTGGTCCAGCCGCAGGGCCAGCAGCATCCCGCACTCCACCCCCACCGCCTGGTAGGGCAGCAGCCGGAACCGCTGCCCCTCTCCTGCCCGGGAGAGGCGCTCCAGAGAACCCACCGGGTCCCGCAGGGCCTCCGGCCCAAGGGGCTCGGGCAGCAGTGGGGAGAGCTTCTCCCCCTCCGCCACCATCACGGGCCGTCCGGTGACCGGGTCGGTGAGGGTGTTTCCCGTGTCCACCAGGGCGGTGAGGGCCACCCGCTTCTCCCCCAGGGTGAGCACCGCTGGGGTCAGCTCCCGGGCGGTATGCCGGGCTGTCCGGTGAAAAATCAGAGTGAAGCCCACATAGCAGATGGCGGCCGACAGCAGCAGGATGCGCAGGTCCATGGCCGAGTACAGGATGCCGTTTTTCAGGGACAGCCCCCGCCCGCCCAGCAGGCCGATGGCAAAGATACCCCCGCCGAAGGCGCAGGAGATGCCGAAAAAGACCAGCAGGGCCCGGAGCAGCCGGCGGCTCCCGCCAAAGCCCAGCAGGACCATGAGCACCGCCGCCCCCAGCTTGCAGAGGGGATGGGCCAGAAAGCCCAGCCCCGGCAGGCAGACCGCCGCCGCGTACAAGGCGCCCAGGGCGGCCCCCAGAGCCAGCCGGAGCCTGCGAATGGGCTCCCCCGCCAGCTTGGCCGCGGCCAAGAGCAGCAGGTAGTCCACGATGAGATTGAGCAGAAACAGGGAATCTATGTAGACGACGGTCATGTCCGTCCCCCTTTCTCTCCCGGGGGACTGGGCGGACAGGCCGCGCTCCGTGGAGATGGGATCGTCCTTATTATACGAGCCCGCCCACACAAAAAAGGTCAAACCGGGGGGCCCGCCTTGGGAGAAGGCGGCCCGGTCAAAGAAAGGGGCGTGTCCCATGGTAGTCCTCCTTACCGGCAGCAGTCACACCGGCAAGACCCTTCTGGCCCAGCGGCTCCTGGAGCGGCTCCACTGGCCCTTCCTCTCTATCGACCATCTGAAGATGGGGCTGATCCGCAGCGGTCTCTGCCCCCTGACCCCCGAGAGCCCCGACGCCCAGCTGACGGCCTTTCTCTGGCCCGTGGTGCGGGAAATGGTCAAAACGGCCATTGAAAATCGGCAAAATCTGATCGTAGAGGGCTGCTATATCCCCTTTGACTGCCTGGAACAGTTCCCGCCTTTTTATCGTGGCCAGCTCCGTTTTCTCTGCCTGATTTTCAGCCGCCGGTATCTGGAATGCAATTTCGACGCCGTCAGGCGGTATGCCAATGTTGTGGAGCGGCGTCTGAGCGATGACTGCGACCTGGAAGCCCTTTTGGAGGAAAACGAGGCCAACCTGGTGCAGTGTGAGGCCCACGGCCTTCCCTTTCACCTGATCGACCAGGTCTATGATGTGGAGTCTCTGGACCTGGGACTGGACCCGTCCCCTCAAATATAGAAGCCCCCGACGGCCGTGACCCGTCGGGGGCTTCTATGCTTCTCCTGCGCTATTCCGTTTTGTTCTCTTCCAGGAAAAAAATCTCCTCCACCGGCCGCTCCAGGAGCCGGGCCAGGCGCATGGCCAGGGCCAGCGAGGGGTCGTACTTGTCGTTTTCCATGGCGATGATGGTCTGACGGCTCACCCCCAGCAGGGCAGCCAGGTCCTCCTGCCGCAGGCCCCGGGCCTTGCGGAGGGCTCGGATGCAGTTTTTCATCGCAGCATCAACCAGGTCCCCACCACGGCCAGGCCTACCCCCAGAAGGCAGCCCAAAATCAACGTCCTGGTCAGGCTCCTGGTGTAGACCTTCCCCTCCTCTGAGCCCTTGAGGACCTTCTGCTGGTAATAGATCTGGGAGCCGATCAGCACCAGTGTAATTGTGGAGAGCAGAAGCCCTGGGATGTTGTCAAGCTCCGTCTCGTACCGCAGAGTCCGAAACAGATTCCATCCCTCCCATGCCAGCAAAAAGAGCACCGCATAGATCAGGGCGTTCCGCTGGGCCTTGAGGGCGATGAGCCTCTGCATCTCGTCCATCTCCTGGAAGCCCAGCTTTTTCATCCATTTTTTCATGACGTACACCTCCTGAAAGATCTCTTGGTTCTTAAAGTATAACATGTTTTACATTAATGTCAAGAACTTTTCACATTTCTAAGCAAAAATAGGGGCCGGCCTGTCTTGATAGACAGGCCGGCCCAACAATTTGTTTTCTGCTGAGCGCCCTTTATGACTCCTGGATGTAAGCCTGGAGCTGCCCCAGGAGCTTAGGCGGACAGACGGCGGTTACCTGAATGGTCTCGCCGTACTCCACCTGCTCCACCTTGGCCTCCCGGTAGAGGGTATCCAGCAGTCCGCCCTGGTCATAGGGCAGGCAAAGGGTCACCCGCCGGGCACCGCTGTCCAGCCGGTCCGCCATTTTGGCCCGCAGCTGGTCCAGTCCCTCTCCGGTCCGGGCGGAGATGGCCACGATGTCCTCCCCGTGGGGCAGGATATCGCCGCCGCAGCGGTCGCACTTGTTAAAGACGTCGATGCGGGGAGTCTCCGCCGCCCCCAGCTCATAGATGAGGGCCTCCACCACCGCCGCCTGCTCCCGCCACTCCGGGTTGGAGGCGTCGATGACGTGGAGGAGCAGGTCGGCAAAGGAGAGCTCCTCCAGCGTGGCCTTGAAGGCCTCCACCAGATGGTGGGGCAGCTTGGAGATAAAGCCCACCGTATCGGAGAGCAGGGCGGTGCAGGTATCTGAGAGCTCCAGGGTCCGGGTGGTGGTGTCCAGCGTATCGAACAGGCGGTTGTTGGCCGGGATGCCCGCCCCGGTGAGGGCGTTGAGCAGGGTGGACTTGCCGGCGTTGGTATAGCCCACAATGGCCACCACCGGCACCTCGTTTTTGATGCGCCGCTCCCGCTGGACCGCCCGGACCCGGCGGACCTCCTTCAGGTCCTCCTCCAGCTTGGCGATCTTTCGCCGGATGTGCCGCCGGTCGGTCTCTAGCTGGGTCTCGCCAGGGCCCCGGGTGCCAATGGGCGACTTGCCGCCGGAGGCCGTCTGGCGGACCAGGTGGCCCCACATGCCGGTGAGCCGGGGCAGCAAGTATTTGTACTGGGCCAGCTCCACCTGGAGGCGGCCCTCCTTGGTCCGGGCCCGCTGGGCGAAGATGTCCAGGATCAGGGCCGAGCGGTCCAGCACCGCCACCCCCAGCTCGTCAGAGAGGACTCGCTGCTGGGAGGGGGAAAGGGCGTTATCAAAGATAACCATGTCGGCCCCCATGGCCTGCGCCAGCTCCTTGACCTCGGCCACCTTGCCCTCTCCAATGAAGGTCCTGGGGTCCGGGGCATCCTTGTTCTGGAGGACGGTCCCCACGCAGGTGCCGCCGGCCGTCTCCAGGAGGGCGGCAAGCTCCTCCAGGGAGGACTCATCGGCGTTCTCCTCCCGGCTCAGGGCACCGGCGTTGAGGCCTACCAGCACGGCCCGGTTGATATTCTCTTCTGTGAATCGTTCTGTCATAGCGTCTCCCTGGGAGCGTCAAAGGCGCTCCCGCCTGTCATTTTTCCCGGTAGACCTCCACGATCTCTCCGATATACATGCGGTGGTAGTCCTTTCCCGGATACCATTTCCCGTCAAGGTCCGGGTCCAGGAAATGGGTGGGGTCGATATCCTGCCAGTAGAGCTTCCGGCACACCAGCGCCAGCTCCGCCTCCTGAAAGAAGGGGGCCCCTCCCGCGCCGATTTTTACTGTAAAGCCGCACTCCTTGACCTTGTCGATGTCCCGGCCGCTTTTGCAGCCGCACAGGGCCAGGGCCTTCCGGTACGCCTCCCCCAAAAAGGAGAGGGTGAAAAAGGGACTCTTCTCGATGAATTCATAGGTATACCGCTGGGGGCGGACGAAGCAGGCGGCCACATTGGTCCCCCACAGGACGCCCAGCCCGCCCCAACTGGCGGTCATGGTATTGCATTGCACCCCGGTCCCAGCCGTAATGAGCATCCACTGCTCTCCGATCCTGGAAAACACATTCCCATCCAGTTCCTTGGCGTCACATTTTACCAGCATGGCACAGCCTCCTGTCTGTTCAAAAGCTCACGCGATAGCAGTATATGCAAAGAGCCCGCGCCGAAACCAGCGCGGGCCCAAAAAAGTCCCAATCTTACTTCTTGTCCAAACCGAACTTCTTGTTGAAGCGGCTCACACGTCCGCCCGTATCCACCATCTTCTGCTTGCCGGTGAAAAAGGGGTGACACTTGGAGCAAACTTCCACGCGGATGTCCTTCTTGGTAGAGCCGGTCTCGATCACATTGCCGCAGGCACACTTGATGGTGGTCTGCTGATAATTGGGATGAATGCCTTCCTTCATTGCTGGTTCACCTCTTTCTCCTTGGGGGTAGCGCACAAACGCAACTAGTATAATAGCACACCAGCCGCCGGAATGCAAGCCCTTTTCCCTTATTTTTTCATATTTCCACCGGCCGGTCCAGGGAGAAAAACCACAGCACCCTCCGGCAGACCTTTTTCCCAGTAATCTCCTTCAGGGCCCGGCTGTAGGCTGTGAGCTGGGGGCGGTACTCCTCCGCCCGCTCCTGCACGGTCCGCTCTGTCACCCGGTCGGTCTTGAAATCCAGTACCGTGATGCCCTCCAGGGTCTCGAACCAGCAGTCCACCACGCCCTGTAGAAGGACCTCCTCCCCTGCTCCTGCCCCGGGATAGTAGTCCCTGGCGGGAACCAGGATGGAAAACTTGAACTCCCGGCGTACCGAACCGGAGCGCAGGAGCTCCTGCCCCAGGTCAGAGGCAAAAAAGGCGGCGATCCGCTCCGGGTCGGCAGCCTCCCCCTGCTGGGGGGTGATGAGCGCCCGCTCCACCAGCCGGGCGATCTCCGCCGCCGCCCCCTCCCGGGTCTCCGCCCGGTCAAAGTCCAGAAACTGCATCACCAGATGGAGGGCGGTCCCCTTCTGGGCGGGAGTGAGCCCCATGGCCTCGGCGGCAAACCGGGGCCGCTGGAACCGCAGGGGCTTGGGCGGCGCCGGGGCGGCCTCCGCCGCCTCCTGGTCCAGATCCCGCCCCTTGAGCTGGGTGGCCGTCAGCTTGGAGGGGATCTCCACATCCCCCCGGTGCGGATAGCGCCAGGAGAGCCGGGCCACCAGCTCCGGATCGGCCTGCGGCGGCGTCTCGTCCGGCCTCTCTTCCGGACCGGAGGCGGACCGCTCCGGAGCGGTCCGCAGGTCCCCGCCGGGGACCCAGCGAATGTCCCAGGCGGGCCCGCAGTCCTCCGCTGTGACCTCCACATAGGTGTCCGCCGCCCGGCGGAGCACGCCGGCGTCCGGCCGGGCCAGAGCGGCCAGCAGCACCCACTGGGCCACCGACTGGGTGGCCAGCAGGGCCTGGGGCTCCACCGGGCAGCCGGCGTCTCCCGCCAGTCGTTGGAGCTCCCGGGCCCCCAAGGTCAGGGCACACACCATCACCAGCTTTTCCCGGGCCCGGGTCATGGCCACATAGAGGAGCCGTAGCTCCTCCGCCATCATCTCCCGCTCCAGCTCTTCCGCCACGGCCCGCCGGGCCAGAGTGGTAAATTCCACCATCCGCTCCGTGTCCAGCCCCTTGGGACCCACCCCCAGCCTGGGGTGGAAGAGAATGGGCCGCTGCATGTCCTCCCGGTTGAGCCGCCGGGCCAGGCCGCAGAGAAAGACTACCGGGAACTCCAGCCCCTTGGACTTGTGGATGCTCAGGATACGCACGCCGCCCCCCTCTCCTGCCGGCCGCGCGGTGAGCAGGCGGCCTCCCGTGTCCCGCACCCGCTCCAGATAGGAGAGAAAGCCGAAGAGCCCCTTGTGCCCCGCCGCCTCAAACTGCCGGGCGCACTCCGCCAGGGCCAGCAGGTTCCCCCGTCGGGTCTCCCCGTCTCCCAGCGCGGCGAAGACACCCAGGAAATTGGTCCGGTCGTAGAGGTCCCACAGGAGCTGGTGGCAGCTCCTGTCCACCGCCCGGTCCCGGAGCAGGTCCAGCTCGGCCAGGAAGGCAGCCGTGTCCGCCCCCTGGTCCTGGAGCAGGGCGTCATAAAAATCCGTGTCGGGGGCCCCGGCCCGGAGCTGGGCCAGCCGGTCGGGGGAAAACCCCCACAGCGGGGACCGCAGGACCGAAAGTAAGGGCACATCCTGCCGGGGATTGTCTATGATCTGGAGGTAAGAGAGGGCCACTGAGACCTCCGTGGTGTCCAGAAAGTCTCCGCTGCCCTCGGCCTCCCAGGGGATGTCCAGCTCCCCCAGGGCCTTCGCGTAGTGGTGGAGCACCGTATTGGGGGAGCGGAGCAGGATCACCATGTCCCCGGGGCCCGCCCGCCGCAGGCCGCCGTCCCGGTCCGTGACCTGGAAGCCGTCGTCCAGCATCGCCCGAATTCGCCGGGCGGTGAACCGGGCCTCCAGCAGGTCCCTGGAGGCCTTCTCCCCTGCTTCGTCCTCTCCGCCGCCTCCATCAGAGAGGTCCAGGACATCCAGCTCTACGGCGTAGCCCTCCCCCTCCGGAAAGGATGCTCCCGGATAGAGGGCCTCATCGGATGTGTAGTCCATCTCCCCGAATTCCCGGGACATCAGGCTTCGAAAGAGGAAATTGGCGCCCTCCAGCACCTGGGGGCGGGAGCGGAAGTTCCGGGTGAGCAGGACCCGCCGGGGCTCCCCCTCCGCCGCCTGCCCGGCGGGCCGGAAGGTGCGGTATTTCTCCAGAAAAATCGTGGGGTCGGCCAGCCGGAACCGGTAGATGGACTGCTTGACATCCCCCACCATGAAGAGCTTCCGCCCCTGCTGGGAGACGGCCTGAAAGATGGCGTTTTGTACCTCGTTGGTGTCCTGATACTCGTCCACCATCACCTCGGCAAAGCGGGCCGACACCGTCTCCGCCAGCTCGGAGGGCTCCCCCGCGCTGTCGTATAGCAGCCCCACGGCCATATGCTCCAGGTCGGAGAAATCCAGGTAGCCCCGCTGGCGCTTCAGGGCGGCATAGGCCCGGTCGAAGTCCCGGACCAGGGCGAAGAGCCCCCGCACCGCCGGATGCACCGCCCGCATGTCCTCCAGCAGGTGCTCACTGGAGTCCAGGAGAAGGTCCCCCACCTTGGCCATCCGTTTTTTGCACTTCTCCCGCAGGGCCTTGATCTGGGACTGGGCCTCCGGGTCCCCGCAGTTTCGCACCGCTCCCAGCCGGGGAAAGGCGATCTCCGCCCGGGCGGCCGCCGCGTCCCACCCCTGTCCAATGGCCTCCACGAACAGGGACAGGCTCTCCAGTGTAGCCGAGAGGCTGGGGGCGTAGCTCCGGGAGAGGGCCTCATCTCCGGTACACAGCTCCAGGGCAT